>JAJDYL010000070.1 GCA_022825195.1 Alphaproteobacteria bacterium
CGCCGCGCTGCGCCTGATCGAAAAGGACACCAGAACCGTCCGGCTGCGCCCGGCTCTCGATGGACAGGACTGGAACGACATGCTCATGCGCGAACGCGCCGGCGAAACCCTCGAAACCGATGACCGACAGATCCGATGAACGGCACCACTACATCAGGACCGGCTGCTCCCAATCCGAAGACCCCAGACGTCGGACTTCAGCAAATAAGTGCACTTCCTCACCGTCGCTAACATCCTGCGCACCGTCATCGCCACAGCCCAAAAGCAGGGACGGGACGTCCTCAAAACCCTGAACGGCTCCTCCGAAAGCTTCATCGACGACATCGAATACGCCTGAAACAATCCAGGGCGACAACGCCGCTACCGCCAGACCTCCTGGGCAGTTACGACATTTCATGACAATTCCAACGGTATTCCCGCAGCCGTGCGGATGCGCAACGGCGCCGCGAGTCCCGTTCATGCGACAAATCGGGGCTTGAGGGACCGGGGCCCATCGCTTACACGCGCCGGCGGCGCTTCCATCCACCCGAGGGGAACCCACCCATGTCGCCCGTCCTGATTTTCGTTGTCGTCTGCGGCCTCGCTGCACTGGTCTATGGCGTCGCAGCCTCCCGGTCCGTGCTCGCGGCGAGCCCCGGGAACGAGCGCATGCAGGAGATCGCAGCGGCCATCCAGGAAGGCGCGCGCGCTTATCTCAACCGCCAGTACCGGGCCATCGCCATCGTCGGCGCCGTCATCTTCGTCGTGCTGCTGCTGCTGCTCGGCGTCTACGAGGCGGTCGGCTTCCTGATCGGCGCGGTGCTCTCCGGCGCCGCCGGCTATATCGGCATGAATGTCTCGGTGAAGGCGAATGTCCGCACGGCCGAGGCGGCGCGGCACGGCCTGGCGCAGGGCCTGGCGGTTTCGTTCCGCTCGGGCGCGGTGACGGGCATGCTGGTGGCGGGCCTGGCCCTGCTCGGCGTCGGCGTCTATTACGCGATCCTGGTGTCGGGCGGCGCCGAGGGGCGCGAGCTGATCGACCCGCTGGTCGCGCTCGGCTTCGGCGCCTCGCTGATCTCCATCTTCGCGCGCCTCGGCGGCGGCATCTTCACCAAGGGCGCGGATGTGGGCGCGGACCTGGTCGGCAAGGTCGAGGCCGGCATCCCCGAGGACGATCCCCGCAACCCCGCCGTGATCGCCGACAATGTGGGCGACAATGTGGGCGATTGCGCCGGCATGGCCGCCGACCTGTTCGAGACCTACGCCGTCACCGTCGTCGCGACCATGGTGCTCGCCTCGATCTTCTTCGCCGCCGACGCCGCGCTGGCGGCCACCGTCATGTCCTATCCGCTCGCCATCGGCGGCGTGTGCATCCTGGCCTCGATCGTCGGCACCTTCTTCGTGCGCCTCGGCGCGTCGCAGTCGATCATGGGCGCGCTCTACAAGGGCTTCATCGTGGCCGCGATCATCTCGCTGGCCGGCATCCTGGCGATGACCGCCTGGACGGTCGGCATGGGGCCCGTCGGCGAAAGCGGCTTCACCGGCACGCAGCTCTTCGTCTGCGGGGCCATCGGCCTCGTCGTCACCGGCCTCATCATCTGGGTGACGGAATACTATACCGGCACCGAATACCGCCCGGTCCGCTCGGTGGCCCAGGCGTCGACCACGGGCCACGGCACCAATGTCATCCAGGGCCTCGCGGTCTCGATGGAGGCCTGCGCGCTCCCCGCCGTCATCATCTGCGTCGCGATCGTCGCCTGCCACCAGCTTGCAGGCCTGTTCGGCATCGCGATTGCGGTCACGGCCATGCTGGCGCTTGCCGGCATGGTGGTGGCGCTCGACGCCTACGGCCCCGTCACCGACAATGCCGGCGGCATCGCCGAGATGGCCGACCTCGACGAGGACGTCCGCGACACCACCGACAGGCTGGACGCGGTCGGCAACACCACCAAGGCGGTCACCAAGGGCTACGCCATCGGCTCGGCGGGGCTGGGCGCGCTGGTGCTGTTCGCCGCCTATACCGAGGACATCAAGTTCTTCAGCGCCGCGGGGGACACCTATCCGTTCTTCGCCGGCATTGCGAAGGATGTGACCTTCTCGCTCTCCGACCCCTATGTGGTGATCGGCCTGTTCGTGGGCGGCCTGCTGCCCTTCCTGTTCGGCGCCATGGGCATGATGGCGGTGGGCCGCGCGGGCGGCGCCGTCGTCGAGGAGGTGCGCCGCCAGTTCCGGGAAATCCCGGGCATCATGGAAGGCACGGCCAAGCCGGAATACGGCCCCTGCGTGGACATGCTGACGCGCGCGGCGATCAAGGAAATGATCGTGCCCTCGATGCTGCCGGTGCTTTCGCCGATCGGGCTCTTCCTGCTGGTCTGGCTGGTCGCGGGCAAGGCGGCGGCGCTCACCTCCGTCGGCGCGATGCTGCTCGGCGTCATCGTCACCGGCATCTTCGTCGCCATCTCGATGACCGCCGGCGGCGGCGCCTGGGACAACGCCAAGAAATATATCGAGGACGGCCACCATGGCGGCAAGGGTTCCGAGGCCCACATGGCGGCCGTGACGGGCGATACGGTCGGCGACCCCTACAAGGACACGGCCGGCCCTGCGGTCAATCCGATGATCAAGATCACCAACATCGTGGCGCTCCTGCTGCTGGCCGTGCTCGCCCATTGACGGGGCGGGCCGGCAGGCCCGTGACCGCGGGGAGGAATCCCGGCTAAGCTGGCGGCCGTTCCCCGACGGACCCGTCTTCCATGCAGGCCGATACGGTCGATGACCTCTTTCGCCGTTTCGGCCCGAATTACCGCTGGTATGTGACCTTTGCCGGCCTGATCGGCGGCTTTTCGATGGTGCTGTCCGCTACCATCGTCAATGTCGCCGTGCCGGAGGTCATGGGCGCCTTCGGCGTCGGGCAGGACCAGGCGCAGTGGATGGCGACGGCCTTCCTCGCGACCATGACCGCGAGCCAGCTGCTCAACGCCTGGATCACCGAGGCGTTCGGCCAGAGGCTCGGCTTCGCGCTCACGCTCGCGGTCTTCATGGCCGGCGCCCTGATGAGCGCCACGGCCACCTCGATGGACATGCTCATCCTCGGGCGCGTCCTGCAGGGCGTGGCGGCGGGCATCGTCATGCCGATGACGATGGTGACCATCTTCACCGTGTTCCCGCCCGAACGCCGGGGCATGGCGATGGGCATATACGGTGCGGGCGTCGTGCTGGCGCCGGCGCTCGGGCCGACCGTCGGCGGCATCGCCATCGACACGCTCTCCTGGCAGGCCATGTTCCTGCTGCCGCTGCCGTTCTGCGGCCTGGCGTTCGCCGCGGGCATGGTGTTCATGCCGTCCAAGGGACGCATCGGCAGGCTGCCGCCCTTCGACTGGTTCGGCTTCGGCTTCCTGGGAGCGGCGCTCTTCCTGCTGATGACCGCCACGGCGTCGGGACCCAGGGAAGGCTGGCTCTCCGACCGCATCCTGCTCTACGCCGTGCTCGGAACGGTGTCGGCGGCGGCCTTCGTGGCGATACAGGTCCGGAGCCGGGCGCCGCTTCTGGACGTGTCGCTCTTCCGCCACCCGGCCTTTACGGCGGCGGTCGTCGTCGCCTTCGTGTTCGGCGCCGGCAATTTCGCATCCGGCTATGTGATCCCCGTGTTCGTCCAGCAGGTCCAGAGCTTCACCGCGACCAAGGCGGGCCTGCTGCTGATGCCCGCCGGGCTGCTGCTGTTCTTCGCACTGCCGCTCACCGGGCGCGCCGCCGACCGCCTGCCCGAGCACATCCCGATTCTCGCCGGGCTCGCCTTCTTCGCGTTCGGGACCTTCCTGATGGCCTCGGCCGACGCCAATACCGGCTTCTGGGCCTTCGCCGTCTTCACCATGATAAGCCGGGTCGGCATGTCCTTCATCATGCCGGCGCTCTCGGCGTCCGCGCTTCGCGCGCTGCCGAACGAGAAGCTGGCCCAGGGCTCCGGCGCCATGAACTTCATCCGCCAGCTCGGCGGGGCCTCGGGCACCAACCTGATCGTGGTCTGGCTGCAATTGCGGACGCACTGGCACGCGGAGTCGCTCACCGCCACGCAGACCGCGGGCAACGCGGCGAGCCAGCGCTTCCTCGAGACGGTAGCCGACCGGCTCGGCATCGCCGGCCTGCCGGACCCCGACCGGCTCGGCGCGGCGCTGGACTATCTGGGCCAGGTCGTCCACGCCCAGGCGCTCGCCTTCGGTTTCCGGGACTGCTTCCTCGCACTCGGGATCGTCTTCGTGCTGGCGATGATCCCCGCGCTCAATCTGGCGCGCATTCCCCGCAGGGAGTAGGCTGCGGCCCCGTGGCCGCTTGCTGGAATCGGTAGACAGACCGGACTTAAAATCCGTGGGGCGTATGCCCGTGAGGGTTCGAGTCCCTCAGCGGCCACCAGCCTCCGCCGGCGCTCAGGGGTAGAAGACGATCAGCCCTTCGCCCACCATGGCCGGGCGCTCGGTTCCCTCGATTTCGACGGTGTTGTCCACCACGCAGCGCACGCCGCCGCCCTTGACCGCCTCCGTGGAGGCGAGGCTCTGGCGCAGCCGGACCCTGGAGCCCGACGGCACGGTGTTGGTGAAGCGCACCCGGTTCAGCCCGTAATTGATCGCGCGGCTCGCGCCCGGCACGGAGAACACCATGAGGCCCGCGGTCAGCGAGAGCGTCAGGAAGCCGTGGGCGATGGTCTTGCCGCCCGGCATGTCCGTCTTCGCGCGCTCCGTGTCGAGATGGATCCACTGGCGGTCCTCGGTCGCCTCGGCGAACCCGTCGATCCGGCCCTGATCGACGGTGATCCAGTCGCTGACGCCGAGTTCCCTGCCGACCCAGCCCTCAAGCTCGGCAAGCGTTGCGATCTCCACCACGGGCGCAGCCCTCCTCCCAAAATCGGAGGGACCCTAGCCGATACGCGGTCAGTTGGACAGTTCGGCCAGGATGCGCGGCCAGTGCCCGTCGGCCGAGGCGATGTGGCCCGGAACGTCCTTCTCCCAGTTCTTCTGCACCGACTTCGAGTAGTTCAGGTACAGCTTGCCGTCCACGACCTTCCACGCCTTCGGGTCGATCGGTGCGGTGTAGCCCTGCGACACGGCCCAGGCGCAGTAGCCGCCATATTGCGGCGCATAGCGCTCCGGATCGGCCTCGAAGGCGTCGCGGTTGGCGGCGCTCGCGAAGCGCCACTTGGCGCCGTTCCACTCCACTTCGTGCCGGGTCTTGCCCTTCACCGGCTCGCCGGCCTCGAAATAGGCGACCGGATCGTAGCCGTGGATGGCGGCGCCGCTGCGCTGGAACACGGGCTCCTTCGCCGCCGCGAAGCCGGCAAACAGGACGAGCAACGGGATCGCTGCCAGGCGTGAGAAGGCGGTTCGCATCGGATGGTCCTCCGGATGTGTTTCCTGCCGGGAAAGATCGGTCCCGCGCCCGGCATCGGCCAATCACGTTAAGGTGAACGGCTCCTTGACGAAATGGAACTCCGTCGTGTTCGACAGGTCGTCCAGGTCGCGGGTTCGGCCGGTCCGCCGATAGCCGAGCGCCTCGTAGAAGGCGTGCGCTTCCAGGAAGCGCGTATCGGACCACAATTCCACGAAGCGGCTGCCCCGGCTTCGGGCGGCCGTTTCCGCCATGCCGACCAGGCGCCGGGCAATCCCCTGCCGGCGGAGTTCGGCGAGCACGTAGAGCTTGTGCAGCTCGGCGCCGGCGGGGTCGGCTGCGGGGGCCCAGCCGCCGCCGGCCGCAATCCGGCCGTGCGCATTCTCCACGACCCAGTATTCGCCGCCGAGGGCGTCGAAATGGCTTCGCATGGCGCGCAATTGCGGCTCTTCGGCATCGACATCGAGAATGCAGCCCTCATAGGCGGACCAGCAGACATCGATCAGCCGGATCAGGCCGGCGGCGTCGCTGTCCAGCACCGGCCGGATGACGGCAGTCACAGCAGCACTGCCGCGGCAAGGCCCAGGAAGGCGAAGAAGCCGACCACATCGGTCACCGTCGTCAATATCACGGAAGACGCAATCGCCGGGTCGATCCGCATCCTGTCCAGCGCGAGCGGGATGGCGACGCCGGAAAGGCCCGCGACCAGCAGGTTGACGACCATCGCCGCGGCAATCACCGCCCCCAGGAGCCAATTGCCGAACCACGCGAATGTGAGCGCCGCCGCGATGGCCGCGAACAGCATGCCGCTGAACCCGCCGACCAGCACCTCCTTGACCACGATGCGCATGGCGTTGGTGGCCGACAGCTCCTTCGTCGCAAGCGCGCGGACGGCGACGGTGAGCGTCTGCGTGCCGGCATTGCCGCCCATGGAGGCCACGATCGGCATCAGCACGGCAAGCGCGACCACGGCCTCGATGGTCGCCTCGAACTGCGCGATGACGAGGGAGGCGAGCACCGCCGTGCCGAGGTTGACGAGCAGCCAGGGAAAGCGCTTCGCCGCCGTGGCTGCCGCGGCATGGTAGAGGTCGTCCTCATACACGCCGCCGAGCTTCAGAATGTCGTCCTCATGCTCCTCGTCCATCACATCGACCACATCGTCGATGGTGAGCACGCCGGCGAGCCGTCCCGACTCGTCCACCACCGGGGCCGAGGTCAGGTCCTGCTGCCGGAAGAGGAATGCCGCCTCTTCCTGGTCCATCGCGACCGGCAGCACGATCGGCTCGCCGTCCATGATCCCGGCCAGCCCGACCGGCCGGCGGTTGCGCAGAATGCGCGAGAGCGGAAGGCTGCCGACGGGCCGGTGCCGCGGGTCCACGACGAAAACGTCGAAGAAGGTATCGGGCAGCGACGCATCGGCGCGCAGATAGTCGATGGTTTCCCCGACGGTCCAGTAAGCGGGCACGACGACGGTCGCGCGCTGCATGAGGCGGCCGACCGTATTTTCGTCATAGGCAAGCGCCTGCTCGACGGCCGCGCGGTCGTGCCGCGGCAGGCGGGCCAGGATGTCCCGGCGCACCTGCTCGTCGAGATCGGCGACGACGTCCGCCGCATCGTCGTCATCGAGCCCGGCGACCGCCGTCGCGAGTTCCTGCGGCGCCATCTGCTCCACGACCTGGCCGCGCACGGTCTCATCGAGTTCGGCCAGAATGTCGGGATCGAGCGCGACGCGGATGGCGTCGAGTATTGTCGAGCGTTCGTCCGGGGCGATGCGTTCGAGCAGGTCCGCGACATCGGCGGCGTGAAGGGGCGCGAGCTTCGCCCGGACAGCCCCGGCGTCTTCGGTATCGAGGATGTCCCGGACCAGGTCGGGCGTCAGCGCCGGCATATCCTCGGCCCGGTCATCGGCGCGCGGGACCGTATGGGGCTCAGCCATCGTATCCCTCCGAACTTTCCGGGCTCATGGTGCGGTCGAGAAGACTCGAACTTCCACGGGGTTGCCCCCACAGCGACCTCAACGCTGCGCGTCTACCAATTCCGCCACGACCGCATCCGGGAGACGCGCTAAACTGCCCGCCTCAAGGCGGAGGCGGGATAGCAAATCGCGATGGCGCTTTCAAGACCGGTGGAATGGCGCATCGATGACCGCCTCGTCGCTTACGAGAGAGCGGTCGCAGCCATGGAAACCCGCGCCCGCGCAGTCAGGCAGGACGAAGCGCCGGAACTCGTCTGGCTGCTCGAGCATCCGCCGCTCTATACGGCCGGCACCTCCGCCGACCCGGCCGAACTGCTCTCGCCGGACCGCTTCCCGGTGTTCAGGACCGGACGCGGCGGCCGCTACACCTATCACGGACCCGGCCAGAGGGTCGGCTACGCCATGCTCGACCTTCAGGCCCGCGGGCTGGGCGTGCGCGACTATGTATGCGGCCTGGAGGAGTGGCTCATCCGGACGCTCGCCCGCTTCGGCCTGGCCGGAGAACGGCGCGAGGGGCGGATCGGCGTCTGGGTCCGGCGCGGCAGCCGCGAGCGCAAGATCGCGGCCCTCGGCGTGCGGGTGCGCCGCTGGGTCGCGTTCCACGGCATCGCGCTCAATGTGGAACCCGACCTCGGACATTTCGACGGCATCGTGCCTTGCGGCATCGAGGGATTCGGCGTGACCTCGCTGGCGGCCGAGGGCGTTGTCGCCTCCATGCCCGAAGTGGATTCGGCGCTGATGGCGAGCTTCGAGGAGGTCTTCGGCGAAGCGCCCTGCCCCCGCTGACCGCCCGCTCCGGCTCAGTGCTTCTTCTCGGCCCGGAAACGCTCGTGGCACTGCGCGCAGACAGCGGCGAGCTCCTTTGCCGCAGCATCGGACGCACCGCCGTTTGCCACCACTTCCTCCGCCAGGACGGCCAGCCTCGCTGCAAGCGCATCGAACGCCGCCCGGTCCGCCGAAATCGCCGGCATGGCCTCCGAGGGTGGATGGAAGCTGCCGTCCGGAAACAGCGTCGGCATCTGCCTGGCGTGCCCGGCCATCCGCCTCGCGGCATCCCGGACCGCATCCGGCCGGGACCGGCGCAGACCGTCCCGGATGGTCTTCATGGCGCGCCCGACATCGACCATCAGGTCCATGCGCTGCTTGACGATGCCCGTGGCGCCGCCATGCGCGGCGAGCAGCAGGCCCGCAATCATCAGGAATGCGATTTTCTTCATCGCCGCAGGATCGGCCGGTCCCGTTGACGGCGCAAGCGGCAGCGCCTAAAACGCCGGTCCTTCGGCGGGGTAGCTCAGCGGTAGAGCAGGGGAATCATAATCCCTGGGTCGGGGGTTCAAATCCCTCCCCCGCTACCACCGAGACCGACATTCCCGATCCGGGAGTGTCGGTCGCTCCC
>JAJDYL010000123.1 GCA_022825195.1 Alphaproteobacteria bacterium
TGCGCGGCGGGATGCCGGGCGCACTTCGCCTGTGCGTCGAATGGGGGTCGTTCCGGCGCCGGGCCGGAGAGGCGGGAAGCGGACCCATGGACACCGCTGCCCTGGGAGCCATTGTAGCATAATTTCCTAGAATGCAAGCCCTTTGCGGAAAATTATTTCAAAAAGAGAACAAACGGTCATACAGACGACCGCGGACGAAACCCGGCAAAGGCGGTCGTTTCAGTCGGAACGGATCGGGCTCTAGCTTTCGTTCATCCGGAGCGCAGCGATGAAGGCGCTTTGCGGGATGTCCACCTTGCCGAAGGTGCGCATCCGCTTCTTGCCTTCCTTCTGGCGCTCCAGCAGCTTTCTCTTCCGTGTCACGTCGCCGCCATAGCACTTGGCGGTCACGTCCTTGCGCATGGCGGAAATGGTCTCGCGGGCGACGATCCTGCCGCCGACCGCCGCCTGGATCGGGATCTTGAAGAGCTGACGCGGGATCAGCTCCTTCAGCCGCTCGCAGAGCTGCCGGCCCCGGCCTTCCGCCCGCATCCGGTGGGTGATGCAGGCGAGCGCATCGACCGACTCGTGGTTCACCAGCAGCGAGAGCTTCACAAGGTCGCCCTCGCGATAGTCCTCGATCCGGTAGTCGAAGCTCGCATAGCCCCGGCTGAGCGACTTCAGCCGGTCGTAGAAGTCGAACACCACCTCGTTCAGCGGCAGCTCGTAGACCACCATGGCGCGGTTGCCGACATAGGTGAGCTCTCGCTGGATGCCGCGCCGCTCCTCGCAGAGCTTGAGGATTCCGCCCAGATACTCGTCCGGCGTGAAGATCGTGGCGGCGATCCAGGGCTCCTCTATATGCGAAACCTGCACCGGGTCCGGCATGTCGGCCGGGTTGTGCAGCAGGTCCATGCCGCCGTCCGTGCTGTGGACCCGGTAAACGACGCTCGGCGCGGTCGCGATCAGGTCCAGGCCGAACTCGCGGTCGAGCCGTTCCTGCACGATCTCCAGGTGCAGGAGGCCGAGAAAGCCGCAGCGGAAGCCGAAACCGAGCGCCGGCGAGTTCTCCGGCTCATATTCGAAACCGGCATCGTTCAGCCGGAGCTTGGCAAGGCTTTCCCGCAGGAATTCGAAGTCCGCCGAGTCGGTCGGGAACAGCCCGCAGAACACGACCGGCAGGCTCGGCTGGAAGCCGGGCAGCGGCTCGGGCGCGGGCTTGCGGTCGTCCGTGATCGTGTCGCCCACCTGGCAGTCGGCAACGGTCTTGATCGCCGCGCTCACATAACCGATCTCGCCGGGACCGAGGCGGCCCGCCTTCTGCCGCTTCGGGGTGAACACGCCCACCTCGTCTATGTCGTAGGCGGCGCCGGTCGCCATCAGGCGCATCTTCAGGCCGCGGCGCAACTCGCCCTCGCGGACACGGACCAGCGCGATCACGCCCAGATAGCGGTCGTACCAGCTGTCCACGACCATGGCGCGCACATGCCCGTCGCCCTCGACCTCCGGGGCCGGCGGCGGCAGGCGCCCGGCCAGCGCTTCCAGCAGCGCCGGAATGCCGTCGCCGGTCTTGGCCGAGCAGAGCACCGCGTCGCTCGCGTCGATGCCGACCACGTCCTCGATCTGGCTGCGGACGCGCTCGGGATCGGCGGCAGGCAGATCGACCTTGTTGAGCGCGACGACGATCTCGTGGTCGTTGTCCACGGCCTGGTACACGTTGGCGAGCGTCTGCGCCTCGACGCCCTGGGTCGCGTCCACCACAAGCAGCGAGCCCTCGCAGGCGGCGAGCGAGCGGTTCACCTCATAGGCGAAATCGACATGGCCCGGCGTGTCGATGAGGTTGAGCGCATAGGCCCGGCCGTCTTCCCCCTCGTAGTCGAGGCGCACGGTCTGCGCCTTGATCGTGATTCCGCGCTCGCGCTCCAGGTCCATATTGTCCAGCACCTGCTCGCGCATCTCGCGCTCCGTCAGCCCGCCGCAGGTCTGGATCAGCCGGTCCGCCAGGGTGGATTTGCCGTGGTCGATGTGGGCGATGATGGCGAAATTGCGGATATGCGCTGGCTCGGTCATGGCGGCGCGGTATAGCAACGCTCCCGGCCCGCAACAAGCGGCCGGGAAAGCGGGGACCGGCAGGAGAGGGCGCCTGGCGGTCGGCTCCGGGCAGCATGCCGCCGCAAACTAACCGCGCTTGCGGCGGCGGGGCGGCGTGCGGGCGGCACCGGCGATCCTCTCGGCGCGGGATTGCGGCCTTGCGAACAGACCGTCGTCCGGGCGGCGGGCGGCGAGCAGGCGGTCCATCAGGCTTTCATGGGATTCGAGGCCGCCGTCGGCGAGTATGTGCGCAACCTCCAGCCCGAGTTCCTCGAGCGAGCGGGAAACGAGCAGCGCCCGGTGGCAATGGAGCGGGTCCCTTTCCGCACACATCAGGGCGAGGCGGTGTTCGCGGCTGCCGCGGAGGACGCGCTCGATTCCCTCCCGGTAGAGAGGGGTCTGCGCGAGGCGGTCATAGCGGACCGCGCCGTCTTCGTAGCAGGCCGGGTCGTCGGGCCGGCCGCCGAGTTCCCTCCCCAGCCAGACATAGGCGATTCCGTTGGCGGAGAGCGACGCCGAAAGCGCCTTGCGGTTGAAATGCGGATTGAAGCGGCTCCAGGGCGCCGAGCGCACATCGCCGAGCGCCGTCACGCCATGCCGCGCGAGAAGCGCGAGGAAGGCCTCCAGTGAATGATTGGAGTGGCCGACGGTCAGCACCTGCACGGGACTGCGGGCCGCGACCCTCAAAGCCGCAACATCGGGAAGCGGTCGCCGGGGGCGATGGCGGCCACGTCCTCCGGCACGTCGAGCAGGCCGTCGGCCCCGGCCATGACGCGGAGCAGCGCCGAGCCGTCCGGGCCGGCCTTTTGCGCCGCGCCGTCCGCGCCGAGGCGGACGCGCAGCCATTCCCGCCGTCCGGTCTTCTTCTTCATGGCGAAGCCGGCGGGCACCGGCACCGCGGGCGGCGCTTCCCAGCCGGCGCCGCCCAGCAGGCCCAGCATCGGCCGCACCAGCATCAGCAGGCAGGCGGCGGCGGCCACCGGATTGCCCGGCAGGCCGACGAAGGCCGCATTGCCGATACTTCCCAGCGCCAGCGGCCGGCCGGGCTTCACCGCGAGCCGCCAGAAATGCAGCTCCGGGACCGCCGCCGCCACATGGTCCTCGTCCCCGGTCGAGATGCCCGCCGAGGTCATTACGACATCGTGGCCGGCCGCCGCCTCGGCCAGCGCCGCCTTCACCGAGGGTGCGTCGTCCGGGAGGATGCCGAGATCGGTCACGGCGAGTCCGTCGGCTTCCAGGAAGGCGCGCAGCATCGTCCGGTTCGAGTCGTAGAGCTGCCCCGGCGCCAGCGGCTCGCCGGGCAGGGCAAGCTCGTCCCCGGTCGAGAACAGGGCGACGCGCAATGGCCGGAAGACGTCGAGCGCGGTTTCGCCGAGCGACGCGGCGACGCCCAGCTGCAGCGGGCCGAGGCGCCGGCCTGCCTCGAACACGGTTTCGCCCCGGCGGATATTCTCCCCGGCCCTGCGGTAATTGGCGCCGGCCTTGAGGCCCGCCGGGACCGAGACGATCGTGCCTTGCAGGCGGCAGTCCTCCTGCATCGCGACGGTGTCGGCGCCCTCCGGCACCGGCGCGCCAGTCAGGATGCGGACCGCCTCGCCCGGCACGAGGGGGCGCGAAAAGGGCCGTCCCGCCGCCGCCCGTCCGGCAACGCGGTAGCGCGCATTTCCGTGCGAGAAGGCGTAGCCGTCCACGGCGGCATTGTCGTAACCCGGCACGTCGAGGCCGCTCGTCAGGGGTTCCGCCAGGATACGGCCCCGCGCTTCGGCGAGCGGAACCCGCTCCCGGCCGACCATGGGGCCGAGCTTCGTCCTCAGCCGCCCGGCCGCCTCGCCGACGGTCAGCAGCCGGTCGCCCGCCGCGAAACAGTCGTTGAGCCTCTCCATGGCCCGGAGCATAGTGGAGAACATGAGCGAGTTCATGCAGGAGTTCCTGGTCGCGCCCGATCCCGACGATCCGAGGCTGACGGAGGCTGTCACCGGCATCGACCATGAGGGCCGGGAGCGCAGCACCCGCGTGGTCGTCGAACGCCCGCTCACCATCTATCTGAACAGCCAGGAGATCGTGACGGCGATGACGGTCGGCGACCATGCCGACTGGCTCGCCGTCGGCTTCCTCGCCAACCAGAACATGTTGCGCCCGGACGACGAGATCACCGGCATCGACATAGACGACGAACTCGATGTCGCCATCGTGCGCACGGCGCGCACGACCGACTACGAGCACAGGCTGGAGCGCCGGGTCCGCACCTCGGGCTGCGCCGTCGGCACCGTGTTCGCCGATGTGATGGACAGTTTCGAGGCGGCCGAGCTTCCCCCGGACCCGCTCTACACCTCCTGGATCTACACGCTCTCGGCCAAGATCTCGCGCCGGCCGAGCCTCTATCTGGCGGCGGGCGCGATCCATGGCTGCGTGCTCTGCGAGCGCGACCGGCCGCTGCTCTATCTGGAGGATGTCGGCCGGCACAATGCCGTGGACATGATCGCCGGCTACATGCGCCTCAACGGCATCCCGCCCGAGGGAAAGCTGTTCTTCACCACCGGGCGGCTGACCAGCGAGATGGTCATCAAGACGGTGCAGATGGGCGTGCCGATCCTGATTTCCCGGTCGGGCTTCACGGCCTCGGGCGTGACGCTCGCGCGGCAGGCGGGGCTCACCCTGGTCGGGCGCGCCAAGGGCAAGCGCTTCATTGCGCTCTCGGGCACGGAGCGCTTGGTGTTCGACGCGAGCCCCGATGTCGCCTCCGGCGACGCCGCCTGAGTTCCGTGTCCCTCGACCCCCGGCGGGACTGCGCCGGCCTGCTGCTGGCGGGCGGACTCGGCCGGCGCATGGGCGGCGGGCTGAAGGGCATGGCGCGGCTCGCCGGCCGGCCGCTGCTCGCCCATGCGGCGGCGCGCGCCGCCCCGCAGGTGGCCTGCCTCGCCGTCAACGCCAACGCGCCGGCTTCGGTCTTCGCGGAACTGGACCTGCCCGTGCTGCCCGATCCCGTCGCCGGGTTCGTCGGGCCGCTCGCGGGCGTGCTCGCCGGCATGCTCTGGGCGCGCGAAGCCGGCTATGGCTGGGTCGCGAGCTTTCCCTGCGACGCGCCCTTCTTCCCTGAAACCCTGGTCCGCGACCTTGCGGCCGAGGCGGAGAACGCCGATATCGTTACCGCGACTTCCGGCGGACAGCGGCACCCGGTCTTCGCGCTCTGGGCCGTCCGCCTCGCCGACGACCTGCACCAGGCGCTGGCGGAGGAAGGCCTGCGCAAGGTGGACCGCTGGACCGCCCGCCACCGCATGGCCGACGTGGAATTCGCGGTTCCGCCCGAGGGCGACCCCTTCTTCAACATCAACACGCCCGAGGACCTCGCGGCGGCGGAGGCGCGTCTGGCCCGGCTGTAGCTCAGGCCGCGAGCCAGCCGCCGTCCACCGGCAGCGTGGTGCCGGTGATGAAGCTCGCGCGGTCCGAGAGCAGGAAGCAGATCGCCTCGGCAATCTCGTCCGGCTTGCCGAAGCGGGCCATGGCATGGCGGGTGCGGGAGCGTTCGCGGGCCGCGCCGGGGTCGGCCTGGCGCGAGAGGCTGCGGTTCAGCATCGGCGTTTCGGTGGCTCCGGGCGCGACCGCATTGACGCGGATGCCGTCGCCGGCAAGCTCGACCGCCGCCGTGCGGACCAGCGAGACGACGGCGCCCTTCGACGCGATATAGGCCGCGTTCAGCGACCCGCCGGCGAAGGCGAGCTGCGAGGCGATGCCCACGACCGACCCGCCGCCCGCCGCGCGCATCGGCCCGGCCGCCGCCGCCAGCCACATCCAGGTCGCCTTGACATTGACGGCGAACACCCGGTCCCAGTCCTCCGGGTCGATGTCCCCGATCGCGACGCCGCTCTCGGAGATGCCGGCCGCCGTCACCAGCCCGTCGAGCCGCGGGCAGCGTTCCATCGCTGCGGCGACCAGCGCCGGGTCGGTCACGTCGCCGACAAGGCCGGAGGAGGCGTCCCGGTCCACCACGAGCACATCTGCGCCGGCCGCGCGCAGCATCCGCACCGTCTCCGCCCCGATGCCGGAAGCGCCGCCGGTCACGATGATCGTCCTGTTTGCGAAGTCCATGGGCGGTCCTTATCCGTCTTCGCCGGGGGCGTGGAACAGGTCTGCGGCCTGCGGCTCGGGGCCGAGGCTGCACCAGATGGGCGTGTGGTCCGAGGCTTTGGGCCGGCTGCGGGGCGCCGTGTCGATGTCGCAGGCTTCCAGCCGGTCCAGCGCCGCCGGCGACAGCAGCAGGTGGTCGATGCGGATGCCCTCGCCGCGCTGCCAGCGGCCGCGCTGGTAGTCCCAGAAGGTGAACGCGCCGCCGCGCCGCGCATGGAGGGACCGGAAGGCGTCGGTCCAGCCGAGATGGAGGATTTCGCGAAAGGCGCGCCGGCTCTCCGGCCGGTAGAGCGCGTCGCCCGCCCAGTCTTCCGGGTCGTAACAGTCCTCCGGATCCGGAATGACGTTGAAGTCCCCTCCGAGCACGGTCGGCACCTCGTCCGCCAGCAGGCGCGCGGCATGGCGTTTCAGCCGCGCCATCCAGGCGAGCTTGTAGGGAAACTTGTCGCTCGCGGCGGGATTGCCGTTCGGCAGGTAGATCGAGGCGACGCGCACCCCGTCGAAGACCGCCTCGACATAGCGCGCCTGGCCGTCCTCTTCGCCGCCGTCCGGCAGGCCTTCGCGCAGCGATTCCGGGGCCGTCCTCGAGATGAGCGCGACGCCGTTATAGGTCTTCTGGCCGAGAACCGCCGCCCGGTATCCCGCCGCCTCGATTTCGAGATGCGGGAAGGCGTCGGCGGTGCACTTGATCTCCTGCAGCGCCAGCACGTCGGGCGCGGAGGTCTCCAGCCATTCGACCACGGCGGGCAGGCGCGCCTTGATCGAGTTGACGTTCCAGGTCGCGATCTTCATTCAGACGGCGAAGGACGAACCGCAGCCGCAGGAAGCCGTCGCGTTGGGGTTGTCGATGCGGAACGCGGCGCCGGCGAGGTCCTCGACGAAATCGATCTCGGCGCCCTCCAGAAGCTCCAGCGACATCTCGTCGATCACCACCTCGACGCCGGCATGGGAGAACACGAGGTCGTCGTCGTTGCGGGCGTCGTCGAAGGCGAACCCGTACTGGAACCCGGAACACCCGCCGCCCGACACGGAGACGCGCAGCATCAGGTCGTCGCCCGGCTGCTGCTCCATCAGGTGGGCGACGCGCTCCGCGGCCCTGTCGGAAATGCTGATCCCTGCGCTCATGCTGCCGACAAACTCCAACTGGCGCCGATTATCTGGCCCGCATCGGCGCGCTGTCAATCCGCGAGGCCCGCTCCGGCTCAGATGCAGTAGGTCGCAAGCGGCGGCAGGCCGTTGAAATTGACCGAACTGTAGGAGGCCGTGTAGGCGCCGGCGGACTCGATGGCCACCCTGTCGCCGACCTCCAGCGCGAGCGGCAGACGGTAATTGCTGCGCTGGTAGAGCACGTCGGCCTCGTCGCAGGTGGGCCCCGCCAGCACGACCGGGCCGCATTCGGTCCCGTCGCGGTCCGTGGTGATCCGGTACTGGATCGCCTCGTCCATGGTCTCGATCAGGCCGCCGAACTTGCCGATGTCGAGATAGACCCAGCGTTCCTCGTCCCGGTAGCCCTTCCGCGAAATCAGCACGACCTCGCTCTGGACGAGGCCGGCGTCGCCCACCAGCGCCCGGCCCGGCTCGACGATCAGGCCGGGGATCCGGTTGCCGAAATGGTTTCGGGCGGCCTCGGCCAGCGCCGCCACGTGCTCCTGCGCGCCCGGTCCCTCCTTGCGGGTGCGCGCCGGGAAGCCGCCGCCGACATTCACCATGCCGAGCTTCACGCCCGCTTCGTCAAGCGCGGTGAACAGCATGGCCGTCTGGCCGAAGGCCACGTCCCACTGGCGCACGTCGCGCTGCTGCGAGCCGATATGGAAAGAGAGGCCGTAGGGTTCGAGGCCGAGCCGCCCGGCTTCCAGCATGAGGTCGCGGGCCATGTCGAGCTCGCAGCCGAATTTGCGCCCGAGCGGCCAGTCCGCGCCTTCCCCGGTCATGGCGATGCGGCAATAGACGCGGGCGCCCGGCGCGGCGTCCGCCAGCTTGTGCAGCTCGCCCCGGCTGTCGAAGGCGAACAGGTCCACGCCGAGCCTGTGGGCGGCCTCGATGTCGGCGGACTTCTTGATCGTGTTGCCGAAGGAGAGGCGGCGGGGCGGCGCGCCGGCGGCGAGGCAGTCCCTTATCTCGTAGATGCTGGCGCAGTCGAAGGACGAGCCGAGCCGCACGAGCAGCGAGACGATTTCGGGCGCCGGATTGGCCTTGACGGCGTAATAGACCGCCGCCTGCGGCAACAGGCGCGTGAAGGCGAGATAGTTGTCCCGCACGACATCGAGGTCGATGACGAGGCACGGCGTCGGCGGCCGGGACTCGTCCAGGAATCGGCGAATGCGCGCCGTCATCGCATAACCCTCCCAAGGGGCTCCTAACCGCGGCTCGGGGGCGGTCCGGCGGGCGGCTGCAAACCGTCCGTCTTCCCGCCTGTCGCACCGATACCTCGTTACCGGCCCCCGGCTCGTCCGCCCGGGTGATTTCTTGGCACGTGGGTCATGCGTGGTGCGGCGGCGCAGCAATAGGTCCAAAGCGCCCGGCGGTCAAATCTTTTCGGCCCGGTTGCCCGGCCCATGGGGGTCCACTCCGCCGGGATGTCGCGGAATGTCATGTTTTGTCATGTTCCGGATGCGGACGGCGCATAGGCCGTTGCCTGTCAGGGCATATCGCTGCGGTTTCGGACACGGGCGCGGGCATTCCGTCCCGGTTCCCCGGCTTTGCGTCTTCGGCATGGGGCTTCTCCTCTCGATCCCTCTTCGTTCCATTCCCCGCCGCCAGCTTTCCCGAGCGGCGGGACCCTTTTCCGCGCGTATCGCGTGCGCGGGCGTGTGCGGGCGCGGGCGGGCGTTTCGCGCCGGCGCGGTTCGCGCGCCTGATTGCCCGCGCGTGCGAGGCAGGCGCAGGGCGCACGTCTCCCGTCTGTTTCTCGGGGTGTTTTTTCGCGCCGGCGCGAACCGGAAGACGAAGCGGCCCCGCGCGGATGCCGTTTCTCTCCTCCCGCCTCATATAGCCACGGGCAACTCAGAAAACAATCCCTTTTCTTGAATTATTTCGTATATTGCGAACAAATTGCATTTGGAGCGGGATCCTTTCGGATTGAAACGACATTGGGGCCAAGTCCGAAATTGTCGCTCCGGCGGTTGAGCTTGCTTTCCACCGGCTGCGGCGTCATCGCAAGCCAAGCATGGGCCCCCGGCTTCCCCGCTCGGAGGCGGGGACAGGCTCGGTCCGGGGTGACAGTCGGGGGGCCCATGCGGTGCGAAGCCGACGCCGGAGATGGGTGCATGCGGTAGGGTCAGACCGGGGCGGTGGCGGCTTCCAGCCAGAGGGGGTCTTCGCAGGCGGCGACCTCGCGCACCTCTGCGTGATAGGCGTTCAGCCAGTCGCGCTCGGCGGGCGTGAGCAGCGCGGTGTCGATCAGGCGGCGGTCGATGGGTGCGAAGGTCAGCGTCTCGAAGCTCATCATGTCCGGGAAGTCCGGGTCTTCGCGCACCAGCAGCAGGTTCTCGATGCGGATGCCGAAGGCCCCCGGTTCGTAATAGCCGGGCTCGTTGGAGACGACCATGCCGGGAAGCAGGGGCTCGTCGCCGCTTCTGGCGACGCGCTGTGGGCCCTCATGCACCGAAAGGTAGCTGCCGACGCCGTGGCCGGTGCCGTGGTCGAAGTCCATACCGCCCTGCCAGAGCGGCGCGCGGGCCAGCGCGTCGAGCTGGGTCCCGGTGGTCCCCTCGGGGAACCGCGCCGCGGCAAGCGCGATATGCCCCCTGAGCACGCGGGTGAAGCAGGCGCGCTGATGGTCCGTCGGTGTGCCTATGGCGACGGTGCGGGTGATGTCCGTGGTGCCGTCGAGGAACTGGGCGCCGGAATCGACCAGATAGAGCATGTCCGGCACTATCGGCCGGTCCGTGGCTTCGGTCACTCCGTAATGTACGACCGCGCCGTTCGGCCCCGCGCCGGAGATGGTCGGGAAGCTGAGGTCGCGGAAGAGCGGCAGCGCTTCGCGGTAGCTGCGCAGGCGGGCGGCGGCGGAAAGCTCCGTCTGCCCGCCTGAGGGGCCCTCCCGGTCCAGCCATGCGAGAAAGTCCGCCATCGCGCCGGCATCGCGCCGGTGAGCGGCCCTGGCGCCGGCAATCTCGCCCTCGTTCTTGCAGGCCTTGGGCAGGATGCAGGGGTCGCGTTCGCGCACGATCTCCGCGCCCGCCGCCTCCAGCCGCGACACGACCCAGGCCGGCGCACGGGCGGCATCGACCTGGACCGTCCTGCCCGCGAGCGCGTCGAGCGCGGACCCGAACGCCTTCGGCGGCGCAAGCGAGACCTCATTGCCGAGATGCGCGCCCAGGCCCGGCGCGGGCTTTGCCGGATCGACGAACAGTTCCACCTTCCCCTCGCGGTCCAGCACCGCGAAGCTGAGCGGCAGCGGCGTGTGGGAGACATCGCCGCCGCGCACATTGAGCAGCCAGGCGATGGAGTCGGGCAGGGTCAGCACCGCGGCGTCGCGACCGGCCTCGTCGAGCGCGGCGGCAAGCTCGCGGCGCTTGTCGGCCGATTCGCGGCCGGCATAGGCGATATCGTGGGCCACCATCGGCGCGTCCGGCGGGGCGGCGCGGTCGGTCCAGACCGCATCCAGCGGATTCTCCGGGCAGGCGAGCAGGCGGCCGCCGGCCTCGGCGGCCGCCTTCCCGAACTTCCCGACTTCCTTTTCCACATGCAGCCAGGGGTCGTAGCCGAGCGCGCCGCCCGCAGGCAGGTTCGCGGCGATCCACTCGGCCGGCGGGTCGTCGCTTATGTGGAGGCACTCGAAGACCCCCGTATCCACCTGCTCCGGCATTTGCAGCGTGTAGCGGCCGTCGCTGAACACGGCGCCCTTTTCCAGCAGCAGGACGGCGATCCCGGCCGAGCCGGTAAAACCGGTCAGCCAGGCCAGCCGCGCGGCGCTCGCCGGCACATATTCCCCCTGATATTCGTCCGCGCGCGGCACCAGGAAGCCGGCGAGGCCCCGCCGCGCCATTTCGGCCCGGAGCGCGTCCACCGCGCGGCGCCGGCCGCTCATGCCGCACGACTCCCGGTCAGGAAAGGCCAGAGCGCGTCCGCGCCCTCCGCCGCGACCAGGCGGCCGAGCCGGACTGCCCAGGCGCGCTCATTGCCGAACTCGTCCCGCCAGCACCAGAGCCTCCTCGTGCGGTGGTGGAGGGAATGTTCGTAGGTGAAGCCCATGGCGCCGTGGACCTGGTGCGCGATGGCGGCGCCCTTCGACGCCGCCTCGCCGGTGCGAACCTTGGCCGCCGCGATCGCCGCGACGCCGGCAGGGCCGAAATCCCCGGCCGCCACGGCCTCGGCTGCGGCATCCACCGCCGCTTCTGCCGCCGCCGCCTCGCCGGCAAGCTCCGCCAACGCATGCTGCACCGCCTGGAAGCGCCCGATGGGCCGGCCGAATTGCTCCCGCTCCTGCGCGTATTGCACCGACTGGTCGAGCAGCCGGGAGAGCGCGCCCGCCATCTGCGCCGCGCGGACCGCCGCGCCGACGAGCAAAAGGCGGTCGGCGTCCAGCCCTTCGGGCGCGGGGGCCGTGCGCAGCGGCCGCACGCCGTCGAACGCGATGTCGTCGCGCGGCTCGCCGGCGAGGCTCGTTCCCGGCACGAGCGCGCAGGCGTCCCGTTCGACGAGGAGGACGCAGCCGCCCGCCAGCAGCACGACATGCCCGGCATTGCGGGCGAACGGCACCTGCCGCGCCGTGCCGGAAAGCGCGCCGCGTGCAAGCGCGACGGTATCGGCCGGGCCGGCAGGAGCCACCGTCATCGCGCCGCCCGGCGCGGCCAGGCCGGCTTGTTCCAGAAGCCAGCCCGCAAGCAATGTCTCCGCCAGCGGCGCCGGGACCGCCCAGGCGCCGGCCGCCTTCAATATGCCGAAGCCGTCGCCGGTCTCCGCGCCGCCGCCGCCGAGTTCCTCCCGGACCCAGGCCAGCGTGAGGCCGCTTTCCTCCAGCGCCTCCCAGAGCGCCGCCGGCCAGACGCCGTTCTCGGCATCGTTGACGACTTCCGGCGGGCAGAGGTCGGCGAGGATGCGCTCCGCCGTGTCGAGGACGATCCGGTCGCTCATCTGAGGCCCAGTTCCCGCGCGACGATTCCCTTCAACACCTCGTTGGTGCCGCCGCGAATCGTGGAGGAGGGCACATGGAGCACGCCGTCCGCCAGCACCTTGCCGTAGAGGTCGGGAGACTGGGCCGCCGCCGCTGCGGGCAGCAGGTTCCGCGCCTCGCGCACGAGTTCGCCCTCGAAACGGGTGCCCAGGTCCTTGACGAGCGCGGCGGCGACCTCCGGCGCCTCGCCCTCGTCCAGCAGCCTGGATATGCCGAGCGACATGCGCCGCAGCGCCATGGTCCGCGCCGCCAGGACGCCCACCGTCTCGGCGTCCCGCTCGCCCGGCTCGGGGCCGAGTTCCCGCACCAGCTCCGTCAGCACCGGGAAGGTGGAGAGGAACCGTTCCGGCCCGGAGCGTTCGATGGCGAGCTCGCTCGTCACCTGCCGCCAGCCGTCCCCGGCCTCGCCGATCACCATGTCGTCCGGCACGAAGGCATCGTCGAACACGGTTTCGTTGAAATGGCGCTCGCCGGCGATGTTGCGGATGCCGCGTATCTCGATGCCGGGGGAGCCGAGGTCGATCAGGAACTGCGTCAGGCCGGCGTGGCGGGCCTTCATGTCGCGGGGCGCGGTGCGGACCAGCGCGATCATGTAGTGCGAGCGATGGGCGCCGGAGGACCAGATCTTGCGCCCGTTGATCGTCCAGCCGCCATCGACCTTCACTGCCGTCGTGCGGACCGAGGCGAGGTCGGAGCCCGAGTCGGGCTCGCTCATGCCGATGGCGAAATAGCACTCCCCGGCGGCGATGCGCGGCAGGATCGAGCGCCGCTGCTCCTCCGTCCCGTAGCGCAGCAGCAGCGGTCCGGACTGGCGGTCGGCGACCCAGTGGGCGGCGCAGGGCGCGCCGGCCGACACCATTTCCTCGGTGACGATGTAGCGGTGCAGCGCGGGCTTTTCGCCGCCGCCATATTCCTTCGGCCACATCATGCCGAGCCAGCCGCGCGCGCCCATCTTGCGCGACCATTCCGGCGACCAGCCGGAGCCCCAGCTGTCCGCCATCGGCGTGAAGCCGCCCGACGCCCGTTCTTCGCGGATGAACGCGCGGACTTCCTCCCTGAGCGCCCGCTCCTCAGGGCCGAACTCGACCCTCGGGAAGCGGAACCGGTCCCCCGTCATGCTCTATCCCCCTCGCCGGAATGACGCGATTATGCCGTCAGGCCGGACGGTCCTCAATCAGCACCATGACGGCGCCGTTATTGTGCGCCCGCCCGACAAAGGGCCGGCCGAGGCTGTCCTGCTTTACAGGGATGCCGTTTGCTTCCATCAGGCGGATGGCGAGGTCGGGGTCGGCGAAGGCTATGACTTGTCCGGCCATGCAGGGCAGGGGCGGCGCGGTCTCGCCGGGGAACAGGTCCGCGAAATCTCCGGCGGAGAGCGCCGCATAGCCGGCGGGGTCCGCGCCGAAGCCCGCGAGCCGGCTTGCGAGCTCGTCCGGCCGGTTTGAGACGAACAGGCATTGCCGGAGCGCGCGGGCGCCGTTCGGGTGTTCCAGCAGTTCCGGCCGCCACAGCACCTCCGGCGTCTGGTGCTCGATGACGATGATGCGGCCTTCGGGCCAGCGCTCGTCGCGGGAGAAGATATTGCGGAAGCGCATTTCCCCCGCCGGCGTCGAGCGGGCGCGCCGCACCGGCGGGGCGAAACCCTGCGCCGCCATGCCGGGCCACGCCTCGTCCGCCGACGCGCAGCGGAAGGCCGCGATGTGGATGCCTTCATGCCGGGCCATGAAATGCGACCACGGGTTGAAGCGGCCGGGCGCGCGAATGCCGATCAGCTCCAGATAGCCCTCGCGGAAGAGCGCGCAGCGGTTGGCGGTGGCCCAGGGCTGCATGCCGCCTGCGCCCGGCACCGCGCCCTGCTGCGGCGTTTCGGGAGAGAGCAGGAAGCCCAGCCGCTCCCAGGCGGCGGCGCCCGCGTCGAGATCGGCGCGCATCTGGCCGGTATGGTCGAGAGGGAAGGCCATCGCCGGTCAGGGGAGCCGCACGTCGGTCAGCGGCCGGCCCCAGTCTTCGGCGCGGGCCAGCACGCGCGGCAGGTCCTCCTCCAGCATGAAGCCGTCCTCGATGAGCGTCCGCGCCGCCGCCTCCACCGCCCGCAAATAGCCCGCCGCATCGCCGTAGCGCTCCAGCAGGGACGGGCGGGGGTCGCCTGTGGCGGCGCGCTCCTCCGGCGTGTCCGGGAAGGGGATGTAGCTGCCGGAGAACTCGTGCATCGCCCCGCCGGCAACGCCGCGCCGGCGGATGTTCCAGCCGGCGAAGGTGCCGACCGGGGCCGCGACCATCGGCGCGCGCACGCCCGCGACCTCGTTGCCGTCCGCATCGACCGCCGGCACCCGCACGGCATAGCCCTCTTCGGCCAGCACCGCCGGCGGTTCCCTGTCCAGGATTCCCTTGTCGGCGCGGGGGCCGAAATCGAGCGCCGGCATCAGGTTGGGCGATTGCGGCACGGACCCGCCGGGGATTGCTGGGAACTGCTCCCGCCAGGTCCCGTATGGCACGAGCGTGCCGTCGGCGGCGCGGGGATAGCGGCTCGACGGGGGCGGCGGGCCGCCGTCCGCCCAGCGGTCGAGCGCGTCCAGCGCGGCGCGGAACAGCATCGAGGTCTGGGCGACATTCAGCCAGTTCTCGCACACCGCCCGGCGCGGCTCCCGCTGGCCCGGGTCGGCGGAGTGCTGGGTGCCGGTCCAGTGGTAGATGCGCACGCCCTCCGGCTCCGCGAGGTCGTTGCCCTCGCAGTCCGTGTGCACGAGCGAGCCCCGGCGCTGCCAGTATTCCGTCGCGGTCTGCGTGTGGATCACGAGCGGGTCGGTTTCCGGGCGCTTCAGGATCGCGTCCGTGCGGCCGGTATGGGGGTCCGTGCAGGGCGTGTAGGCGAAGGGGAACCGGTCGGCGGGCGCGTAATGGTCCTCATGCTGCTGGCCGCCCGAGACGACGGCGTTGGCGAAGCGCTGGTTCAGCCACTTGCCGCCGGCCCCGGAGACATGCGGCATCAGCCCGTCGAAGACCCGCCGGCCGGCGGCGTCGGCGTTGAAGCCCCGCCAGATGAAGTCCCGGATCGCGCGGCCCGTCTGCGAGCGGCCGTAGCCATAGGCCCGGTCGATGCCGCCGAGCGGGTTGCCGGTGCCCTCCTCATGGCGCAGCCAGCTCACAAGGTCGCGCACCGCGACATGCCCGAGGCCCATCACCAGCGGGTCGCGGCCTTCATAGACGAGCTCGTAGATCCAGCCGGGGCGGAACCCTCCGGGCATGAAGATGTGGCTGTCCGACGGCGCCACGCCCCAGTCGGGGCCGAGCCCGTCGAGCCCGCCGCCGGCGTCGATGCGCGCGAAGGACCATTCGTCCGCCGGCACGGGCCGGCGCGGCGCGTCGGCATAGGGCCGCATGGTGAGGCTTGCCTTCGCCGTATCGAGGGACATGGCGGGGTGCGAGCGCGTCGTGCCGCGGCCGCTGAGCGGCAGGCAGGCGACGCCCGGCCCGTCGGCGATGAACTCGGTGCGCACCGGCCCCGTCACCGGCCCGTCTTCACGGCGCGCGACGGGGAGGTCGAGCAGCATGCGGCCCTCGCCCGGCAGCAGGTCGCCCTGCCAGGCGCCGAACACGATGGTGTAGCCGCGCCGGAACAGGAACCCGTTGCCGGCATGGGCCGGGGTCTCGGGATCGTTGCTGTGTTCGGCGTCGCAGAAATACTGGAGCGCGCGCTTGTTGCCCCGGTTGCCCCAGTCGAAGAACAGCCGCCGGTTGCCGAGTGCGGGGTCCGCCGGCTGCAGGATGAAGACATCGGCGCTGAAGGACACCAGCCCCTCGCCGTCCCTCGGCGCGAGCGCGATGTCCGTCACTCCCGCCTGGGCCGGCGCCAGCGGATCGACCCGGTAGTGCGCGCGGCCCTCGATGCGCTCATAGGCCCCGGTCCCCGCAAATCGCTGCCCCCCGGCGAAGGGCCGGCGGTCGCGGATCTCCAGTTGCACGAGATTGGTCATGGCGGGGCGTTCTCCGGAGCGGAAGGCGATACAATAGCCGGCCAGACGAGGAGGTCTAAGCCATGTCCGCAACCGGGTCCGTCGTGCTGACCGAACAGAGGGGCGCGGTCCGCCATATCGTGCTCAACCGGCCCGAGGCGCTGAACGCGATCGACGACGCCCTGGTCCCCGCCCTGACGAAGGCGTTTCGGGACGCCAATGCCGACCCCGGCACGCGCGCCATCGTCTTCCGGGGAGCCGGGCGGGCCTTCTGCGCGGGCGCGGACCTCAAGGCGCGGAAGATCGCGGGAAGCGAAGCCGCAGCGAGGGCGCGCGCGCAAGCCATTCAGGATGTGACGCGCGCCATCGTCTATGGCGACGTGCCGGTCGTCGGCGCAATCCACGGCTGGGCGGTCGGCGGCGGCTTCGAATGGGCGCTCAATTGCGACTTCCCGATCTGGGCCGAAAGCGCGCGGGGCTTCTTCCCGGAAGTATCCTGGGGCCTGTTCGTCACCGGCGGCGTGTCGGCCATCCTGCCGAACCTGATCGGCCTCCAGAAGACCAAGGAACTGCTGATGCTGGGCGAGCGCTACGATGCGGCGGCGCTGCATGAGCTCGGCATCGCCTGGCGGGTTGCGGCCGACGATGCGTTGCTCGACGAGGCCGAGGCCGTGGCCGAGCGGCTGGCGGCGCTGCCGGTCCGCGCCGTCCGCGACATGAAGCGCACGCTCAACCGCGCCGCCTACGGCGATGTCGCGGAGGCGATGGAGCGGGAGGTGGACGCGGTGGCGCGCTCCTACAACGACCCCGAGACCTTCGAGCGGATCGCCGCCTTCAGCGACCGCTGAAGCCGCTGTCCGGGTCCGTCAGCGCCTGGAGGCGCAGGCCCGCCGTGCGCGCGAAGCGCGTGGTGAGCGACTTGCGCCGCGACGGATTGACCCTGCCTTCCTCCGGCTCGCGCAGCGGTGCCGCGCCGAAGCCGTCCGCAACCAGCAGGCCGCATTCCTCCGGAATGAGCTGCCCGGGGAAACCTTCCGGGACCGCGAAATAGAACGCATCGCAGAAGCCCAGATAGTCGCGCCATTTCGCGTCCGCGCGGAAATCGGCCTCGGAGGACTTGACCTCGACGACGACGATCCGGCCGTCCTCGGCGAGCGCGATCACGTCCACCCGGCGGCGGTTGCGCAGGGTGAACTCGGTCAGCACCGCATAGCCGGCGTGGCGCAGATACCGGCACACGCCGCGCGCCAGCAGGACTCCGTCGTTCTTCATATGTTCAGATTAGCCGGTCCCTGCCGGCAAGCGCAAGCCGGACGACCTTCTTCATGGCCGTGGGCAGGGCATAGCCGTCGAGCGCGTCGATGGGCGCCCAGACGCAGTCCTCAGGCGCCGCGCCGGCGCTCGTCCCGGTCCGTATGTCCAGCTCCAGGACGAAATGCGTGAAGCCGTGCCGGGCGAGCGCGCCGAGGGGCGCCCATGCGCCTTCGAGCGGCGGGGCCTCGGGCGGCGGACCGTCTTCCACCCAGGGGCCGGAGGGCACTTCCATCATGCCGCCGAGCAGGCCGGTTTCGGGCCGGCGGCGCAGCAGCACCCGGCCCGCGCCGTCCTCGGTCCAGTAGGCGATGCCGCGCCGCACCGGGCGCTCGCGCTTCGGCGGCTTGACCGGCAGGCTTCCGGCTATTCCTGCCGCGCGGCCCCGGCAGGCTCCCGACCAGGGACAGGCGCCGCAGCGCGGGCGCCGCGGCAGGCACACGGTTGCGCCGAGGTCCATGACGGCCTGCGCATAGTCGCCGGGGCGCGTATCCGGGGTGAGGCCGGCGGCGGCGCTGCGGATTGCCTTCTTCGCGGCCGGCAGCGGCGTTTCGATGCGGAACAGGCGGGCCATCACCCGCTCGACATTGCCGTCCACCACCGTCGCCCGGCGGTCGAAGGCGATGGCGGCAATGGCGGCCGCGGTGTAGGCGCCGATGCCGGGCAGGGCGCGAAGCCCGGCCTCGCTGTCCGGGAAGCGGCCGCCATACTGCGAAGCGACGGTGCGCGCGGCGGCATGCAGGTTGCGCGCGCGGGCGTAGTAGCCGAGCCCCTGCCAGGCCTGCAGCACCTCGTCCAGCGAAGCGGCGGCCAGCGCCCCGACATCCGGCCAGCGCTCGACGAACCGCCGGAAATACGGCCCGACCGCCGCTGCCACCGTTTGCTGCAGCATGATCTCGCTGAGCCAGACCGGGTAGGGCTCCGGCCGCTCGCCCGGCGGCGCGCGCCAGGGCAGTTCGCGGCGGTGCGCGTCGTACCAGGCCAGCAGCGCCCCCGCCTTCGCCTCCATGGCCTCCCCGCTATTGCGCCAATCCTTCCGGATCATCATAGCGGCTGCACGCCGCCGCGTTTCCTTCGTTGAGGTTTTTGGCGTTTCGGGCATGCTGGGCGCATGGCTGGAAGGACTCGGACCGGGCGCAGGGCTGGCCGGCTCGTCGCCGTCGGGGCGGCGCTGGAACGCGGGCTGGCGCCGACTGCGCGCAAGCACGGGTTTTCGGAAACCCGGCTGCTGTTGCGCTGGGAGAGCGTCGTCGGGGCCGAGATCGCCGCCTGGACCCGGCCCTTGCGGCTATTCCGCGGCGTGCTGCACTTGCGGGTCGCATCCGCCTGGGCGCCCTATGTCCAGCACCAGGCGCCGCTGGTCCGGGAGCGCGTAAACCTGTTCCTCGGGCGCAAGGCGGTAGTCCGCATCGCGCTGAAGCAGGGCAGCGTTGTACCGACGCCGGCGACGGAGCCCGCAGCGGAACGCGCGCCGGAGCCTGTCGCGGTCTCCGGCATATCCGACCCGGAACTGCGCGCCGTACTCGGACGGTTAGGCGGCGCGGTCCGGGCGCAGGAGAAACGGCACGACTCCTCCGTCGCGACCTCCGGACAATAAATTCCGGAAGACATAAACTTTTTGTGTATCGCCGCCTTGTTTGCGCCGCAATTCCAAGTTAGCATATTATATCTTGTGGTGGGGTTCTGCCGATGCGGAACATATGGACCGTTGTTGTAGTGGTAGCAGTCGCGGTCATCGTCAGCGCCGCCTACAACTCCTTCTTCGCCAGACCGTCGGGCTCGCAACTCTCCATGAGTCCGCTGGATAGCGTCGCGGCCCACGCGGCCGACGCCGTTGTGAATCCGGACATCGGGCCGGAGGACCGTGTGCTTGGCGACGAAGGCGCAAGGGTCACGATCCTCGAATACTCCTCCCTGACCTGCCCGCATTGCGCACAGTTCCATTCCGAGGGCTACAGGCACCTTAAGAGCGCCTATATCGACACCGGAAAGGTCAAACTCGTCTTCCGCGACTTTCCCCTCGACGGGTTGGCTCTCCGGGCTGCGGCGCTTGCGGAATGCGTGCCGGCCGAACGCTATTTCCCGTTCTTGCAATTGCTGTTCGAAGGCCAGCAAAGCTGGGCGGGTTCGAACGATCCGCTGACGGAACTTGTGCGCCTCGGGCAGCTCGCAGGCCTCGGGCAGGAATACGCGAAAGCGTGTCTCCAGGATGAGGCCCGCATGGAAAGAATCATCCAGGAACGGCTCGATGGCCAGAAGGAATACAAGATCGACTCGACGCCGAGTTTCATCATCGACGGGCGCAGGCATCCGGGCGCCCTGACGGCCGACGAACTCGACGAGATCCTGGCGCCCCTGCTGAGTTGAGCCCCGCGCCGGCCGGGCGTCATCCGGCGGCCCACAACGCAGCCAGAAGGCCGGCATGCAGCGCGCATGCCGCGATAAACAGGCGGAGGGCGCGGCGGATGTCCTGCCTTGTCGCCCGGCTGCGGCCACGCCCCATCCAGGCATCCCGGACCACCGTCCCGCCATAGCGCCGGGGGCCGGCCAGCGCGAGGCCCAGCGCGCCGGCCATCGCCGCTTCCGGCCAGCCGGCATTCGGCGAGCGGTGCCTGTGGGCATCGTTCATCACGGCGCGCCACGCGCCGAGCGGGCTCGCCGGGCGGAAGCAGAACGCCGCCCCCATGAGCAGCAGCGCCGAGATCCGGGCCGGCAGGAAGCAGGCGACGTCGTCCGCCCGCGCCGACCAGGAGCCGAAGGCCTCGTGGCGCTCCGTGCGGTGGCCGATCATGCTGTCGAGCGTGTTGATCGCCTTGAAGGCGCAAAGCCCCGGCAGGCCGAGCAGCAGGAACCAGAAAGCCGGCGCGACCACGCTGTCGGAGAAGTTTTCCGCCAGCGACTCGATCCCGGCGCGGGCAACGCCGTGGGTGTCGAGCGAAGCCGGATCGCGTCCGGCAATGCGGGACACCGCCTCGCGTCCCTGTTCCAGGCCGGAATCGAGCCCCGCGGCGACAGCCGCGACATGGTCGTGGAGCCCGCGCTGCGCGACCAGCAGGAAGGCCGCGAGCAGGGTCGGAAGCCACCCGAGCAGGCTGACCGCCCAGCCGGCCGCAGCGGCAACCGCGGTCACCGCCAGCAAGGCGAAGGCGCCGCGCATCCGACGGTCGGCGGCCGGTCGTTCGGGGCGGTTGAGGCGGGAGTCCAGCCGATCGATCATGCGGCCGATCAGTGCTACCGGGTGCGGCACGCGCCGAAACAGCGCCGGCATGTCGCCCAGCGCGGCGTCGAGCAGCAGGGCGCCGAGCAGGATCGGGACGGTGCTTGCCGTTCCGTCTATCATGGCGGCGATTCTACTCCAAACGAGAGGCCCGATGCCCAGGACCGGAGTTATGGTTTGCGGCCATGGCAGCCGCGATGCCGATGCCGTGCGGGAGTTCCTGTCCCTGGCCGAGGGGCTGCGGCCGCGCCTGCCGGATTACGATCTGGAAATCGGCTTTCTGGAGTTCGCGCGCCCGGTGATCCGGGAGGGGCTGGAGGCGCTTGTCGAGCGCGGCAACCGGCGGATTCTCGCGGTCCCCGGAATGCTGTTCGCCGCCGGGCATGTGAAGAATGACGTGCCCTCGGAGATCAACGAGTTCGCGCACGCCCATCCCGACATCGACATACGGCTCGGCCGCGACCTCGCCATCGATGCGAAGCTGCTGCAGGCCGCCCGCGCGCGCATCGAGAGCGTGCTCGACGATGACACGCCGCGCGCCGACACGCTGTTGATGGTGGTGGGGCGGGGCACCAACGACTCCGACGCCAACTCCAATGTCAGCAAGGTCGCCCGCATGTTGTGGGAGGGGATGGGCTTCGGCTGGGCGGAAACCTGCTATTCCGGCGTTGCGCATCCGCGCGTCGATGCCGGGCTGGAACGCGCCGCGTGCCTCGGCTTCCGGCGAATCGTCGTCTTTCCCTATTTCCTGTTCACCGGCGTGCTCGTGCGCCGCATCTACGACCAGACCGACAAGGTTGCGGCGGCCCACCCGGAAATATCCTTCGTGAAAGCGCCCTATCTGAACGACCATCCCCTGGTGCTGGACAGCTTCGCGGAGCGGGTCAGGGGGACGCTCACGGGCGACAACCTGATGAACTGCGCGCTTTGCAAATACCGGGAGCAGATCGTCGGGCGCGAACACGAGGTCGGCGCGCCGCAGGCCGGTCATCACCACCATGTGCGCGGCGGCGGCCACCCGCATTCCCACGACCACGGGCACGACCATCCGCACGACCACGGGCACAGCCATCCCCACGGCTGCTGATGCACACATATCTGCGCGATCCCGCGGCGATCTACCGGCTCTCCTTCCGCATGGCCCGCGAGGAAACCGACCTTTCGGGCCTGCCGCCGCGGGCTGCAGGGCTCGCCCTGCGGCTCGTTCATGCCTGCGGTCGGCCGGAGATCGTGCAGGACCTCGCCTTCAGCGCCGGAATCGTCGAGCGGGCGGAAGCGGGCCTGGCGGCCGGAGCGCCGATCGTCGCGGATACGCGCATGACGGCGGAGGGCATTATCGGGCGGGACGCCCTTTGCGCCATTGACGAGCCTCCCGTCGCGGACGCGGCCCGCGCCGGCGGCGGCACGCGGGCGATGGCTGCGATGGACAGGCTGGCGGACCGGTTCGAAGGCGCCGTCATAGCGATCGGCAACGCGCCGACGGCGCTTTTCCGGCTGCTTGAGCTCGTCGCGGAAGGCGCGCCGCGGCCGCTGGCGGTTCTCGGGTTTCCGGTGGGCTTTGTGGGTGCGGCCGAGTCCAAGGCGGCGCTCATCGATAGCGGCCTGCCGCATATCGCCCTCAGGGGCCGGTTCGGCGGCAGCGCACTGGCCGCCGCCGCCGTCAACGCATTGCTTTACCCCTCCGAGACCGCGCCGTGACCCCCTGGCTGACCGTGCTCGGCATCGGCGAGGACGGCCTCGACCCGGCGGGCCGCGCCATCGTCGAGAGCGCCGAGTTCCTCGTCGGCGGCGAACGTCATCTGGCGCTCGCCGGAGCCGGGCCGGCGGAGCGCATGACGTGGCAGCGGCCCTTGTCCGTGACGCTGGACGCGATTCTCGCGCGGCGCCCGCGGCCGACCGTCGTGCTGGCAACGGGAGACCCGATGTGGTTCGGCATCGGCAGGTCCCTGGCGCGGCGGGTGCCGGCCGGGGAAATGCGCGTCCTTCCGGCGCCCGGCGCCTTCTCTCTGGCGGCGGCGCGGCTCGCATGGCCTCTGGAGGGCGCGGCGGCGTTTTCGCTGCACGGCAGGCCTCTCGGTCTGCTCGCGCTGCATGTCGCGCCGGACGCCAGATTGCTGGTTCTTTCCCATGACGGCGGCACGCCCGCCCGCGTCGCGGACTGGCTCACACGCCACGGCTATGGCGGCAGCCGCATGACGGCGCTGGCCCATATGGGCGGTCCTCTGGAGAGCCGCACAGAAGGGCGCGCCGACAGCTGGACCGGGGAGGTTCCGGACCTCAACACGCTCGCCGTGGAATGCGTCGCCGGCGACGGCGCCCGGATCTTCTCCCGGGCGCCCGGCCTGCCGGACGATTTCTTCGAGCATGACGGCATGTTGACCAAGGCCCATGTCCGTGCCGCGACGCTGGCCTTGCTGGCCCCGACGGCCGGCGCGCACCTCTGGGATATCGGGGCGGGCTCGGGCGCCGTGTCCATCGAATGGATGCGGGCCGGCGGAACGGCTACCGCGGTGGAGCCGGCGGCAGCGCGGCGCGCGGCGATGGCGCGCAATGCGGAAGCGCTCGGCGCGCCGGGCCTCGACATCCGGGCCGGCTGCGCGCCGGAGGCGCTTGAGGGCCTGCCCGAACCGGACGCCGTGTTCATCGGCGGCGGCCTGGGCGTCGAGGGCGTTCTGGAAGCCGCGTGGGCGGCGCTGCGGCCGGGCGGCCGCATCGTGGCCAACGCCGTCACTCTCGAAAGCGGGGCGCGGCTGGTCCGGGCGCGGTCCGAACTGGGCGGCGGCCTCTACCGCATGTCCGTGGAGACGGCGGCGCCGGTCGGGCGCTTCAACGCCTTCCGGCCCGCCATGGCGGTGACGCAATGGGCCGCGCGGAAGGTACAGAGGACAGTGCCGTGAGCGGCTGGGTCTGCGGCGTCGGCGTCGGCCCCGGCGACCCCGAACTCCTGACCCTGAAAGGGTTGCGCGTAATTCAGCGGGCCGATGTGCTCGCCTATCCGGCGCCGCTCGAAGGACAGAGTTTCGCGCGTTCCATCGTCGCACCCCATCTCGACGATGCCCGGATCGAACTGGCGATCAGAATGCCCATGCAGGCGGCCCGCTTTCCCGCCCGGGCCGTTTACGACCGGGCCGTGCAGGACATTGCAACGCATCTGGAGGCCGGACGCGGCGTCGCCGTGCTCTGCCAGGGCGACCCGTTTCTGTACGGGTCCTTTCTGTATCTGTTCGGGCGCCTGTCGGCGGACTGGCCGGTGGATGTCGTGCCGGGCGTTTCGTCCCTGACGGCCTGCGCGGCGGCGGCGGGATCGGCGCTGGCGGCGCGCAACGACGTGCTTTCGGTGCTGCCGGCCCCGCTTGCGGACCCGGAACTCGAAGCGCGGCTTTCGGCCTGCGACGCTGCGGCTCTCGTCAAGGTCGGGCGCCATTTCGAGCGCGTGAGGACCCTTCTCATGCGCCTCGACCTCGGGGATTGCGCCCGGCTGGTCGTTCACGCCGGACTGCCGGACGAACGGGTCCTGCCGCTGGACGGCGTCGATCCGGCGGACGTGCCCTATTTCTCGACGATCCTCCTGCACAAGCGGGGCAGGGCCTGGCTGTGACCGTCGCCGTGGTGCTGACCGAACGCGGCGCCCGGCTGGCGGAAAGGCTCGGGCTCGAAGCCCTGCCGCTGGAGGCCATGGAGGGCCGGTTTCGTTCCGGGGAGCCGATTGTCGCCGTCATGGCTGCGGGTATCGTGATCCGCCGGCTGGCGCCCCTGCTGGCCGACAAGCGCGAAGAGCCGGCGGTCGTTGCCGTGGCGGAGGACGGAAGCGCCGTGGTGCCGCTGCTCGGCGGTCATCGCGGCGCGAACCGGCTTGCCCGCCGGTTTGCCCGGACGCTCGGGGTGCAGGCGGCCGTGACGACGGCAAGCGATGTCCTGTTCGGGGTTGCGCTGGACGACCCGCCTCCCGGCTGGACGCTCGCCAACCCCGGAATGGCGAAACCGGTCATGGCGGCGCTGATAGCCGGGGAGCCGGTGCGGCTGGAGGTCGAGGCGGGCGATGCCGGCTGGCTCGCGCCGCTGCCCTGGTCCGGGGAAGGCCGTCTGGCCGTGCGGGTCTCCGACCGCTCCGTCCCGCCGAAGGAGGAGGAGTTGCTGCTGCATCCGCCGAGCCTTGTGCTGGGCGTGGGTCTGGAGCGGGACGCGCCCGCCGCCCTCCTGCTCGACCATGTTGCCCGGACGCTGGAAGCCGAAGGGCTGGCCCGGGCGTCGCTTGCCGCCGTCGCGACGCTCGATCTCAAGGGGGACGAACCGGCGGTCGCCGCGCTCGAATTGCCGGTGCGCCTGTTCGATGCGGCGGCGCTCGACAGGGTCGAGGTGCCGAACCCGTCTGCGACGGTCGCGGCGGCCGTCGGCACCGCCAGCGTTTCGGAAGCCGCAGCGCTTGCCGCAGCCGGGGAAGGCTCGGTTCTGGCGGTGGCGAAGCGGGTCGGGCCGCGCGTCACCTGCGCCGTCGCCCGGATTGCCCCGCCGCCGGGCCGGCTGACGGTCGCCGGCGTCGGCCCCGGCGCTGCCGCCATGCGAACGGCCGAGGTGGAGGCCGCCATCGCCGGGGCCACGGACATTGTCGGCTATGGCCCCTATCTCGATCTGGTGGCCGACCTGACCGGCGCGAAACACTGCCACCGCATGGCGATAGGCAGGGAAAAGGAGCGCGCGGACCTCGCGCTCGGGCTCGCCCGCGACGGCAGGAATGTCGTGCTCCTCGCTTCCGGCGACGCGGGCATCTACGCGCTTGCGGGGCTGGCGCTGGAGCGCAGCGGCGGCGATGTCCCGGTGACGGTGCTGCCCGGCGTCTCGGCAATGCAGGCCGCCAGCGCGAAAGCCGGCGCACCGCTCGGCCACGACTTCTCCGTCATTTCGCTCTCCGACCTGCTGACTCCGCTCGACGCGATTCGCGCCCGCGTGGCGGCGGCGGCGGCGGCGGATTTCGTCATCGTCTTCTACAACCCGGCCTCGAAGGAGCGCCGCGGACCGCTGGAGGAAGCGCTGGACATTATCGCGCAGCACCGGGACCCCGGAACGCCCGTCGTCAGGGCGCGCAATCTCGGCCGCGCCGACGAGCTGGTGGCTGTCGAGACCCTGGCCGGGCTCGACAGGGAAGCCGTGGACATGAGGACCGTGCTGATCGTGGGCAACAGCCGGACCGTCATTGTCGGCGACCGGGTGGTGACACCCAGGGGCTACCTGCCGTGACCGTGCATTTCATCGGTGCGGGCCCCGGCGCGCCGGACCTGATAACGGTGCGCGGACTGGCACTGATCCGCTCGGCGCCCGTCCTGCTCTATGCGGGCTCCCTGGTGCCGAAGGAGGTGGTCGCCGAAGCCCCTGCCGATGCGAGGGTCCGCGATACGGCCGCGATGACCCTCGACGAAATCGAGGCGGAGTTCGTGGCCGCGGACGGCGAGGGCAAGGATGTGGCGCGGGTGCATTCCGGCGACCCGTCGCTCTATGGAGCCACCGCCGAGCAGATGCGGCGGCTCGACCGGCTGGGAATTCCCTACACGGTCACGCCGGGAGTGCCGGCCTTTGCGGCCGCGGCCGCCGCGCTCGGCATCGAACTGACCGTGCCCGGCGTCTCCCAGACGGTCACGCTCACCCGTACCGCCGTGCGCGCGACGGCCATGCCCGACGGGGAGGAGCTCGCCGCCCAGGCAAGGAGCGGGGGCACCCTGGCGATCCACCTCTCGACCGCCAATCTCGCCAATGTCGTCCGCACCCTGGGGCCGGTGCTGGGGGAAGACTGTCCGGTCGCAGTGGTCTATCGCGCGAGCCAGCCGGACCAGAAAATCGTGACCGGCACGCTTGCCACCATACGGGGGCGGGTAAAGGCGGCAGGCCTCGCCCGCAGCGCGCTTATCCTGGTCGGCAGGGCGCTGGCGGCCGGGGAGTTCCGGGAGAGCCGCCTCTACGATCCCGCACACCATCACGCATCGCGGCCGCGGCGGCGATAATCCGCCGCGTCTCGGACCAGAGCCTGTAGTCGTCGAGGCTGTCCAGCGGGGTCCAGCGCGCTTCGGCCGCGTCGTCGCCGGCCACCGCCTCGCCGGAGACCCACTCCGCGGCGAAGTCGATCAGCGTGTAGTGGGATATGGCGGCCCCGGTTTCGTCGCGGCGGATGCCGTCCACGACATCGACGAGGCCGAGCAGCGCGATCTCGACCCCGGTCTCCTCGCGGATCTCCCGGTGCGCGGCATCGCGAACGGTCTCGCCGCGCTCCTGCTTGCCGCCGGGAATGCTCCACCGGTCCTTTTGCGGCGGCTCGCCGCGCCGGACCAGCAGCACGTCGCCGCCGCGCAGGACAACCACCCCGACTCCCACGACCGGCCTTTCCGCGCCCACCATTGCCGCGCCTCTCGAACGTCACGCCATATACTGGCCGCCGTTCACCGAGACTGTCGAGCCGGTCACGAAACAGGCGTCGTCCGCCACCAGGAAGCGCACGACATGGCAGATCTCCTTCGGGTTGCCGAAGCGCCCGACCGGGATCTTGCCCTTGATCGCTTCCTGCACCCGCTCCGGGACCGCGCGGACCATCTCCGTATCGACATAGCCGGGGCAGATGGCGTTCACGGTGATGCCCTTGGTCGCGTTTTCCAGCGCCAGCGCCTTCGTGAAGCCGAGAATGCCGGCCTTGGCGGCGGCGTAGTTGGTCTGGCCGATCTGTCCCGTCTGGCCGTTGACCGACGAGACATTGACAATGCGCCCGAAACCCCGGTCGCGCATCTTGCCGATGACCACGCGGCACATGTTGAAGCAGGAGGTGAGGTTGGTCTCGATCACCTCATGCCAGGCATCCTCGGGCATGCGGTGCAGGAAGACATCGTGCGTGATGCCGGCATTGTTGATGAGGATGTCGACGGGTCCGTGGCACGCTTCGAGTTTGTGGACCGCCCGCTCGCAGGCACCGTAGTCGGAGACATCGAACTGCATGATGTCGATGCCCGTTTCCTCGTGGAAGCGCTCGGCGCGCTGGACGTTGAGATGGAACCCGGCGACGACGTCATAGCCGTCCGCCTGCATGCCTCGCGATATTTCGGCGCCAATCCCTCTTGTGCCGCCGGTAATCAGGGCCACTCTCGGCATCGTCTCGGCTCCTTGGTTTTTGCAATGCACAAAAGATGGCATTTCCATGCTGCGTTGCAACAATGCAAGGGCGGCCGTGGCATCGTGTCACGGAAGACCGTTCATCCAGGCGAGCAGGGGCCGCCAGACGCGGCGGGCCGCCGTTTTCGACGCCATCAGTCCGATATGTCCGAGATGCGGGCGGCGGATGGCGGCATTGGGCAGCGCGCGCGCAAGGGCAAGCGCCGAGGCGGGCGGCACGATGCGGTCGCCCGCCGGAACGACGACCCATGCGGGCAGGGTTGCGGCCTCGGGCCGGACCGGTTCGCCGCCGATGAGCCATTCGCCGCGCATGGGATCGTTGCGGCCGTACCAGCCGGCGAAGCACTCGCGGGCCACGGGCGCCGCCAGGGGCACGCCGTCATTGACCCAGTCCTCGAGTTCCACGAAGGCGCGCTCCGCTTCGGAACCGGGCGGGAGCGCGCCGAACGCCAGGAATTTCCGCGGCGTGAGCATCGGATCCAGCGCATAGAAGCAGGTCTGGAGCGCATCGACCGGCATCTCTCCGCTTCCGGCAAGCATGTCGGCAAAAGCCGTGCCGGCGAAGGCGAGCCGCCGCGCTTCCGGACCGCCGCCGCCGTGGAAATCCCAGGGCACGGCAAGCAGCGCCAGGCCGGAAAACGCAATGCGCGCCCGCAGCACCATCGGCAACGCCAGCAGGCCCCCCATGCAGTATCCGACGACGACCGGGGGATGTGGCGAGACGCGGGCAGCCTCGCGGGCGAAAGGCTCCAGGACGCTCCGGATGTAGTCCGTGCAGTCGAACCGGCGCTCGCGGTCGCCGGGCGTCCCCCAGTCGACGAGCAGAACGCGCCAGCCGCGGGCCGCGAGCCACCGCGCGAAGCTGCGGCGGCCCGACAGATCGCAGACATGGTAGCGGTTGACCAGCGACGGCACGACCAGGACCGTCCGTTCGCCTTTGCCGTAGGAGAACAGGCGGGCGGCGCCCCGGCGCGCCACGACCGGTTCGGTCCCGGCCTTGCGTCGAAAGGGGTGGGCGCAGTAGCGGGCGACAGCCTTCTCGAAGTCCGCGAGGCGCCGCAGCGCCGCCTCGCCGACGGCTTCCGGAGACACGGCAAGCCGGGAAAATTCGTCAGCGAGGTCCGGGTGCCAAAACAGCCGGCTCGCAGGCCCCGCCGTCGCCGCCGCGGCCGCGCCGCCCCAGACCGCTGCCGCCGTCGCCATGTGGAGGGCCAGCGGCCTCGGTCCCGTCCGTCGGTCCGGCAGGTTCATCCGCTCGCGGCGGGAACGGCAGGCCTGCCGCTTCGCGCCACCATGCGAGAACGTTTCTTTCCCAGAGATCGAGAAACTCTTCCGCCGGTTCGTTCTCTGGCCCTTGACTCATCGGGGCAGGATTTTACATTGGAACAAAGGGTTTGCACCCATGGTACTTGGCTAGCGAATATTGATTGGATTGAGGTTGTCATGATGCCTTCCCGCCCCGGCCGGGTTCGGGCTGCCCTCTTCGTAGACTTCGACAATGTATTCCTCAGTCTCGAGGCCGTCGATCCACGCGCGGCCAAGCGGTTTGCCGAACAGCCGGGGCGCTGGCTGCACTGGCTGGAGCGCGGCTACCATACCACCGGGGGCGGCCGCGAGGGCCGCACGCGCCGCGCGCTGCTGATGCGCAACTGCTACCTCAACCCGGCCACCTTCTCCCGCTTCCGCGGCTTCTTCACCCGGAGCGCCTTCTCGGTCATCGATTGCCCGCCGCTTACCGGCGGCGGCAAGAGCGGCACCGACATCTACATGGCGATCGACATCATCGACGCCCTCGACCACGCCACGCCTTTCGACGAGTTCATCATCCTCTCGGCCGATGCCGACTTCACCCCGGTCCTGCTGCGGCTGCGCGCCCACGACCGCCGCACGGCGATCCTTGCCAATGCCGTGGTTGCGCCGGCGCTCACCGCCTCCTGCAGCTACACGATCGAGCAGTCCGTGTTCATCGAAAGCGCGCTCGGGGACGCCTCGGCGGGCGCCCCGGCCGCGCCGGGTCCGGCGGACGGCGCGCGCCCTTACACGCCGCGCCCCTTCACGCCGCGGCCGTCGCTGACGGGCGACTATGCGGTGCTTCCCGAGGTCGCCGCCGTCCTGCATGAGTCGATCGAGCAGGACGGGCCGATCCCGGCCGCGGAACTGCCGCACTTCTTCTTCCGCTTCCCCAACTTCCGCAACAGCGACTGGTTCGGCTTCCGGTCGCTGCGCCGTCTGGCGGAGGCGTTGACGACGGTGGACGCCATGCTGGAATGCGGCGAGCCCGGCGAAGAGTGGCAGATGTCGCTTCGTGAAGCGCCGCTGGAGGCCGCTGCGGCCGAATCCTTCGAATTCGAAGCGAGTGCGGATGCGGAAGAAAGCAGCGAGGGGCTGCCGGCGCTGATCGAGACCATCCATCATCTCGTCGGGGTTCCGGCGCTGGATCCCGACGGGTTCGATCTCCTCTTCGAGCATATGGCCAAGCTGTTCGACGAGGGCGTGACCGACCGGGCCGCCATGTCGCGGCTTCTCCAGGAGCGCGCGGGCGAGGAAGGGATGCCGGTGCCCCGGGAAGCCGCCGAGTTCGTCACCACCGGGCTCTGGCAGTCGGGTTTCGACGTGGGCTCGGACGCATCCGACCCGGACGTCGTCGCGAGGGCGTTCCGGGACTATATCGTCGTGCGGTGCGAGCAGGCGCAGCGCCCCTTGAGCGCCGAAGAGCTGACGCTTGTCGACGAGTGGCTGGTGGGGGCGTAGATCCCGCCTGCGCTGTGCTATGCTGCACTGCAACCCGGACCAGTTGAGGCGGCGCCACCATGGCAGCAGGCAAGGACGAGGCCCCGATCCGCATCCGGAAATATGCGAACCGGCGCCTCTACAACACCGCTTCGAGCAGTTATGTGACCCTGGCCGACCTGGCCCAGCTGGTCCGCGACGGCGTTGAGTTCACCGTCGAGGACGCCAAGAGCGGCGAGGACCTGACGCGGGCGACGCTGACCCAGATCATCGTCGACGAGGAGCAGAGCGGCGCAAACCTGCTGCCGGTTTCGCTCCTGCGCCGGATCATCTCCATGTATCGCGACAATGCAGGCTGGATGCTGCCGGCCTATCTCGAGCAGTCGATGGAATGGTTCGCCGCCAACCAGGACGCGATGCGCCGGGAGGTCGAGCGCGCCTACGGCCCCGGCCTGTCCTTCGGCCCCCTCGACGATATCGGCAAGCGCAACATGGCGCTGTTCGAGCAGACCATGCGGATGTGGAATCCCTTCGGAGCCGCGAAGCCGGAGCCGAAGGACGATCCGCCCGCCGCCGGCGGCGAACTGCAGGAGATGCGGGACGAGATCGCCCGCATGCAGGAACGGCTCGACGCGCTGGCGGGCAGGACGGACGACTGACGGCCGCGCGCCTGCGGGGTCACGGGCCGTCATAGAGCCAGGCCATGCCCTCGCGCAGTTCCGCCGTGGAGAGCACATGGTTGCGCAGTTCGCGGCGCACGCCTTCGGCATGGTAGATCTCACCCATCATCCGCGCCGTCAGCTGCACCCGGGCCGTGCGGAGATAGCGGGCCTTCGCATAGGAACGGAACGCGCGCTCGACATCGCCGTCGGCGGCAAGCGCATCCGCCAGCGCGACCGCATCCTCCACCGCCATGCAGGCGCCCTGCGCCAGATATTGCAGCGTCGGGTGCGCCGCGTCGCCCAGCAGGCAGACACGCCCGCGCGACCATTCGGCGACGGGCTCGCGGTCGCAGAGCACCCACATGCGCCAGGTCTCGATCTTTTCGAGCAGCGACAGCGGCCGGGCGGAGACGCCGGCGAAGCGCTCCATCAGTTCGGCCGGGTCGCCTTCGCTGTCCCAGCCTTCCACATACCGGTCGGAGTGGAACACCGCGACCAGGTTGAACAGGGTGGAACGCCTGAGCGGGTAGTGGACCAGATGGTTCCGGGGCCCGGCCCAGAGCGCCGCCGCGTTCCAGCGCATCGCCGCCGGCACTTCGTCGATCGGCAACACGGCCCGGTAGGCGATATGGCCGGAGACCTTCGGCGGGCCGTCGCCGACGACATGGTCGCGCACCTTCGACCAGAGGCCGTCGGCGCCGACCAGGAACGCGCCGTCCCGGCTGCCGCCGCCGGCCAGACGGGCCCGGACGCGCCCGCCCGGCTCCTCCAGCGAGACGACCTCGGCATCCGTCTCGAATGTGACCGACCCGGACGCCTCGCAGGCTTCCAGCAAGGTGCGGTGGAAGTCCGCGCGGTGGGTCACGGCATAGGGCGCGCCGAACCGCTCGCGGAAGGCCGGCCCGAGATCGCCGGTCACGACCGCCTCCCCGGTGAGCGCATCCATCATCACCAGCCGGTCCACGAACACGGCGTCGCGTGCGATGGCCTCGCCCACGCCCAGCCGGTCGAACATGCGGAACACGTTGGGGCCGAGCTGGATGCCGGCGCCGATCTCCCCGAATGCCGGCGCCTGCTCCAGCACGTGGCTCGCCATGCCCCGGCGCGCCAGCGCCAACGCCGCCGCCATGCCGCCGAGGCCGCCGCCGACGATGAGCGCGGTCACAGCCGGGCGGCCCAGCGGTCGAGCAGCGGCAGGACCGTATCGGCCCCGGCGCTCGGCAGGTTGAAGACGAGGCGCGCGACGCCGGCCTCCCGCCAGGCGTCGAGCCGGGCGGGATCGTCTTCCGCGCCGAAGACGGTGACCGGCACGGAGCGCCCCGCTTCCGCCTCCATGGCGCGAAACTCCGGCAGTTTGTCGAGCAGGTGGTAGGCCGGACGTTCGGCATGCGGCACCCAGCCGTCGCCCCAGGCCAGCGCCCGGCGCGCGCCGTGCGGGAACTCGCCGCCGACCAGCACTGGCGGTCCGCCCGGCTGCGCGGGCTTCGGGCGCGAGCGCATGCGCGGAAAGGACACATGCCGGCCCGAAAAGGCGGCTTCCTCCTCGTTCCAGATTTCGCGGATGGCGGCGACATGCTCGCGCAGGACCGCAAACCGGTCCTCGAACGCGGTGCCGTGGTTCGCCATCTCCTCGCGGTTCCAGCCGCCCCCGACGCCGAAGAGGAACCGGCCCCCGGAGAGCGCGTCGAGGCTCGCCGTCTGCTTGGCGAGCTGGATGGGGTCGCGCTGCGCGGCAAGGCAGATCCCGGTCGCGACCCTGAGCCGTTCGGTGACGGCGGCGGCCATGGACAACACGGTGAACGGGTCGGCCACATCGACATATTTCTCCGGCAGCGGCCCGCCCTGCGGCCAGGGCGAGGCGCGCTCGACCGGGATGTGGGAATGCTCCGGCGCCCAGAAGGACTCGAAGCCGCGCTCCTCCAGCGCCCGCGCCAGCGCCGCCGGCGGCATCGAGTAGTCGGTAACGAACATCGCCGCGCCGAACAGCATGGGGCGAACCTCCACCGGCCTTGCTAGGGAATGAGCTGCTTGTCCAGCATGGCGTGGACGCCCTGCTGCTGGTTGACCAATTGCGTGATCCGCAGGTCGCAGGCCAGGCTGCAGAGCATGTAGGCGTCCTCGCGCGACAGGTTCGAGCGCTGGCAGATGAAGCCGATCATGCGCCTGAGCGCGGTGCGGGCGGCCCGGTCGAGCGAGGCGTCGAAGGCGAACTGGATCCACCGGTCCGCCGTTTCCGCCATCGGCGCCTCCAGCGCCATGTCCTTGCGGAGCGTGAGGCGGAACCGCCCGGTCAGCGCCGTCTCGACGGCGGTCAGGCACACTTCCCCGTCGCCCTGCACGGCATGGCCGTCGCCGCAGGAGAACAGGGCGCCCGCCGCGAACACGGGCAGGTAGAGCACCGCGCCGGCGGTCAGCTCCTTGCAGTCGATATTGCCGCCGAAGGCGCGCGGCTGGACCGAGCTCGCCATGCCCCAGTGCTCCGGCGGGGCCGTGCCCATGACGCCGAAGAACGGCCGGCAGGCAAGCGCGCCGCCCCAGGGCATCCGGGCTTCGCCGGCCTCCCGGTCGAGCGGGATCGTGACCATCCGCCCTTCCGGGAAATCCTCGGGCAGCGCGCCGCCCAGCGGACGGATCGCGTTCCAGCCCCAGTCCGTGCCGAGCCGCGCCTCCAGGATGTCGACCTGCAGCACGTCGCCCGGAACGGCCCCGGCGACGGCGACCGGGCCGGTCAGGATATGGCCGGAACCGAGCGGGCGCGGGGTCTCGGCATGGATACGGCGCAAGGCCTCCGGCACCTCGAAGCCCGGCCCCGGAAGCGCGTCCGGTGCGCCGGAGACCGTCTCGATCTCGACCTCCGCGCCGCTCTCGACCGTAAGCGCGGGCTTGAGGCGGGCATCGAAGAAGCCCCAGTGGACGGTGTTCGGGGCGGCAGGCAGTCGGTGGGACATGGGTGAATCGTCCACGGCGGGTCAGGGTCGGCAATACTGCACCGGGGCGCGCCGCCAATTCCAGTTCGATGCGACCGGAGGGCGGCGCCCCGGCACCGACCCCCGAAGCCTCGGGCGTCCGGGGCCCGCCCAGGGCGCATTTCGCGCTCCCTTTGTCACCCCGAACGCCCCGTTGCCGGAGGGCGTCCCTCCCTCGCGCATAATGCGCCCGCGCGCCCGCGAGCGCGGGGGTGGCGGAGCGGGATGACCCTCCCGGTCGCGGTAGGGACGCCGGTTTCCCGGCGCCCCCCGCACAGATCCGGACGTGCGCGCTAACGCATCCGGCTCCTACCTCGGGTAGTGACGGCGAAGCGCACGCTTGGCCACGGGTGCCGGGTCCGGGGTTTG
>JAJDYL010000144.1 GCA_022825195.1 Alphaproteobacteria bacterium
CCGCGTCTTCCAGAACTACGACGATATCCTCGATCACTGCTGCAATGCCTGGAACAATCTCGTTTCACAGCCAGAACGGATCGCCTCTATCGGTACACGAAAATGGGCCAATGGGTTCTAAACAGTGACCCTTGGTATGAGGTCGGCGCAGAACCCTCCGAGGCGCATCTGCTTCGATTCGGCAAAGGCGGCGGGCGCGAGGTCGCGGAGCGAGATCAGCTTCTCCCACGCCCTGTCCTCGATCTCCGCCTTCGGCCCCGTTTCGTGGACGAGGCCAAGGGCGGGGCCCTCCTCGGCGGGGATCAGCCTGCCGGTGTAGATGAGGTCGGACGCGGCGTAGTCTCCTGCCACGAAACGCAGGAGCCGGTCGCCGAAATAGGGGTTCGGCACGCCGAGAAGGATTTCCGGCTTTCCGATCAGCACGCGGCCGGTCGCGGCGTAGCGGTAGTCGCAGGCCAGGAACATGGCGAGGCCCGCGCCGACCGCATGGCCCTTTATCGCCCCGACGACCGGCACCGGCGATTCCAGCAGCGTCAGGATGAGTCGCCCCAACTCCAGAAACATCTCCCGGATCGCCTCGCGCGGCTGCCCGAGCGCCCAGTCGAGATCGACGCCGTTGGAGAAGAACCTGTCGCCACCGCAGAGCATCGTGCCCCGGGCGCTGCGGCCCGCTTCCTCGACGGTCCCAGCAAGGTCGCGGAGGACGGCCGTCGTCAGCGTGTTTGCGCCGCCGTCATCCAGGCGGACCCGAATGCAGCCGTTCAGGCGGTCCGAGGAAATATCGGACAAGGCGGTGCTCCCGCCGTTCGGCCCTAATGCATCCAGGCCGCGACGGCGCCCGGCTTCTGCGCGCCGCGTTCGGCCACCAGCGCCCGGTGTTCGCGGTCGCGGCCGGCCTGCTTCGCGGCGGCGATCAGGAGCTGCATGAAGACATCGCGCTGGGCGTGGCTGCCGCCGAGGCGGTAAAGCTCGTAGCGGATCGGCTCCAGCAGTTCGAAGCAGCGTCCGGGCTCGCCCGCGCCGAACGCCGCAATCGCCTCGCAGAGCGGCAGGCCCACATCTTCATAGACGGCGTCCGCCGTCGCTTCCCCGTCGCGCCCGGACATGGCTTCGAGATGGTCCCGCACGCCGTCGCTGTCGCCCGCCATCGCCAGCGTCGCCATGTAATGCGCGTCGAAGAAGGGGAAGATGCCGTCGGCGATGCGCCCGGCGGAATGCCCGGCCAGTTCCTCCCAGCGCCCGCCGGCGTCCACCCCCCGGAAATGCAGCCGCAGCAGCATGGAGGCCGCATTGGCGATGTCGAGCACATCGTCGCTCCCGGTGTCGGCCCTGAACCGGCCGTCATAGAGCGCCAGCACCGCATCGGCCTCGTCCAGCGCCAGGTGGAACAGCGCCTGGTGCCACCACAGATGGTGGCGGAAATTGTGGACCTTGTGCTCCCAGTGCGCCTCGTTCTCGCGGACCCAGGCGATGCCCTCGTCCGGCCGGCCCTGCATCTCCATGACATGGGCGACGGAGTGGACCGACCATGCGTCCGACGGGTCGATCTCGACCGCGCGGCGGCCGAACTCCTCGGCCCGGGCGTAGTCGCCCATTTCCTCCAGCCCGAAGGCGCGCATGCCCAGCACATAGCCGAAGCCGGGCACGGTCTCGTCCCAGGCGGGCAGCACGCGCGCGGTGCTGTCCCGGTGCTGGGCGAGCGCGCCGTGATAGAAGTGCAGATAGTGCGCAAGCCGGATGGCAAGGATGTCGCGCGGATGGTCCAGCAGGATGTCCTCGAAGCGGCGGACGGCGCCGGCCGTGTCGCCGGCGGCCCAGCGCGCGAGGGCGTCCGCATGGGCGCGCTCGCGCGCCGTCGCCGCCAGCCCCGCCGCCGTTTCGCCCGACTTCGCCGCCCGCGGACGCAGCGCGCCGACCCCCATCAGCAGGAAGAAATAACCCCTGAGAGCATGGGCCATCGGCATCTCGGCATCGGCCTCGAACGCGGCCTTGAGCAGCGGTCCGGCCTCCCGCCCGAACGCCAGGAAGTCGTCCAGCGCCGCGTCCAGTGCGGCGGCCGCATCGTCGCTGGCCGCCGTCAGTTCCAAACCGCGCTTGTCCAGAGCCACAGTCCGCCTCCTCGAAACTCGCCTTCATGCCGGGTCGCAACGCAGCATAGAACGGATTATGCCGGGATGCTCGATGCAGGCCTTGTACCGGCGGCGCCCCGCTCCGCCATCGGTTCCGATCGATGACCGCCGGTGTCAGGCGGCGGGCGGCGGGTCGTGCAGGTCGCGGGAATCCGGAGGCGCTTCGGCCCGGTCCTCCAGCCCGTAGTCGCGCACGACCGACGCCACCCGCAGGCGGTAGCCGGAAAAGACCCCGCCGCGGCCGCGCGCCTGCGCGGCGCGGTGGCGCGGCCTGCAGCGCCAGGCGCGCACCGCCTGCTCGTCGCGCCAGAACGACAGCGACAACAGCTTGCCCGGCCGGTTCAGGCTCTCGAACCGCTCGATGGAGATGAAGCCGTCCATCTCCATCAGCTCGTCACGCAGCCCCGCAGCGATGTCGAGGTAAGCGTCCCGCCGGCCCTCGGCAGGCTCCGCTTCGAATATGACGGCAATCATCGGGCTTGCTCCCCTGCCTGTGCGTTCCGATGGCCGGCGCCCGCCGAAACCGGCGTTACCCGCCCTGCCCGTAGGGGTTAGCGGCGGGCCGTCCGCCCTTGCCGCCGTCCCCGCTCTCGTCTTCGTCGCCCGCGGGGGGCGTCGGGAGGTAGTGCGCCGGCGCGGCCCCGCCCGCCGCGAGGCGCCTGCGGGCGTCGGCCGGGGTTTCGACCAGCGCCGCGGCCGCCAGCGCCGCCTTGCGGTCCACCGGGGCGGGCGCCTGCCGGTCGGGCGGCGGCATGGCGTCGGCATGGTAGTAGGCGATCTTCTGGCGCGCGGCGTCGACCCGCTTGCCGGGGTCGATCTCGCGTTCGTTGGCGCCTTTGGCCGCGACCGTGGCGCCGTCCACGATCTCGTGGTCGAACCACCATTTCTTCACGAGGTTGCGCCGGCCGTTGCCGAGCCGGTCGTCCAGCCATGTCGCGACCGGCACCAGCGCCGGCTTCAGGAACATCGCATTGACGCCGAGCCAGCTCGCCGCGCGCGGCAGCAGGCCGCCGTCCATGTCCACCACCTTGTTGAGCGGGCAGGTCTTCATGCAGCGCCCGCAGGCCGAGCCGCGCATGTTGGTCAGCCGGTAGCGGGTGCAGCGCTCCACGTCCGGCTTCCACATCTCGTAGCCGTTGAACATC
>JAJDYL010000075.1 GCA_022825195.1 Alphaproteobacteria bacterium
GAGGAACGCCACGCCCATCTCCTCCAGCCGGCGGATGGCGCGCTCCTTGTCGTCCACGGCGATGCCGAAATGGCGGCTGTCGTCGGGCCCCTGCCGGCGGCCCAGGGAGAAGTTGATGAACTGGTCGCCGAAATAGACGAAGGCGGCCTTGTCGCTCTGCCGCGCGATCTCGAGTGCGAGGAAGCCGCCGTAGAAATCCAGCGCCTCCTGGATGTCGCCCACTTCGAGCGCGACATGGTTGATGCCGACCGGCACCGCCTTTTCCGCCATGGTTCCGCCTCCCTGTTGCGCCGTCAGCCCGGTCCGAACATCGGCTCGCCCGGTTCCGGCATGTCCGCCACCAGCACATTCTCGCTGAGCGAGTTGGTGATGAACAGCGTGCGCCCGTCCGGGCCGCCATAGGCGACATTGGTGGTTAGCAGGCCGCCGTCGCAGGCGACCGCCCGGTGCGTCGGCAGGCCGCCCGCCGACCAGAGCCAGACCTGCCCGCCGCCGGCATGCGCAATCGCGACATTGCCGGCCCGGTCCACCGCCATGCCATCCGGCCCCATGCCGCCGATCAGCCGGCAGAAGAGGCCGACGCGGTGCACGGAGCCGTCCTCGCGGAACGGCACCCGCCACACGGCATTGTCGCGCGTCACGGCCACATAGAGCTCCGTCTCGGCCGGGTTCATGACGAGGCCGTTCGGGCTCGGCGCATTGGAGACCAGGCAGTCGAGCCTGCCGGCAGCGGAAAGCCGGAACACGCGCCCGGTCGGGTCGTGCAGGCCGCTCGCGCCCTGGTCGGTGAAGTAGAGGTCGCCGTTCGAGGCGAAGAACAGGTCGTTCAGCCCCTTGTAGCCGGGCAGGCGGTCGGGGCCCAGGAAGGTCTCGACCTTGCCGTTCTCGGGATCGACGGTCATCACGCCGTTCTGCCGGTCGGCGACGAACAGCCGCCCGTCGCGGTGGAATTTCATGCCGTTCGGGTGGCCGTCATATTCGGCCGTGACCGACCAGCCGCCGTCCGGCGCGAGCTTCAGGATGCGCCCGAAGGCGATATCGACCATGTAGAGGTTGCCGGCCGCGTCGAAGGCCGGCCCCTCCAGGAAGGAGCCGACCTGCTGGCCGCGGAAAATCTCGCGGGTGAAGGCGCTCTCGCGGTCCGTGATGCGGAGCTCGTCCGGCAGGGCGGCGTGGATGCGGGTCTCGATGACCTTCGGCTCGGGGACCATGGGCGGGGCTCAGACCTTTTCGAGTTTCTGGAGGGTGCGCAGCCAGCGGGGCCGGGGCTCGTCCCCGAAGCTCGCCGGCCAGTTGGTGTAGGCCACCTCGCCGACATAGATGTCGCCCCGGCTGTCCACGGCGAGGCCGTGCGGGGCGAGGAACTTGCCGGGCTCCTGTCCGGGCCCGTCCCCGCCGCCGAGCCGGGCGACCAGCTCGCCCTCGTTCGTGACGATGGAAAGGCGGGGGCCGAGATTGGGATGGTTGCGGTTGACGGCCATGCCCGGCCCGAGCTCGCCGATAAAGCAGTGCGGGCAGGAGCCGCGCGGCATGTAGAGGCCGCAGGGCCGGTGGAGATTGTTCCACTGCGCCTCGTAGCGCCCTTCGGTGTCGAACACCTGGACGCGGTGGTTCTCGCGGTCGGCGACATAGATCCAGCCATCGTCGTCGGCGGTGATGTTGTGGACGATGTTGAACTGGCCGGGATCGGTGCCGCTCTCGCCCCAGCTTTTCACCAGCTTGCCGTCGGGCGTGCATTTGTGGACGCAGGCATTGCCGTAGCCGTCGGAGACGAACAGGTGCCCGTCCGGCGAGATCGCGGTGTGGGTGCAGCGGTGGAACGGCTCGTTGCTCATGAAGGGCGCCGGCGTGCCGGGCACGCCGAGCGTCATCAGCACCTTGCCCTCCGGCGTGCAGCGCCTGACGATGTGGTCGCCGTCGTCGGTGAGGTAGAGCGTCTCGTCCGGGCCGATATGGATGCCGTGGGCGCGCGGATACTCCCCCTCGCCCCAGGAGCGCAGGAAGTTGCCGTCGCGGTCGAAGACGATCATCGGGTGCTCGCCGCGGTTGAACACATAGACCTGGTCCCTGCTGTCCACCGCCACCGCGGCGACATCGCGGAACTCCCAGCCCTCGGGCAGCTTCGCCCAGTCCTCGACGACCCGGTAGCGATGCTCGCCGCTGCCCAGAATGACCGCCATGACGCCCTCTCCTGCCTCTTGCGCGAGCCGCGATTGTCCAACGCCCGCCCGGGCGCGGCAAGCGGGAAGGACACGGCGTGGAAGCTCCCCTACCGCCGCGCCCGGAAGAAGGCCGTCAGCAGGGCGGCGGCTTCGGCTTCCATGAGGCCGCCCACGACCTCGGGGCGGTGCAGACAGGTCTCGCGGTCGAAGATGCGCGCGCCGTGGTCCACGCCGCCGCCCTTCGGGTCCCAGGCGCCGAAGACGAGACGCGCGATCCGGGCATGGGCGGCGGCTTGTGCGCACATCGCGCAGGGCTCGAGCGTGACGACCAGGGTGCAGCCGTCGAGGCGCGGGCGGCCCAGCCCGGCCGCGCCCCGGCGCAGCGCCAGCATCTCGGCATGGGCGGTCGGGTCGGCGCCCGCCTCGACCTCGTTATGCGCCTCCGCCAGCGCCCGGCCGTCCGGGCCGAGCAGCACCGCGCCCACCGGCGCGTCGGCGGGAATGCGCGCCGCGGCCGCCTCCGCCAGCGCGAGCGCCCGTTGCATTGCTGCGTGAAGCGTGTAGACGGGCGCCATGGCGCGCCTTCCAGTCATCGGCCTCACCGTCGACCGGGAACCCGCCGGCGGCTATTCCAGCCTGCCGTGGTATGCGCTGCGCTGCAACTATGCGGGCGCGGTGAGCGCGGCCGGCGGCATCCCGCTGCTGCTGCCGCACGAAAGGGCCCATGCCGGCGCCTATCTCGACCGCATCGACGGCCTGCTGGTGACCGGCGGCGCCTTCGATGTCGATCCGGCGCTCTTCGGCGCGACCGAGCGCCATGAAGCGGTCTCGCTGAAGCCCGGCCGCACCGACTTCGAACTCGCCATGGTCGAGGGCGCGCTCGCCCGCGACATGCCGGTGCTCGGCATTTGCGGCGGCCAGCAATTGCTGCATGTGGCGCTCGGCGGGCGGCTGATCCAGCACATCCCGGACGAGGTGCCCGGCGCGCTCGCGCACGAGCAGCCCAACCCGCGCACCGAGCCCGGCCACGAGGTCGCCGTCGAGCCCGGCACGCGGCTGGCGGAAATCGTCGGCACCGGCCCGCTCCGGGTCAACAGCGCCCACCACCAGGCCGCGGCCGACGAGCCGGAGGGCGTCATCGTCAATGCGCGCGCGCCGGACGGCGTGATCGAGGGCATCGAGGCGCCGGACTACCGCTTTTGCCTCGGCGTGCAGTGGCACCCGGAGTTCCATATCGACCCCGGCGACGCGCGCATCGTCGAGGCCTTCGTGGCGGCCGCGCGCGGCGCCGCGTCGTGAGCGAGGGCGGCGAGCGCATCGCGAAGCGCATCGCGCGGGCCGGCGTCTGCTCGCGGCGGGAGGCCGAACGGCGCATTTTCGAAGGGCGCGTGAGGCTGAACGGGCAGGCGCTCCGGGACCCGGCGGTGAATGTCGGGCCGCAGGATCTGGTGGAGGTGGACGGCGCGGCGCTGGCCGACCCGGAGCCGGCCCGGCTCTGGCGCTACCACAAGCCCGCCGGCCTGGTGACGACGGACTACGACCCGGAAGGCCGCCCGACCGTGTTCGAAAGCCTGCCCGCCCACCTGCCGCGCGTGGTGAGCGTCGGGCGGCTCGACCTCGCCTCCGAGGGCCTGCTGCTGCTCACCAATGACGGCGCGCTCGCCCGCGAACTCGAACTGCCGTCCCGCGGCTGGGTGAGGCGCTACCGCGCTCGCGTCCGCGGCCGGGTGGACGAGGCCCGCCTCGCCCGGCTCGCCAAAGGCGTCGAGATCGCCGGGATGCGCTACGGCTCGATCGCGGCGAGCCTCGACGAGCAGCGCGGCGGCAATGCCTGGCTCACCGTCGCGCTCGCCGAGGGGCGCAACCGCGAGGTCCGCCGCGTGCTGGAGCATCTGGGCCACCCGGTGAACCGCCTGATCCGCACCGCCTACGGCCCCTTCCAGCTCGGCAACCTGCCCCGCGGCGCCGTCGCCGAAATCAGGCGCAAGACGCTCCGGGAACAGCTCGGGCGGAATTTCTAGCCTGCCTCCGCGCCGATGGACGCCATTTCACTCTCCACCCGCGCCGCCAGTATCGCCCTGACTTCCGCGAGGCGGCCGCGGCGGTCGAGGGCGAGGACGGCTTCCTCCAGCCGGCCGGCGGCCTCCGGCGCGAGGCAGCGGGCCGCGAGCGCGCGGTATTTGGCGCGGATGTCCGCCTCCGGCACGGGGTTGGCCGGGTCGCCTGTGGGGACGGGCTGCTGGCCGGTGAACGCCCGGCCGTCCCGCATGCGCACGGTCAGCACCGGCTCCTCCTCCAGCGAGCGGGCCCCGTCGGCCTCCAGGGTCACCCGGCGGGCGAGCGCCTCGATCTCCGGATTGCCGATCCATTTCCCGGTGAAGAACTCGTAGCCCGCCTCCCCGTGCAGGAAGGCGACGGCGGTGCTGTAGGGAAGGCTGAACTGGGCCTCGATGCGCGTCTTCGGGAGGCTGAGCCCGAGCTGGCCCTTCTGGACCGGGGTGCAGAGGACGTGGACGCTCTCGATCTCCTCCGCCCGCAGGCCGTGCCTCCGGCGGAAATCGAGCGCCACGTCGAGCGCGCTGTGGATGCCCCGGCAGCAGGCATAGACCTTGACGCCGGCCCAGCCGATGCGGAAATCCCGGCCCAACCCCTCCGCGGCGCTGCGGGCCGCCGGCGTCATGCCCTCGCCATAGAGCGGGAAATAACCGCCGCGCCCGGCTTCCAGCACCGAGGCCGGCCCGGTGAAGCCCTCGCGCGCCAGGAACGCCGCCTGCAGGCCCGTCTGGGCGGCGGCGCCGGCGTGGTAGCGCTTGCTCATCGCGCCGTCGAGGTTGAACGCCCAGCTGCCGCCGGTGAAGCTGCCGGCGATGCCGAGCGCCCAGAGCATCCGCCGCTCGTCGAGGCCCAGCAGTTTCGAGACCGCGGCCGCTGCCGCAAAGCTGCCGAGCGTGCCGGTGGTGTGCCAGCCGGTCGCGTTGTGCCGGCGGTAGCCGCCCGCGCCGTCCAGCAGCCGGCGCCCGACCTCGTAGCCGAAGACCATGCCCTCCAGGAAGCGCCGTCCGTCCGCCTCCCCGCCGGCGTCGGCCGCCGCCATCAGCGCGGGCACGGTGACGGCGCCCGAATGGTCCACCCCGTGGAAGTCGTCGAGCTCCAGCGCATGGGCGGCGGTGCCGTTGACCATCGCCGCAATGCCGGGATGGGCGCCCTCGTCCGCGCCCCAGAGCGCGGCGTCGCCGCCGCCGGGCGACAGCGCGCGGGCGGCGCGGCGCGCCAGCCGGGCCTCCTCCGTGTCGAGCCCGGCGAGCGCGCAGCCGAGCAGGTCCAGCAGCAGCAGCTTCGCGTAGCGCCGGTCGTCCTCCGGCACGTCGTCCAGCGAGAAGGCGGCGCCGAAGCGCGCGAACGCCCCGCTGAGCGTGCCCGCCTCCTGCGCTGCCGCCGCCGCGTCCATGTCAGCCGGGCGCCCCCGCCTCGTATGCCGCGACGAGGCGGTCGAACTCGGCGCTCCACTCGTGCTTCCAGGCGTCGCGCAGCCCGTCCTCGATCCAGGCGCCGTCGAGGCCGTTCAGCATGAAGCCGCGGAGGTCGGCCAGCGAATAGCCGAAATCCGCCATCATGCTCTGCCAGCAGCGGGTCGGGTCGGTGAGGTGGAAGGCGGGGTCGTCCGTATTGGGGTGGATGCGCAGCCCCGCGCGGCCCATGCGCCGGATCGGGTGCCGCTCCGCCCATTCCGCCCGGTCGAGCGTGCGCAGATAGTAGCTGTTGGTCGGCACGACGGTGATGACGATGCCGTCGCGGACGCAGCGGGCCGTAAGCTCCGGGTTGTCGAGAACCGTGTAGGCATGGTCCAGCCGCTCCACCTGAAGGAGGTCGAGCGCCGTTTCGACATTGTTCCAGGGCTCGCCGAACTCGCCCGCATGCGCCGTCACCCGGAAACCCGCTTCCCGCGCCAGCGCATAGGCCAGGGCGAACTTCTCCGGCGGGTTGCCCGTCTCGCGGTAATCGATGCCGATGCCGGGCACGCGCGGATCCCGGCTGGCGACCATCAGGCGCACCATGCGCGCCGCATCTTCGGGCGGAGCCTCCCGGTCGATGCTGGGTATCAGGCTGCTCGCGATCCCGAAATCGCGCTCCGCATCCGCCATGCCGGCGAGCACGGCGGCCTGAAGCTCCGCGTAGGAAAGGCCTGTATGGAGGAGGTTGCCGGTCGGGTTCCAGTAGATCTCCGCATAACGGACCGTATGCGCGGCCGCGTCCTCCAGATATTCGCATGCGATCTGCCGGAAGTCCGCCGGCGTCTTCAGGATGTGCGCCTCCAGCTCGCGGAAGATCGCAAGCACGCCGACCGGCTTCTCGCCGCGGATGTAGAACGCCTCGATCTCGTCCCCGGTCGTACGCGCGCCGTTCCGGGCCGCCATCGCCTTCATCGTCGCCTTGCGCACGGTGCCGAGCAGGTGGCAGTGCAGCTCCACCTTCGGGATGCGCCTCAGAAGCCCCTGCAGATCGTCCACCATTCCGCTCCCGCCGGCGGCCCCGCTCCCCGGCCGCGGACGGAAGGTTACAGGACTTTCCCTGCCGCCGGAAACATGGCCCGGCGGCTCCGGCCGCCGCCCGGAACCGTGCCGTCTCCTTGTCCGCGCCGCAGCCTCATGTTAGGCTTTCATGTGCTCGCGGCGAACGGCGGCCGGGGGCGCCGTTCCACAGCGCGACCCGACTTCGGGAGTCGTGTCGTCCGTTACCGGCCGGCCCGATCGCCGCGCAAGAACCCGGGGAGGACGACGACCATGAAACACCTGCCGAAGACGGCTCTGCTGGGCCTGGCACTGGCGTTCGGCGCGAATGCGGCGATGGCGGACTGCGGCGAGGTCCAGATCGCCAACATGAACTGGGCCTCCGCCCAGTTGATGGCCGAAGTCGACAAGATCATCCTCACGGAAGGATATGGCTGCGACGTCGAGCTGGTTCCCGGCGACACCATGCCCACCTTCACCTCTCTCAACGAGAAGGGCGAGCCGGATGTGGCGCCGGAACTCTGGATCAACGCCGTGCGCGAGCCGCTGAAGATCGCCATGGACGAAGGGCGGCTGCAATCGGCCAATGACGGCCCCATCAGCGGCCTGGGCGAGGGCTGGTGGGTCCCGCCCTACGTGCAGGAGAAGCATCCCGAACTGAAGACCGTGCTGGACGTGCTGAAGCGTCCCGACCTCTTCCCGGATGCCGAGGACCCCTCGAAGGGCGCGTTCGTGGGATGCCCCGCGGGCTGGGGCTGCCAGTTGACCAACGCGAACCTGTTCCGCGCGTTCAAGATGGCGGACATGGGCTGGAAGCTGGTGGATCCGGGCTCGGCGGCCGGGCTTGACGGCTCGATGTCCAAGGCGGTCAACCGCAGCGAGAACTGGTTCGGCTACTACTGGTCGCCGACCGCACTGATCGGGCGCCACAAGATGGTCAAGCTCGACTTCGGCGTGCCGTTCGCCGGCAGCGAGAACTGGGACGGCTGCATCGTCAAGCCGGAGCAGGAATGCGCAGACCCGCAGCCATCGTCCTGGACGAAGTCCGAAGTGCACACGGTGGTCACCGCCGACTTCGCGAAGAACGCCGGCGATGATGTCATGGCGTATTTCAAGAACCGCGTGTTCCCGGGCGACGTGATGAACGCCATGCTCGTCTATATGGACGAGAACCAGGCCGACGGGGCGGACGCCGCGGCGGAATTCCTGAAGTTGCATGGCGATGTGTGGAAGCCCTGGGTGCCCGCCGAAGTCGCCGCGAAAGTGAAGGGGATGTAGCCAGGGCCCCGGTATCGGCCCGACTGCCCGACTCGAACAGAAAAGCCCGCCCGGACCCGTCCCGGCGGGCTTTTTGCCGTTCGACGACGGATCGGCAGCGCAGGGCCGGAGGACCGTTTTTCTTGCCTGACAGGAGGCCGGCATGGATTTCTTGACAGAATTTCCCTCGATGGACCGCCAGGACCTTCGCGATCTGAAGAAAGCGATCGATGGAGGATTCCGGGATTTTTCGCGTGAATTCGGCGAGATGCTGGAGAATTTTTTCGAGCCCCTGCTCAGGTTCCTCGTCTGGTTCGAAAAACTGCTGATCGCCGCGCCGTGGCCCGTGATTATCCTGGTGGTCGCAGGGCTGGCCTGGCTCGGTTCGCGCAACAGGACGGTCGTTGCCGGCGCCGTGCTGTCGTTTCTCGCGATCGGCTATTTCGGCATGTGGCAGGACACGATGTCCACGCTCGCCATCATCTCGGTCGCCACCCTGCTCTGCATCGCGGTCGGCATCCCGCTCGGCATCCTGATGGCGCGCTCGGACCGGATGCAGACGGCGATCACCCCGGTGCTGGACATCATGCAGACGATCCCCGCATTCGTTTATCTGATACCGGTCGTCATGCTGCTCGGCATCGGCAAGGTGCCGGGCCTGATCGCGGTGTGCATCTACGCGATCCCGCCGATCGTGCGCCTGACCAATCTCGGCATCCGGCTCGTCGAAAAGGAAGCGCTGGAAGCCGCCGACGCCTTCGGTGCGGATTACCGGCAGAAGCTGTTCGGCGTGCAGATTCCGCTGGCATTGCCCAACATTTTCGCCGGCGTGAACCAGACCATCATGATGGCGCTGTCCATGGTGGTGATCGCATCGATGATCGGCGTCGCCGGCCTCGGCGTGCCGGTCTTGCGATCGATCTCGAACCAGTATCTGGCGCTCGGCCTGATGAACGGCCTGGCGATCGTGGCGCTGGCGATCATTTTCGACCGCGTGTCGCAGCGGTTCGGACAGCGCCTGCAAAGGCATCGCGGAGGCCTCGATCATGGCTGAGACCAAGATCGCCATCGAGAAGCTGTACAAGATATTCGGTCCCCGGCCGCAATCCGTGCTCGCCGCCGTCCAGCAGGGCATGTCCAAGCAGCAACTGCTCGAAGAGCACAATCACGTGCTCGGGCTGAAGGACATCAACATCGATGTGTCCGCCAGGGAAATCTCGGTCATCATGGGCCTGTCGGGTTCCGGCAAGTCCACCCTGATCCGCCACATCAACCGGCTGATCGAGCCGACCTCGGGCCGGATCGTGGTCGATGGCCGCGATGTCCTCGCCATGACCAGGGAGGAGCTGATCGAGGTCCGGCGCCACAGCATTTCGATGGTGTTCCAGAGGTTCGGGCTGCATGTGCACAAGACGGTGGCCGAGAACGCCGCCTACGGGCTCGCGATCCAGGGCACGCCCATCGGGCAGGCCAAGGAGCAGAGCCGGCAATGGCTGGACCGGGTCGGCCTGTCGGGTTTCGAGAACCACTATCCCTCGCAATTGTCGGGAGGCATGCAGCAGCGGGTCGGCCTGGCCCGCGCGCTGGCCACCGACGCGGACATCCTGTTGATGGACGAGCCGTTCTCGGCGCTCGACCCGCTGATCCGCACCGACATGCAGCAGGTCCTGCTCGGGCTGCAGGAGGAGCTGCACAAGACCATCGTGTTCATCACCCACGATCTCGACGAGGCGCTCCGCCTCGGCGACAGCATCGCTATCCTGCGCGACGGGGCGGTGATCCAGCAGGGCAACCCGCAGGACATCATCCTGCACCCGGCCGACGACTATATTTTCGATTTCATCAAGGACATAAACCGGGGCCGGGTCATCGAGTCGAGGTCGGTCATGACGCCGGGCGAAGCCGTCGACGGCCCGAGCCTGCCCTGCGACCTCGTTCTGGAAGAAGCCCTGCAGGTCGTGAGCGCCGCCCCGCTCGGCCGGGCCAATGTCGTGGACGGCGGCGGCAACGCGGTCGGCAGCATAAGCCTGCAGCAGATCATCGACGCCATCGCCCGCCCGGCCGAGGAGGGCGATCAGGAAGCGAGATACCGGTAGGTCCAATACCAGCGGCAACCGGTTTGAGCCGGCAGGCCTTTCCCGTCACCGCGGGCGGCGCGTCAAGGTCGATCCGGGGTCTCTCCCGGCGTGCGCCGCCCCTCATGGCGCGGGGCCCCGGCTTTCCCGCTCGGAGGCGAGGACAGGCGGGCTTGGGCGACGGTGGGGCGCCGTTCTTCATGGGCCCCAACCCGGCAGCACCGATATTATTCCGCCAGTCCAACGGGTTGTGAGAAAGTTGTCCGATATTTTCATTTATTGTTCCAGAATAGGATTGATTTTCCGAGGGATGGTGTAGAATAGGCATGAGGGAAAGGCGGCTTCCGGGGCCGCCGTTCCGCTTTCTGCAGAAAGCATGGCTGGGGTGCCGCAAACGCCCCGGCGCGAGCGGACGGGAGGGGTGCGCCCTCTGCCCGGCCCGCTGCCACGCGGGCAATCACGCGCGCAAACCGCGCCGCCGCGATACGCCCGCCCGCGCCCACGCACGATACGCGCGAAACAGGGACCGCCCGTCCCGCCCATGGCCCCGTAGGAGGAGGCACGAATGACCGTGAACGACCCTCGCCCCGAACCGGCGGCGGCGTTGGCTGCAAGGCCCGCCGCCTCGCGCGCGCACACGCGCCGCCGTGAAACGCGCACGCGCATTATGCGCGGGAGAGGCACGCTCCTCCGGC
>JAJDYL010000036.1 GCA_022825195.1 Alphaproteobacteria bacterium
ATGCGCCGCTACCGACGCTTCGTCACCGGCCTCACGACCGATAACGCACGGCTCGCGGTGGAAACGCGGTCGGCTACTCCTTCGTTCCGCAGGACTTTCACCCGCTACCCCCACACCAGTTAGCCTGGCGCTCGAAGTGTCGTGTTTTGTCATGGTCCGGGGCCGGCCGCTTCGTTTCGCACGGCCCGGCCGGACCGGACTTCGGCCCCGGCCCGCTGTCGCCACCCCGCCGACCACCACTTCTCCATCAAGCTCCCCGCCCTTGTGAACTTCCTCGTCGAACGCTACGGCTCTCGTCCCCGCCGGGAAGACCCGCCGGAGGGTGCGGCAGGCGCATTTCCGGCGCGTTGAAAATCACCCGCCTCCATCTCGTATCTCAGCACCTCCAGCCCGAAGGCCCGGACGGGTCCGGCGCCGCGTTTCATGCCGAGGCGCTCCAGCACGGCGACGGACGCGGCGTTCTCCGGCAGGACGAAGGCCGCAATCTCCAGCAGCGCCAGCCTGTCGAAGCCCCACGCCAGCGCGGCGCGGCCGCCCTCGGTCGCGTAGCCCCGTCCCTGGGCTGCGGGGTCGATCAGGAAGAGGAGCTCGGTCTCGCCCCCGTCCGGCAGCCGCCGGAGCCCCAGATGCCCGGCGAGGCGGCCCGAGGCGCGTTCGACGACTGCCCAGGGGCCGTAGCCGTCCTGCTTCCACGCCTCGCGGAACGCCGAGAGCGTTACATCCGCCCGGCGCACGGCCTCCGCCGGGTCCTCCGTGTGGCTCGGCAGGAAGCGCGTCACGCCGGGCTTGCCCCGTATCGCCCGGTAGGCCGGCCTGTCGCGCTCTTCGAAGGGCCGCAGCAGCAGGCGGTCGGTCTCTATCCGGGCCATGTCGGCGCCCTCGCGCATCGGTCGGCCTACCACTTGGCAATCAACGCGGTGCCCGCATCGGGATCTGCCGGAAAACAGGATTGCAGGCGGTCGGACAAGCGGTCGCGAACCGCCCGGCAGTCGGCGCGGTGGAACAGGTTTTCATGCTCTCCGGGATCGGCGGCGACATCGAACAGCTCGCCCCAGCCGGGCTCGCCCTCGGGATAGAGCGTCAACCGCCACCGGCCGGCGGCAATGGAGTGGTTGTAAACACGCCGGTCGATGCGGGGATGGAACTCCAGGAAACGCTCCCGCGCCTCCATGCCGTCGCTGCGCAGGACCGGCGCCAGGCTTCGTCCGTCGCTTCCCGCCGCATCCCGGTCGATTCCGGCGAGTTCCAGCAGCGTCGGCGCCAGGTCCAGATGGCTGCTCGGCGCCGATGTACGTCTGCCCCCGGGAACGCCCGGTCCCGCCATGACGAAGCTCACCCGGCACAGATCGCGGTAGGGCGGCGGCCCCTTGTGCAACAGGCCGTGATTGCCAAGGAACTCGCCATGGTCGGAGGTGAACAGGACAACGGTTTCATCGGCGATGTCCAACTCGTCGAGCTTCGCCAGCACCCGCCCGAACTGGCGGTCGATCTGCGCCTCCATGCCTCTGGTCAGCGCCACGGCGCGGGCAAGGCTCGCCGGCGAGACCGCGTCCGTCACCGTCATGCCGCCCTGTTCGACCGGCGGCGCCTCATTGTCGATCCAGTCGGCCGGCAATTGCGCGCGGACATAGCCCGGCATCCGGCGCAACTCCCCGGGCAGCGCGGCGGGCTCCGGCATGTCTGCCGGGTCGAACAGGTCGGCCCAGGGCCGGGGCGGGCTGAAGGGATGGTGCGGATCGGGGGTCGAGACGAAAAGCATGAACGGCCGCTCGGCGCGGTCCAGGAACGCCAGCGCCCGGTCCGCGATCCAGCTGTTGTAGTGCAGGGCGTCCGGAACGGCGGATGTCCATGCCTCTTCCAGGTCGGCAGGCGGCCCGTCGAACGCCGCTTCCGGGCGGTAGAGCGCGGCGGCCTCCGGATGGCGGGCGCGGAGCCACTCCGCATAGTGGCCTCCTTCGGTCGCAAGCAGCGATTCGCCGATCATGAAGTCCACGGTCTCGTATCCGAAATAGGGCCCGTTCCATCCCGCCCCAAGGCCCGCCTGCCAGAACGGCACCGACTCCGGATAGCCGAACGAAACATCGGCCATGATGGGCTGCAGGTGCAGCTTCCCGACCGCGTGGGTTCGATAGCCCTCCCGCGAGAGCAGGCCGGGCAGGGTCGCGAGGCCTTCATGCATGGTGCGCCCGTTGGTCGTCATGCCGTGATGGCGGGGATAGAGCCCGGTAATCATCGTGCCGCGGCTCGGAGAGCAGATCTGGTTCGGCGTCAGATGGTCGTCGAAGCTGAGGCCGCGGGCCGCGAGCGCATCGATGTTCAGCGTCCGCGCATGCGCGTTGCCGTAGCAGCCCAGGCTGTCGGCCCGCTGCTGGTCGGTGCAGAAGACGACGAAATTGGGACGATCCGCCAAGTTGCCCGCTCAGGTCCGCCGCTTGGTCTTGCCGTGGACATGCGGCGGCAGCGGTTCCGCCGGGCCGCCGGGGCGCAGCGGGCGCGGCGCGAAGCGGCCGAGGGTCAGCGCGCGGTCGTACATCACGATGGCGCCGGCCATGGCGACATTGACGCAGAAGGAGGTCGGGATGCGGACCACATGGGCGCAGCGCTCCAGCACCGGCGGGGAGAGGGAATCGCGCTCGGGCCCCAGTATGTAGGCCGCGCGGGCCGGATGGCGGAAGCTCGGCAGGTCCACCGCCTCGTCGAGCAGTTCCACGCCCACCAGCGCGCAGCCGCGCGGCAGCACCATCGCGCCGGCGTCGGGAAAGGCGTAGAGCGGCACCCGACCGGGCGCATGGGAGGTGTCGCCGCCGCCGCGCAGGACGCGGCGACTCGCTTCGAGAGGCGGCGTTTTGGCACCACCGCCCCGCCCCGCTCCTTCCGCATAGCTGGCCCCGACCGTGAACAGGAAACTCGCGCCGAAGGCCTGCGCCGAGCGAAACAGGTTGCCGGCGTTGAGCGGCTTGCTCAGCCCCTCGACGCCGATGCCGAAATAGCCTTTCATGACGGTGCCGATTCTGGACTTGGGAGGCCGGACTGTCCATGCGTGCGGTGGTCGTTGACGACTGGAAACCGTTCGACGAACTCGAAATCCGGGAGATGCCTCCGCCGGAGATCGGCCCGCGCCATGTGCGCATAAGCGGCCGGGCCTGCGGCGTCTCCTTCGCAATGTCGCTCGTCGTGCAGGGCCGCTACCAGCGCAAGCCGCCGCGGCCCTTCGTGCCCGGCACCGAATATGCCGGCGTGGTGACCGAGGTCGGCGCCGAGGTCACCCGCTTCCGGCCGGGAGACCGGGTGCTGGCGGTGCTCGACTGGGGCGGCCTGGCGGAGGAAGCCGCCGCGCTGGAGGTCAACACCTTCGCCATTCCGGACGCCATGGAATTCCGCCACGCCATCGCCTTCACCAACTCCTACCACACCTCCTATGCCGCGCTCTGCTGGCCGAACATGCTGCGCCTGGCGGCCGGCGAGACACTGCTGGTGCACGGCGCGGCCGGCGGCGTCGGCATCGCCGCCGTCGAGATCGGCAAGCTCCTCGGCGCGCAGGTCATCGCCACGGCCGGCTCGCCGGAGAAGCTGGCGGCCGCCCGCGAGCACGGCGCCGACCATGTCATCAACTACCGCGAGGCCGATTTTCGCGAGGAGGTGCTGGCGATTACGGACGGATGCGGCGCCGATGTCATCTACGACCCGGTCGGCGGCGAGGTGTTCGACCGGTCGCTGCGCTGCATCGCCTTCGAGGGGCGGATCATGCCGGTCGGGTTCGCCGGAGGCGCGATCCAGCAGATCCCGGCCAACATCCTGCTGGTGAAGACCGTGACCGTGGTCGGCATGAATTTCGGCACCTATGTGGGTTGGAGCCCGAAGGACATCCGCTACGAGGTCGAGGACCGGATGCGGGCCGGCATGGACCGGCTCTTCGCCTGGTTCGAGGAGGGCCGTCTCAGGCCGCGCGTCGAACTCACCTTCCCGCTGGAGGGCTTCAAGGACGCCATGGCGGCGGTGCTCGGGCGGCGCGCGATCGGCCGGGTCGCCATCGTCATGGACGCGTAGCGATGACGGCGCCCGGGCTCCTTCCGGTTGCCGTCCTGGCGTTTCTCCTGGCCGCCTGCTCCGGGGTGGACCGGCCCGGCGTGCCGGCGACGGGCGCGGAGAGGCAGGAGGCGCGCCGGGTGATGCAGACGGCCCCGCTGCCCCGCCAGCGGGGGCTCGGCGAGGCGGCCCAGCATGCGTCGCTCGCACGGGTCGTCCGGCATATCCGGCCGGCGGCGCACCGGGTCTGCGTGCGCATGAAGGGCGCGAATTGCGGGGCGATCCTGACCCGGATCCCGGTGCGCTCCGACCGGCGGGAAATCAACGCCCATGTCGATGGCAGCCACCGGGTGACATTGAATGACGGCCTGCTGCGGAAGGCCGGATCGGACGAGGAAATCGCGGCCGTGCTGGCGCACGAATACGGGCACGTCATCGCGGACCATGTGGACAAGCGCATGGGGGATGCCGGCACCGGCGCCCTGGGCGGGCTGCTCGCCGGCACCGTCGCCGGGGCGGTCGTCTGCGACCGGTCGAACAAGGGCTGCATGGGGGACATGGTACGCGCCGGCGGCGGGATCGGTCTCGGATTGGGCGCGCTCGCCTATTCGAAGCAGCACGAGCTGGAGGCGGACTATTATGCCGCGCTCATCCTGACGGAGGCCGGTGTGCCGCTCAGCGCCGGCGAACAGCTGTTGACGCGGCTTGCGCGGACCAGGGAGGGCCGGGCCGGCGGCTACGGACCGCTCGGCGTGGCGATGGCGCGCACGCATCCCGCAGACGATGAACGCATCGCCCGCTGGATCGCAAACCGGCGCGCACTCGAATATGCGCTCGCGACCGGGCTTTCCACCGACGCGCAACTGGCCTCGGAGGCAAGGCGGCGGGTGCTCGACTCCGGCGCGGGAGAGTCGCGCTGGGCAAATCCCCGCACGGGCCATAGCGGCACCGTAACCGCGACGAAGCGCTGGCGTTCGGCTGCGGGCGAAACCTGTGTCAGCTACGGCTGGAAAAGCTGGCAGGCGGCAGGGCGCGCGGAAACGCAGGGTGCGGAGACGGCATGCAGGCGGGCCGGCGGACCGTGGCGGGTCCGGTAGCGGCAGAACGCACGGCCGGCGGCAGGGTCGGCGATTCGCGGCTTGCGGGGCGGCTCCGCGCCCAGGTCGAAGGCGAGGTGCTGTTCGACCCGTTCGAGCGCGGGCGCTACGCCACGGACGCCTCGATCTATCAGATCGAGCCCATCGGGGTGGTGCGCCCCCGGTCGGTCGGCGATGTCGAGGCGGCGCTGGCGATCGCCCGTGAGGAAGGCGTGCCCGTGCTGCCGCGCGGCGGCGGCACCTCCCAGGCGGGCCAGACCGTCGGCGAGGCGCTGGTGCTGGACTGCTCGGCACACCTGGACCGCATCCTTGCGGTCGATCCCGAACAACGAAAGGCCCGCGTCGAGCCGGGCGTCGTGCTCGGCCGGCTGAATGCGCGGCTGCGCCGCCACGGCCTCATGTTCCCGGTCGACATCTCCACCGCGAGCCGGGCCACGCTCGGCGGCATGGCGGCCAACAATTCCTGCGGCTCACGCTCGATCCGCTACGGCAACATGGTCCACAACACCCACGCCATAGAGGCGATCCTGGCCGACGGCAGCCGCCACCGCTTCGCCAATATGCCGGGCAATCTCGGCTCCGGGGGCGGCACGCCCGGCTATATCGACCTCGTGCGCAAGGTCCGCGCCATCGCCGAGCGCGAGCGCGACGCCATCGCCCGGGGCTTCCCGGACGTGCTGCGAAAGGTCGGCGGCTACAATCTCGAGAGCGTCGATGCCGCCGGGCACAATATGGCCCACCTGCTGGTCGGCTCCGAAGGCACGCTCGGCTTCTTCACCGCCATTGAGGTCGACCTCCAGCCCGTGCCGGCGCACAAGGTGCTGGGCGTGTGCCATTTTCCCCGCTTCCGGGATGCGATGGACGCCGTGCCCCGGCTGGTGGCGCTCGACCCCGATGCGGTCGAACTGGTGGACCGGACCATCATCGAACTCGGGCGCGGCATCCAGATGTTCCGCGAGACCGTGCGCGAAGTTGTGCAGGGCCGGCCGGACGCGCTGCTGCTGGTCGAGTTCGCTGGCGGGGACCGGGCGGCGCTGCTGGCCCGGCTGGAGGCGCTCGACGACGCGATGAGCGATCTGGGGCATCCCGGCGCCGTCGTCCACGCCATCGATCCCGCGCTCCAGGCCCGCATCTGGGGCGTGCGGGAGGCGGGGCTCAACATCGTCATGTCGATGAAGACCGAGGGCAAGCCGGTCTCCTTCATCGAGGATTGCGCCGTGCCGCTGGAGGACCTGGGCGAATTCACCGACCGGCTGACAAGCGTCTTCGAGAAACACGGCACGACCGGCACCTGGTACGCGCACGCCTCGGTCGGCCTGCTGCATGTCCGCCCGGTGCTGAACCTGAAGCAGCCGCAGGGGGCGGCGGCCATGCGCGCCATTGCCGAAGAAGCTTTCGCCATGGTGCGCGAATACAAGGGCAGCCATTCCGGCGAGCATGGCGACGGCATCGTCCGCTCGGAGTTCCACGAGCGCATGTTCGGGCCTTCGCTCGTGCGCACCTTCGAGGAGGTGAAGGACGCCTTCGACCCCAAGGGCCTCTTCAATCCCGGCAAGATCGTCCGCGCGCCCCGGATAGACGACCGCTCGCTCTTCCGCTTCAAGCCGGGCTATGCGGCCGCCCCGCTTGCGCCCGCGCTCGACTGGTCCGACTGGCCGGGCGGTTTTCTCGGCGCAGCGGAGATGTGCAACAACAACGGCGCCTGCCGGAAGGCCGATCCCGGCGTCATGTGCCCCTCCTTCCGGGCGACCGGGCGGGAGCGGGACCTGACCCGCGGGCGGGCCAACACGCTGCGCCTCGCGCTTTCCGGCCAGCTCGGCCCGAATGCGCTCGCCTCCGACGACATGGCGCGGACGATGGAGCTTTGCGTCGGCTGCAAGGGCTGCCGGCGCGAATGCCCGACCGGGGTGGATATGGCGCGGATGAAGGTCGAGTTCCTGCACCATTACAAGGCCCGGCGGGGCCTGACGCTCAGGGACCGGCTGGTGTCCTCCCTGCCGCACTACGCACCACGACTCGCGCCTTTCGCACCGCTACTCAACATGGCCGAGCGGGCCGCGCCTCTCAGGGCGCTGCGCGAGCGCGCGACCGGCTTTTCCCGGCACCGGCGGTTGCCCGGCTGGCGGCGCGACCGGTTCCGGCCCACCGACAGCGGCGGCCCCGCCGGCGGAGAGCGGGAGGCCGTGCTGTTTGCCGACTGCTTCAATACCGCTTTCGAGCCCGAGAATGCGCGCGCGGCCATGGCTGTGCTGGAGGCCGCGGGCTTCCGCGTGCGCCATCCGCGCGGGAGCGGCAGCGCGCGGCCCCCCTGTTGCGGGCGGAGCTGGCTGGCGGCCGGGCGGATCGACCGGGCGCGGGCCGAGATGCGCCGTTCCGTCGCCATGCTGCTGCCCCATGCCGAGGCCGGCGCGCCCATTGTCGGGCTGGAGCCGTCCTGCCTGTTCACCTTCCGCGACGAGCTGCAGGCCGTGCTGCCGGGGCCGGAGAGCGCCCGCGTCGGGGAAAGCGCCGTCATGCTGGAGAGCCTGGTTTCGGAAGGAGAGGCGGCGGAACGGCTGGCGGAACGGCTCGGCGCCCTGCCCGAAACACGCGCCCTTGTCCACGCCCATTGCCATCGCAAGAGCTTCGACGGTCCCTCGGCGGTCCTGGCCACGCTCTCGATGGTGCCGGGGCTTGAGCCGGAGCTGGTCGAGAGCTCCTGCTGCGGCATGGCCGGCAGCTTCGGCTACGAGGCAGAGCATTACGAGGTCTCGATGAAGATGGCGGAAGCGGCGCTCCTGCCGGCCGTGCGCGCCGGGGGGCGGGACACGCTCATCGCCGCCGACGGCACAAGCTGCCGCCACCAGATCGCCGACGGCGCCGGCAGGAAGGCCGAACATCCCGCACACATTCTGGAAAGGGCGCTTGCATGACCGCAATCCATGTCTGGGGCATCGTCTCCACCCGCGCGCTCCGCGTCCACTGGACCCTGCAGGAGCTCGGGTTGACCTACGGGACGACGCCGATCCGCACCCGCACGCCCGAACAGACGGCGCCCGCCTACCGCGCCGTCAATCCGCTGCACAAGATCCCGACTATGGAGATCGACGGCGTGCGCTACACGGAGTCCGGCGCCATCGCATTGGAACTGGCGGCGCGCTTCCGCGACCGGGTGGATCTCTGGCCCGAGGCCGAGCGCGCGCGCGTGCTGGAATGGTGCTTCTATGTGGCGATGGAACTGGATGCGACCTCGCTCTACGTCATTCGCCGCCACGGGGACCTTTCGGCGATCTACGGCGCGGCGCCGGACGTGGTGTCGGGCGCGCGGGAATACTGGCTGAAGCAGGCGGCCAAGGCCGAGGCGGCGCTGGCCGACGGCCGCCCCTGGCTGCTGGGCGAGACCTTCTCGGTCGCCGACATCATGCTGGGCTCCTGCCTCGGCTGGGCCGGCCGCCGCGACGTCGCGGTGCCGCAGATCCTGCAGGACTACGATGCCCGCCTCCACACCCGCCCCGGCCGCCGGCGCGCCGAGGAAGCCAATGAAGGCCGGATGGATACGGAGGCCGGATAGCGCAGCAGGGCGGCGGCTCAGGACGCGCCGCCTCCAATCTCACTCCGTCAGGTCGTCCCAGAGTTCGCGGACGCGGGAGAAGAAGCCCTCGGATTCGGGGGTGCGGTTCTGGCCGCCGCCCTCCTTCTCGAACTCGCGCAGCAGTTCCGCCTGCCGGCGCGTGAGGTTGACGGGCGTCTCGACCCGGACCGTCACCAGCATGTCGCCGCGCTGGCGGGTGTTCAGCACGGTCATGCCCTTGCCGCGCAGCCGGAAGCGGTTGCCGGACTGGGTGCCCGGCGGCAGGTCGATGCGCGCGCGCCGGCCCTCGACGGTCGGCACCTCCGCCGTGCCGCCCAGCGCCGCCGCCGTCATCGAAACCGGCACCCCGCAGTGGATGTGCGGCCCCTCCCGGTCGAACATCGGATGGTCCTCGATATCGAGGAAGATATAGAGGTCGCCCGGCGGCCCGCCACGTTCGCCGGCCTCGCCCTCGCCGGCAAGGCGGATGCGGTTGCCCGCCTCGACTCCCGCCGGGATGGTGACGGTGAGCGTGCGCGTGCGCTGCACCCGGCCCCGGCCCGAACAGGTCCGGCAGGGATCTCGCACGGTTTCACCCGTGCCCTGGCAGGCCGCACAAGTGCGCTCCACGGTGAAAAAACCCTGACTCGCCCTGATCCGGCCGGCGCCGTTGCAGGTCGAACAGGTAACCGGCGGCGCCCCGCCCGCGGAGCCGGTGCCGGAACAGGAGTCGCAGGACGCCGTGCCCGGCACCTCGATCGTCGCCTGCTTGCCCTTGAAGGCCTCCTCCAGCGTGATGCGCATGTTGTAGCGCATGTCGGCGCCGGAGCGCCGGCCGCCGCGGCCGCGACGCCGCCCCCCCGCCAGGTCGCCGAACATTTCGTCGAAAATATCGCCGAAGCTGGAGCCGAAGCCGAAGTCGAACCCCGGACTGGCGCCGCCGCCCTGGGCGCGCTGGGTGAAGGCCTCATGGCCCAGCCGGTCATAGGCCTGGCGCTGGTCCGGGTCCTTCAGGACGTCGTAGGCTTCATTGACTTCCTTGAAGCGCGCTTCGGCGGCCTCATCCCCCGGATTGCGGTCCGGGTGGTACTCCTTGGCGAGCCGGCGGTAGGCGCGCTTCAGTTCGTCGGCGCTTGCGGTGCGCTGTGCGCCCAGCACCTCGTAATAGTCGCGTCCGGCCATCGGAGCCGCCGCGCCGGGTCAGGCGGAGCGTTTCTGCTGGTCGTCGGTGTCGTCCACTTCCTCGAAATCGGCATCGACCACCCCGTCGTCACCGCCGGCCGGGCCCGCGCCCGTATCCGGACCGCCGCCCGCCTCTTCCTGCTGTGCGGCATACATGGCCTCGCCGAGTTTCATGGCGGCAGCGGCAAGCGCGGCGGTCTTCTCCTGGATCGCGGCCGCGTCCTCGCCGTCCTTGACCTCCTTCACCGCCTGGAGCGCCTCTTCGATCCCCGCCTTGTCGCCGGCGTCGATCTTCTCGCCATGCTCTTCGAGCTGGCGTTCGGTGGTATGGATCAGCCCCTCGGCCTGGTTGCGCGCCTCGGCGAGGTCCCGGCGTTTGCGGTCCTCTTCCGCGTTGGCTTCGGCGTCCTGCACCATCCGGTCGATCTCGGCATCGGACAGGCCGCCCGACGCCTCGATGCGGATCGCCTGCTCCTTGCCGGTCGCCTTGTCCTTGGCGGACACGTTGACGATGCCGTTGGCATCGATATCGAAGGTGACCTCAACCTGCGGCACGCCGCGCGGCGCGGGCGGAATGCCCACCAGGTCGAACTGTCCGAGCAGCTTGTTGTCCGCCGCCATCTCGCGCTCGCCTTGGGAGACGCGGATGGTCACCGCATTCTGGTTGTCTTCCGCGGTCGAGAAGGTCTGGCTCTTCTTGGTCGGGATCGTGGTGTTGCGGTCGATCAGCCGGGTGAACACGCCGCCCAGCGTCTCGATGCCGAGCGAAAGCGGCGTGACATCGAGCAGCAGCACGTCCTTCACGTCGCCCCGCAGCACGCCGGCCTGGATCGCCGCGCCGAGCGCCACCACCTCGTCCGGGTTCACGCCGCGGTGCGGCTCCCGGCCGAAGAAATTCTTGACCGTCTCGATCACCTTCGGCATCCGCGTCATGCCGCCGACCAGCACGACCTCGGCGATGTCGGAGGCGCGCAGGCCGGCATCCTCCAGCGCCTTCCGGCAGGGGCCGACCGTGCGTTCGACCAGGTCCTCGACCAGCGCCTCCAGCTTGGCCCTCGAAAGCTTGATGTTGAGATGCTTCGGCCCCGACTGGTCGGCCGTGATGAACGGCAGGTTGATCTCCGTCTGCGCCGTCGAGCTCAGCTCGATCTTGGCCTTCTCCGCCGCTTCCTTGAGGCGCTGGAGCGCCAGCTTGTCGCCGCGCAGGTCGATCCCCTGCTCCTTGCGGAACTCCTCCGCCAGGTAGTCGATGATGCGATTGTCGAAATCCTCGCCGCCGAGATGGGTGTCGCCATTGGTGGACTTGACTTCGAACACGCCGTCGCCGATTTCCAGCACGGAGACATCGAAGGTGCCGCCGCCCAGATCGTAGACGGCGATGACGCCGCCTTCCTTCTTGTCGAGACCGTAGGCAAGAGCGGCTGCCGTCGGCTCATTGACGATGCGCAGCACTTCGAGGCCGGCGATGCGCCCGGCATCCTTGGTCGCCTGGCGCTGGGAATCGTTGAAATAGGCCGGAACCGTGATGACCGCGTCGGTCACCGTCTCGCCGAGGAACGCCTCGGCGGTTTCCTTCATCTTCTGGAGGATGAAGGCGCTGATCTGGCTCGGCGCGTAATTCTCGTTGCCGGCCCTGACCCAAGCGTCGCCATTGTCGGCCCTGACCAGCGCGAAGGGCAGGACCTTTTTCTCTTCCTGGATCACCGGGTCCCGGTCCGTGCGCCCGATCAGGCGCTTGATGCCGAACAGCGTGTTGGTCGGGTTGGTCACCGCCTGGCGCTTGGCCGGCTGGCCGACCAGGCGCTCGCCGTCCCCGGTTATCGCCACCATGGACGGCGTGGTGCGCGCGCCCTCGGCGTTCTCGATCACTCTGGGTTCGCTGCCATCCATCACGGCGACGCAGGAATTGGTCGTGCCGAGATCGATTCCGATAACCTTGCTCATGCGGTTCGTCCCTACCCGATGCGGCAAGCCCGGACCGCCTGCAAGCGCAGCGCCTGTCCCGGCACCCTTCGATGACACTGAAAAACCGGGCGCGCGCCCGACCTCCGTTGCGCGGGTATATATGAACGCCCTCTTGGACCTACAAGACCCGGCAGCCCGGTGCGAGGTGCGGCAAAAAATGCAATTCCGGCAAAAAAATGACTGAAACCGTCGTTTCCGCAAGCTACCGCACCGACATTCCGGCGTTCTACGGCGCGTGGTTCGCCCGGCGCCTTGCCGCCGGCTTTGCACTGGTGCGCAACCCCTGGTCCGGCAGGTCCTACCGGGTGGACCTCACTCCCGGCGCCGTCTCCGGCTATGTCTTCTGGACCCGCAACCCCCGGCCCTTCATGCCCGTGCTTGCGGGGCTGGAACGACCCTTCGCCGTTCAGTTCACGATCACCGGATACGGACGCCGGCTCGAACCCTCGGTGCCTCCGCCCGAGCGCGCGGTCGAAGCCGCGCACGAGCTTGCCGCCCGCTACGGTCCACGATGCGTTGTCTGGCGGTACGACCCGATCCTGTCGCCGACGCAGGATCATGAGGAGGCCGCCGGGCGGTTGGCCGAAGCGTTGCGGGGCGCGAGTGACGAATGCGTCGTTTCCTTCGCCTCCTTCTACCGCAAGACACAGCGCAACCTGGCGGCGGCCGGCTTCGCCTGGGAGGATCCGGAGCCCGACCGCCGCCTCCGGCTGATCGAGGTGCTGGCCGATGCAGTCTCGCCGCTTCGTCTCACGGTCTGCGCCCAGCCGGAACTGACGGGCGGCGCGGCCGCACCGGCGCGCTGCATCGATCCCGTCCGCCTCGGCCTCGGCGCGCTTCCGGAACAGGGCAACCGGCCCGGCTGCGCCTGCGCCGCCAGCCGGGACATCGGCGCCTACGACACCTGCCCGCACGGTTGCCTCTACTGCTACGCCAATGCCTCTCCCGGGGCCGCCCGGCGGCGCTTCAGGGCCCACGATCCAGCGGCCGAGATGCTCGGCTGAGCCGTCCGGTCAGCCGGCCGCCACCGCCTCCAGCATGCCTGCGACCGCGCTCTCGAACATGGCAGGCGTCAATCGGCCCGTATTGGTGTTGTAGCGCGAGCAGTGGTAGCTGTCGGCGAGCAGGCGCCCGCAGCCGAGCCGATGCAGGGCGCCGTGGGCGAACGGCCAGGCGGCGCGCCGCTCGCCGAGTGCGGCGAGCACCGCATCGTGGGCGACGCGCCCGAGCGCCAGCACCGCGCCGCCGCCGGGCAGCGCGTCGAGTTCCCCGGCGAGGAAGGGCCGGCAGGCGGTAACCTCCGCGCCGACAGGCTTGTTCTGCGGCGGCACGCAGCGCACCGCATTCACGATACGGCAGCCGGTCAGCCGAAGTCCGTCCTCCGGGTGGCGGTCATAGCTGCCCCTAGCCAGGCCGAGCTTCAGCAATGTGGCGAACAGCAGGTCGCCCGCATAGTCGCCCGTGAACGGCCTGCCGGTCCGGTTGGCGCCGCGCAGGCCGGGCGCCAAGCCTACAATGAGCACATTCTCGCCGGACGGTCCGAAACCCGGTACGGGCGCATTGAACCAGTCGGGTTCGGCTTCCCGCCATCGATGACGGAACGCCTGCAGGCGCGGACAGAAGGGACAGTCCGGATCAGGCTCCATACCGCTCTTCGGCGCCGTCCTGAGCCTCCTCGAAGCGCAGGCTCTCGCGCTGGGCGCGGCGCGCCTGGGCGGCTTCCCGCTCGTCCTGGTCGCGCATGATCGACGGCGCCAGGTCGAGCAGGTCCATGAAGAAGTCCGCCTGCCGGCGCAGATCGTCCGACACCATGGGCGGCTGGCTCTTCATCGTGCTGACCACCGTGACGCGCACGCCGCGCCGCTGCAGCGCCTCCACGAGGCGGCGGAAATCGCCGTCGCCGGAAAACAGCACGATATGTTCCAGATGGTCGGCCATCTCCATCGCATCGACGGCGAGCTCGATGTCCATGTTGCCCTTGACCTTGCGGCGGCCCATGGCGTCGGTGAACTCGCGCGCCGGCTTGGTGACGAGGGTGAAGCCGTTATAGTCGAGCCAGTCCACCAGCGGGCGGATCGGGGAATAGTCCTGGTCCTCGATCAGCGCGGTATAATAGAAGGCGCGGATCAGCCGTCCGCGCTTCGAGAAATAGTCCAGCATCCGCCTGTAGTCGATATTGAGGTTGAGGCCACGAGCGGCGGCATACAGATTGGCTCCGTCGATGAACAGCGCAGTTCGTTCTTCCATATAGGTGCGCATCAGCCCGGGGAACTCCGAAAAGGGGGCGGCGGCCCAAAGAAACCGCGCCCCGATGACATGGTATGGTCAAGCCTAGGCGAGAGGCCGCCGCGCGACAAGAGGCCGCCGGGGATGATTCTGATCGGATTGGGGGCGAACCTGCCATCGCCGGAGCACGGACCTCCGCGGGCGACGCTGGCGGCGGCGCTGGACGCGCTGGCCGCCCGCGGCGCGAAGACGGTTCGGCGCTCGCCCTGGTACGAGAGCGCGCCGGAGCCGCCGAGCGCCCAGCCCTGGTATGTCAACGCCGTGGCGGAGGTGGAGAGCGCCCTCTCCCCGCAGGCGCTGCTCGCGGCGCTGCTCGATGTCGAGGCGGGCTTCGGCCGGGTCCGCGGCGCCCGCAACGCCGCCCGGACGGTCGATCTCGACCTGCTCGACTATCGCGGCCTGGTCACGGGCCCCGGCGAGAAGCCCGAGCTGCCGCATCCCCGCCTGCACGAGCGCGCCTTCGTGCTGCTGCCCTTGCGCGATCTCGCGCCCGGCTGGCGGCATCCCGCCTGCGGCAGCACGGTCGAGAGGCTGATCGAGGCGCTCGGCAGCCCCGGCCCGGTCCGGCGGCTGCCATAGGGCCCCTTCGGCCCGGGACGAAAGGCGTGAGACGAAAGGCGTTGCCGCGCCCGCGGCGCTGCGTTAAACTGGCGCCTTCTTCAGCCCTCGCCCGCCGCCCGGCGGGAATTCCGGCCCCTTCCTCCTGCGTTCGAATTTTCCGCTTCCCGCGGGCGAGTCGGCTTTCAACATCAACCGACGGACGGTCCGAGGTCATGCTCGACGATATCGCGGCGCCCGAAAAGGTCGCGCATCTCCAGGAAATAAAGGAAAAGTCGGCGGCGGAACTGCTCGCGCTCGCCGACGAGCTGGAGGTCGAGAACGCCTCCACGCTCCGCAAGCAGGACATGATGTTCGCCATCCTGAAGAACCTTGCGGAAGACAATGTCGCCATTGTCGGCCGCGGCGTGCTGGAGGTGCTGGCGGACGGGTTCGGCTTCCTGCGCTCGCCCGAGGCCAACTACCTCCCCGGCCCGGACGACATCTATGTCTCGCCGCAGCTCCTGCGCCGGTTCGGCCTGCGCACGGGCGACACGGTGGAGGGCGAGATCCGGGCGCCGAAGTCCGGCGAGCGCTATTTCGCGCTCACCAAGGTCACGCAGGCCAATTTCGAAGACCCGGACGCCGTCCGCCACCGCATCAATTTCGACAATCTGACGCCGCTCTACCCCGACCAGCGGCTGCACCTGGAGATCGACCAGCGCGAGGGCAAGGACCAGAGCAAGGACTACACCACCCGCGTGGTCGAGCTCGTCGCCCCGCTCGGCAAGGGCCAGCGGGCGCTCATCGTCGCCCCGCCCCGCACCGGCAAGACCATGATGCTGCAGAACGTGGCGCATGCGATCTCGCACAACCACCCCGAGGTCTATCTCATCGTCCTGCTCATCGACGAGCGCCCGGAGGAGGTGACGGACATGCAGCGCTCCGTGCGCGGCGAGGTCATCTCCTCCACCTTCGACGAACCGGCGACCCGCCATGTGCAGGTGACCGAGATGGTGCTGGAGAAGGCCAAGCGCCTCGTCGAATACAAGCACGACGTGGTGATCCTGCTGGACTCGATCACCCGGCTCGCGCGCGCCTACAACACGGTCGTGCCGTCCTCCGGCAAGGTGCTGACCGGCGGCGTGGACGCCAATGCGCTCCAGCGCCCGAAGCGCTTCTTCGGCGCGGCGCGCAATATCGAGGAGGGCGGCTCGCTCTCGATCGTGGCGACGGCGCTGGTCGAGACCGGCTCGCGCATGGACGAGGTGATCTTCGAGGAGTTCAAGGGCACCGGCAATTCCGAGATCGTGCTGGACCGCAAGCTCTCCGACCGGCGCGTCTGGCCGTCGATCGACATCGGCAAGTCGGGAACCCGCAAGGAGGAGTTGCTGGTGGATCGGGCCGCGCTCTCCAAGATGTGGATGCTGCGCCGCGTGCTGATGCCGATGGGCACCCAGGACGCGATGGAGTTCCTGATCGGCAAGCTCCGCGAGACCAAGAACAACAACGACTTCTTCCAGGCGATGAACCAGTAGCGCCGGGAGGCCGCAATGGAGCCCGGACCGGCCGCAATCCGGGGAGAAGGCGAACGCCGGGCGGAGCGCGCGCTGCTCTGCCTCGCCGGCCGCTATATCTGGTGGAAGACCCCGGAAGAAGCCGCCCGCTACCCCGACCGCGTGCTGGCCCAGGTGATGGACATCGGCACATTCGAGGACTGTCGCGCCATGAGGGCGGCCTTCGGCGACGAGCGGCTCTGCGGGGTCATGCGGCGCGCCGAGCCCGGCTGGTTCCGCGCCCGGAGCTGGGCTTTCTGGCAGGCGGCGCTCGGCATCGACGCCGGCCCCCGCCCCGTCCGCCGCAAGCTCCCGCCCGCCCCCTGGGAACGCGGGGCATGACGGGCTTCGCGCCGCGCACGGATATCCTGCCCCCGGCGCAGGCGGCGCTCTGGCCCGCGCTTGCGCCCGTCGCCGGCCTCGGCTTCACGCTTTACGGCGGAACCGCCGTCGCGCTCAGGCTCGGGCACCGGGTATCGGAGGATTTCGACTTCTTCAGTACGGCCTCCCTCGACAGCGACACGCTCCGGCGGGCCTGCCCCTTCATCGCGGACAGGCCGGCGCTGCGCGAGGATGCCGGCAGCCTTGTCGTCAGGACGGCGGAAGGCGTGTTGCTGTCCTTCTTCGGCGGCATCGACAACGGCAGGGTCGGGGAGCCCGATACGGCCCCGGAAAACGGCCTGCCGGTCGCGTCCTCCCTCGACCTGCTGGCGACGAAGCTCAAGACGATCCTGCAGCGCGCGGCCGCCAAGGACCATGCCGACATCGCGGCGCTGCTCCGGTCGGGCCTCGCGCTGGAACGGGGCCTCGGCGCGGCGCGGGCGCTTTACGGGCCGGGCTACCCGCCCATGGAATCGGTGCGCGCGCTCTGCTGGTTCGGGGACGGCGACCTCGACACGCTGGGCGAAGACGACCGCCGGCTGCTCACCGATGCGGCAGCGGGAGCCGCTGGCCGCGCCATTCCTGCCGTGCCGCTGCTCCCGTAACGCCCGCGCGGGCGCAGGCGGCCTGCGGCGCCGGTTTTCGCACACAGGATTTATTTCCGTAAAATCTTGCAAACGGCCCGGAGCGGGCCTATCTTCAGCAGCGTGGCAGGAGCCGAACGCGAGAGCATGACCTGGACCTGAGACCGGCGGCGGGCCGCCCGACCCGCGCGATGACTGGAACCCGCAGGGGGCAAACCGCACCAGGGGCGGACGGGAGAGGTGCGGCCGCGCGCAGGGCTCCGGACGGGAAATGGCGGACCGGGTTGGATATGCTTGCGGGGAATCATTCAAGCATCTGTTGCTCCGCGCCCCTTTCGTCGTCCCGCACGACCGGGGAAGGCCGGCAACGCCGGAACCGGCGGTGAAACCGGCCGCCCGCCTGCCGTTCAGCGCGGCCGGGCCTACGTCCGCCGGACGGGGCGGCGGCCGCGCCTGCGCTTGAAACCGTGGCGCTTGAGGAACATCCGCACCGTGCCGTAGCCGAAGTCGAGGCCCCGCTCCCTGAGCGCGGCGCGCAGGGCGTTGATGGGAAGCTCCGGGTCGTCCTTCAGCAGGGCGAGGATCGCGCCGCTCGCGGCCTCGATGCGCCAGGAGCGGCGGTCGCCGCCCGTCTTCCGCGGCCGCGCGTCGCCCCGCTCGCGCTCCAGCCGGCGCCAGCGCACGATGCTGGCCACGCCGACGTCGAAGGTCTCCGCCGCCTCGACGAAGGTCATGCCCCCCGCCATGGCCGCCAGCACCCGGTTCCGCAGTTCGACGGGAAGCGCTTTCGGCATATCCGCCGGACCTCCCCGACCGGCGGGCGGAGAATAGAACAAAGAAAGAATATTGTGAAGGTGGCCCAGGCCGGGCCGAAACGACCGGACCTCGCAACGGCCGCCGGGCGCGGACGCACCCTTTGACAACAGTCTTGTTGCCAACGAATCGGTTGGGGATTGCGCGATGCCGCATATCGTTCATGCCGGCGCCGAATTCCCGCCCGGTCCGGTACTCCCGCCGGGTTGCGCCCGCCTGCTACGGTCGGGCGCGTTGACCGCGGTGGATTCGCAGCCTAGCCTTCGCACCGTGCTTTCCGAGTCGGGTCGAAAGGTGGGCCAGCGGTGTTGGACAGACCGGAATTGCCGACTTTGGAGGATTCGGCCCGGCCGTCCTTGTTCCCTGCTCCTGTCGAATCCAATCTGCGTTCGGAACGGGAGCGGCTTCTGGCCCGGTTCCGGGACAGGCTGGTCGTTCGCCCCGAACTGAACCGCCGAATCGTCTCCTACCAGGCCAACAAGACCCACCCTGGGCTCAGGTGGTTCAAATACAAGGAGGGGTTTTCCGCCGATCTGGTCCGCGGTTTCCTCGACGTCGCCGACGGCCCCGTCCTCGATCCGTTCGCGGGCCTCGGGACGACGGTGCTGGTTGCCGGCGGCCGTTGTCGCCAAGCCGTCGGGATAGAGATCATGCCGGTCGGCGCGCGGGCGGCGCAAGCGATCGCGACCGTTGCGGACGGCGTTTGCCCGGAGTCCCTCAAGGCTGCCTTCTTCGGCCTGCTGCAGGCCGTTGCGGGCGCGAACGACTCTCCGGTCGACTGCCGGTTCCCCCATGTCCGGATTACGGAACATGCCTTCTCGCCGGAAACCGAGGCCGCCATCGCCCGGGCCCGCTCCTTTATCGCCTCTGTCGAAGACGACAGTCTTCGTCTCATCCTCGATGTCGCCTGCATGAGCGTTCTCGAAGAAGTCAGCTACACGCGCAAGGATGGCCAGTATCTGCGCTGGGACCGCCGTTGCGGACGGAAACTGCGCGGCGGCATGCACAAGGGACGCATTCCCGGCTTCGAGGAGGCGCTGCTCCGCCGGATACAGCAGATAGTGACCGACGCCCCGGCCCTCAAACGCCTGTATGGCGGCCGCGCGCCGAAAATCGTGGAAGGCTCCGCCCTGCGGGAACTGCCGCTGCTCGACGACGAATCGGTCGGCCTGACAATCACTTCGCCACCCTACGCCAACCGCTACGACTATACCCGGACCTACGCCCTTGAGCTTGCCTGGCTCGGTCTGGACCGCAGCGCCTTCGGCCGGTTGCGGCAGGACCTGGTCAGCGCCACGGTGGAAAACCGTTCCAAGAAACCGCTTCTGGCCGACACCTATCCGAGGCCGGACATGCTGGCCCTGTCCGAAAAGGCCATAACCCGGCAAAGCGCCCTTTCCGAAGCGCTGGAAGCCCTCGAACGATGCCGGCGGCAGCTGAGCAACCCCCATGTGATCCGCTTGGTCGAAAACTACTTCTCGGAGATGGCGCTGGCGGTTGCGGAGCTATCGCGAATCACCCGTCCGGGCGGGCGGGTCGTCATGGTAAACGACAATGTCCAGTATCACGGGGAAGAGATTCCGGTGGACCTGATCCTTTCGGACATAGCCGAATATTGCGGGTTCGAGTGCGAGGAGATAAGCGTCCTGCCGCGCGGCAAGGGAAATTCCAGCCAGCAAATGGGGAAATTCGGGCGCCGCGAACTGCGTAAATGCGTCTATTCCTGGCGGCGGACCTGAACGGGGCTTGCTTTCGTGTCTGTCGAGGAACGCCGGCGGCTTTCGGATGCAATCGAACGCTCGGTTACCATTGCGCGCCGCATTGAGGCTAAGGCCGATCTGGAAATCCGAAAAGAGATCGTGGAACTGGAGATCGACGGCGGCATCGAATATGACAGGGCGGAACTCTGCATCGACGAAGAGGCGTGGTCCAGAGTCGAGGAAGCCGGCATCGCGCCCCGCCTGATATTCGCTCATCCGAAAATATTGCAGGCGCTGCCGAGGTCGTCTTTCCACTATCGGAATATCGCGCTGCTGCCGCGCAAGAGAGTCAGCGGGATCGCCGGCTCTGTGGAAGCCTTGGAGAAGCAGGAATCCAAGGTCAAGGTATCGGACGACAGGGCGCTGAAGCTCTGCCGGTTATATAATCAAGTGATCGGTTCGCTTGTTCTGAGCAGCGATTCCTGGGCGATGGAGGACGGTTATCGCAATATTCTCGCGAGCATGGGCATAAGCCTGGATGGAACGATCAGGAATCTGATCGGTCAGAAGGCAGAAGCCGGGATCAAGCGCCGGATAGTCGATTGGGTTGCAGGCGCGGGATTGCTTACCCGTAAGGCAGATGCCAACGAAGTCGGACGGAATTCATATAGCCTGCAACAGGGAGTCGAGCTGCGCTTCGGCTCGGAGCCGGATGTCTCGTTTGTCCGGGGCGGCGATGCCGTGGTCGTTATCGAGATCAAGGCAGGCAAAGACCCCGCAGGAGCATTGGAGCGCCTTGGCGCAATCAAGAAGTCGTTCGACCGGGCGCCCCGGCAGTGCAAGAAGTTTCTCGTGGTCGGTGTTGTTACGACGGAGATGAGACGCGAGCTTCAGGAGATGCATATAGACAAGGACTTCAACATAGACGATTTGCTCGAGGACGAGAGGGCATGGAAGGACTTCGTGAACGAGATATTCCACCACGCACTCAGAGCCTGACCCAAAAAGAGTTGAGCGGTTTCAAGGGATTGTGATTCAGTTCGGTTAGGAAGCTGAACGGAGCCACATATGCCCTGGACCGAAACCGCTCGCCGGGAGTATCGGCGGGACTGCCCACGATATGCAAGC
>JAJDYL010000211.1 GCA_022825195.1 Alphaproteobacteria bacterium
CGTCTTCCAGAACTACGACGATATCCTCGATCACTGCTGCAATGCCTGGAACAATCTCGTTTCACAGCCAGAACGGATCGCCTCTATCGGTACACGAAAATGGGCCAATGGGTTCTAAACAGTGACCCTTGGTATTACTCCACGGCGGCGGGAACCGCGCAAACATCCGTGCCGGGAGCCCTGCCGGATTCACGCAACCCGCCCCGGTTTGCGCCCGGTATGCCTTTGGCGTCCTCCGCCAATGCCGGAGCGGCGGCCGGGAGACCGGCGGAAGTGTCAGGAGATGTCATGGAATGTCATGTTTTGTCATGAGGCCGGTCTTCGCTCCGGTCGTTTGGGCCGGTCCGGGAGCCGTTCGCAAGGCATTGCAGCCTCCTTTCGGTCCACGGTCCCGGACGCCCCGTTGCCGGAGGGGCGTGCCTCTCGCGCGCATAATGCGCGCGCGAGGCGGCGGGCGGGGCCCGGGAAGAAGGCGGGGAATGCGGCCGGCGGCCCCGACAAAACCTTCGTCCCGCGTAGCGGCGCCAGCCGCGCATCGAGGGACCTCTGCCGAAGCGTCATGGAATGTCATGATGTGTCATGTTTCGTCATGCGGCCCTGTGGAATGGTCATGTTCTGTAATGCTCCTCCCGGCCGCCGTCCCCGCCTCTGTGGGCCTGTGCGGGTTTCGGCGGCGGGGGCGAGGCGCTCCAGCAGCATCGCCGCCAGTGGGGTGCGGGGATCGTTCACGGTCATTCGTGCCATCTCCTTCGGGGCAAGGGGCGGGACGGGGTGTTCCTGTTTCGCGCGTATCGTGCGCCGGTGCGTGCGCGGGCGCGCGGCAGCGGGCCGGGCAGAGGGCGCACCCCTCCCGCCTGCTTACGCCGGGGCGTTTGCGGCGCCCCAGCCATGGCTTTCTGCAGAAAAGCGGAAAGGCGGTCCCGGAAGCCGCCTCTCTCTGCCTCCATTATACACCATTTCGCTGAAAATCAAGCCTTTTAGGAAACAAAATGGAAATATCGGGCAATTTTCTTACAACCCATTGAATCGGCAGGACAATTACAGGCTTTCGATACGCCGCTTCGCACCTGTCCGGGACGAGATGTGTGCCATGCGGCAGGCCAGGAGCCGGGGACTCCGCCGCAACGGATGGGCGGCATGCAACATGAGCGGCGGCATTGCAGGCGGGACAATGGCCGGAAATCCGCGCTAGACTGGCGAAAGACAGGAGGATTCTGGCCATGGGGTTCCCCGATGCAGCGGCGCCGGTCCGCGCCGACATTCTGGCGGCCCATGCCCGCGCCTGGGCGTGGATCGCCGCTCCCGGCAACTGGCTGACGGGCGAAGAGCGGGTCGCCATTGCGGCCGAGACGCGCCACGCGCTGGACTGCCGGCTGTGCGCGGCGCGCAAGGAAGCGCTCGCGCCGGAGGCCGTGACGGGTTCGCATGACGGGCCGGGCGTTCTCGAGCCGCCAATGGTGGAGATCGTCCACCGTATCGTCACCGACCCCGCGCGCCTCACCCGCCGCTGGTTCGAGGCGCGGCTGGCCGAGGGCGTCGAGGTCACGCGCTATGTCGAGACGGTGGGCGTGACGGCGGTGACCGTCTCCATGGACACGTTCGCCCGGTCCATGGGCGTGGCGCCGCGCCCTGTTCCGGAGCCGCGGGCGGGCGAGCCGTCCGGCTACCGTCCGGCCTCGGCGCGTATGGAGGAAGCGTGGGTCCCGCTGATCGTGGCGGGCGAGGAAAGCGGGGCCGAAGCCGACATCTATTCGGGTTCGCGCGGCGCCTACATCCTCATGGCGCTTACCCTGGTGCCGGAGGCCAAGCGGGCCTTCTTCGACCTCGTCGAGACCCAATATCTGCCGGGGCGCTGGATGCGGGATTACGAGGTTGAATACCGCGCCATCAGCCATGCGCAGATCGAATTCCTGGCCGCAAGGATCTCGGCCCTCAATCAATGCGTCTACTGAACGACCAGCCATGCGCTGCTGCTCCGTGAGAGCGGCCGGACAACGGGCGACAGCTACGATCTGGAAGCCGTCGTGAACGGCGGCGGCGGCGGCGTGGCCGCCGGCGAGGAACTGGCGGCGTTCGCGGAGGCGGTGGCCGGGGACGGGGACATGGCGGCCGCCATTTCCGCCCTTCGCCGCGCGGTCGGCGATGCCGGCTGGGTCGATGCGGCGGGTGTGGCCGCGACCTTCAACGCCATCGACCGGGTTGCGGACGCAACCGGCATACCGCTCGAACCGAAGAAGGCGGCCGTTTCGGCCGACTTCCGCGGCCAACTCGACATCGACGCCTGGGCCGTCGCACGAGGTTAGGGAGGAGTCCCATGATCGAACGCAAGCGCGACGACGAATTCGTCGTCGTCTCCAACGGGATGCTGGGCTACGGCTTCCGCCAGGAATCGCTCCGCGAAGCGGTCGAGGCGGGCGTGGACCTGATCGCCTGCGACGCGGGCTCGAGCGACCCCGGACCCTACTATCTGGGCTCCGGCAAGCCCTTCGTCGGCGACGCGATGATCCTGCGGGACCTGCGCCTGATGGTGCAGGCGGGCGCCGACGCCGGCGTGCCGCTCATCATCGGCTCGGCCGGCGGCGCCGGCGGCGACGGGCAGGTCGATCACCTCCTCGTCCTGCTGCGTCGGGTGCTGGAGGAGCTGGGGCTCGACCGCAAGGTCGCCGTGCTGCGCTCGGAGCTCGACCGCGAGACGGTTCGCGGGGCGGTGGAAGAGGGCAGGGTGCGCGTGTTCGAGACCGGCGCCGCGCTGACGGTCGAAGACGTGGACGCTGCAGCCCATATCGTGGCCCAGGTCGGGCCGGAGTCCTATTTCCGCGCGCTGGCCGGCAGGCCCGACATTCTGGTGGTGGGCCGCGCCTGGGACGTCTCCAACATCGCTGCGCTCCCGTTGATGCAGGGCCGTGACCGCGGCCTCACGCTCCATATGGGCAAGATCCTCGAATGCGGCAGCCTGGCGGCCCGCCCGACCGGCGGCGGCGACCTCATTCTCGGCAGGCTCCGGGACGATCATTTCATTGTCGAACCGACCCATCCGGACAAGGCCTGCACACAGGCTTCGGTCTCGGCGCACACCTTCTACGAGAAATCGGACCCGGTGATGCTGGCCGGGCCCGGCGGGGCGGTCGATCTCCGCGGGACCCGCTTCGACCAGATCGACCCGCGCCGCGTCCGGGTCACGGGCAGCGCCTTTCGCGAGGCCGAGCGCTACACCGTCAAGCTGGAGGGCGCGCGGCTCGCGGGGCACCGGGCCCTGACCGTGGGCGGGGCGCGCGATCCGGCCTTCATCCGCTCCATCGACGCGATCCAGGAGGCCGTGCGCGCCAAGATCCACGAAACCCAGGCGGGGTTCATCGATCCCTCGCAATACAGCATCACCTTCCACCGCTACGGCCTCGACGGCGTGATGGGCGCCTGGGAGCCGAACCGCCAGGCCGCGCACGAGATCGGCATCCTGATCGACGTGGTGGCCGAGACCCCGGAGATTGCCGAGGCGGTCTGCGGGCTCGCGCGCTCGACCATTCTGCATGTGCCGTTCGAGGGCAGGCGGGCGACGGCCGGCAATATCGCCTTCCCGTTCTCGCCGGCGGAAATCCCGGCCGGGCCGGTTTACGAGTTCAACATCTACCACCTGATGGAAATCGACGAGCCCGAGAGCTTCGGACGGCTCGAATGGCTGCAATGAAGGCGCTCGGGGACGTCGCGGAGGTCATCCGGTCCAAGAATGCAGGCCCGTTCATCGTGACCTTCGACATCCTGTTCGGGGACGAGGAGACATTCGAGGCCGTCCGCGCAGCCGGGCTGCTGAACCGGCAGGCCGTCTGCAGGCTGTACGGCGTCTCGGACAATGAGCTGCTCGGTTTCGACTTCTATCCCTTCGCGCGGGCGGTCAAGTTCTCGCTGCGGCGGCCTGTCGGGTCCGGCGGCCCGCGCGACGCCGACGTCTATGGCGCCCAGCAGCACGCCCCCCTGCTAGACCTCGCCGTCCTGCCCTGACAGCCGGGCCCTGCCGGGAAGAGGGGCTGCGCGATGGCGAACGAGCCGTGGTCGACGCCTGCATTTCGGCAATTCCTGGTAGAGTCGGTGCAGGGGGCGGTGCTGGCCGACTTTCCCGTCGCCGTGCTGCGCACCGCTATTGCCGATGCAGTCGGCGCGCAGTCGCGGGTAGTCCGGTTGTCCAGCGGAACCGCCGCCAAACAGGCTGCACGGCATCCGGATATAGACCCCGGCGACTATGCGAATATCCAGCGCATTCTCGATGGAGACGAGCTGTTCCGGGACGGAGACCGGTGGGTTACCGGTTTTGTGGAGGTGGAAGGCCGGTTGTGGCGCGCGGTCGTCAAGGCGACGCGCCATAGTTCGGAAATCTATGCGGTAAGCTTGCACAGGGCAAATAAGCGCAATCTGCGCTCGGCGCAGCGTCGGTTGGAGAGGCTGTCGGGACACTCAGGTGTATAGTCCCCATACCTTTGGAATCCGGTCCTCCCGGACCGAACGCGCCCCGCAACAAGACGTCCATCCGGGCGCTAGCGTCAGCACCCCCATTCGTGATACAAACCTGCTGCGCGCTGGAGTCATTTTTCGCAGTAGCCTCATGCCTCCGGGAGAGCGCGGGGGGTTGCGACCCGCACAGCGCGCACCTTCACTGGCTGTAGCGGTCCCAAGCCCGGCTTTGCAGGCGCAGGCGGGAGATGTCGTCCTTCGGCGCCCAGTGCCGGCCTTTCGTTGCGGGGTAGACCATTCCAACCTTGCCGCGAGCGCGCAGCCTGCGCAGGCTGCGCCGCGTTTGCCGCAAAGTCAGGCCGCCGGTGTTGGCTACCTCTTCCGTAGAAGCCCAAGCCTCGGGGCCTTGCCTGATCGCGTTTAGCAACGCCTGAAACACGATAGCCTGTTGAGGCGTCACCAGCCGTGCGGGATACCTGTCATCGGCAGTCATCACTGAAGCGAACTCAGATTTCCGGTCAATACGGCACCGGGTGAGTCGTGAACCCCGCGCCCGCCCGACGGTGCGAGAGAAGTACGGAATGCTTCCGGCACCTGCATTTTTGTAACCAATCCGGACTGCGGTTTCAATGGATGCCGGCGTGCCCGCCCTACCTCGCCGCAATCGCCTCGCTGGCGGCCCAGAGGCGTTCCTGGTCCTCGACCGAGAGCGAGGCGGGGGAGGAGGGAACTTCCCTGCCGTCGGAGAAATAGCGGCCGCTGACGCCCGCCAGCGCCGGGTCGGAGGCGAGGCGGATGTTGAGCGCCGCGCCCTCCTCGACGCCGACGGCGCCGCCGAGCCGGAAGAGCAGCTTGACCGCATTGCGGAACAGCCATCGATTGTTGCTGCCGAAGCGGCTCGCCACCAGGCCCGGATGCAGCGCGTTGACGGTGACCGGGGTGTCCTCGAGGCGGCGCGCCAGCGCGTAGGCGAACATCACATTCGCAAGCTTCGAGCGGCTGTAGGCGATCCGCGCTCTGTAGCGCCGCTCGCATTGCAGGTCGTCGAAATCGAGCGCGGCCCTCCTGTGCGCCACCGAAGCGACGACGACGACCCGCGCCGCCTCCGCCGCCCTGAGCCGGTTCAGCAGCAGGTTGGTCAGCAGGAAATAGCTCATGTGGTTGAGCGCGAAGGAGGCTTCCAGACCGTCCGCCGTCACCTGCCGGCGGGCGAAGATGGCGCCGGCATTGTTGACCAGCACATCGAGCCGGTCCGTCGATTCGGCAATGTTGCGCGCGAGCCGCCGGCTCTCGTCGAGGAGCGAGAGGTCGGCGCGCTCGAAGCGGACCTCCGCCCCGGGGACTTCCGCCCGGATCGCCCGCGCGGCCTGCTCGCCGCGCTGCGGATTGCGCCCGACGATGGTGACCGCCGCCCCCTTCCCGGCGAGCGCGCGGGCGGTCACAAGGCCGATGCCTGTCGTGCCGCCGGTGACGAGTGCGGTCTTGCCCTTCATGGGACCGCAGTCTACAGGCTGGAGGCGGGATCGGGAACGAGGAGGCCGTCATGGTTCTGGAGCGTGTCGCAGCAGGCGTCGACGAAGCCGGGCTCTGGAGGATGCACGAAGAGATGGCGCGGTTCGGCGCCACGGCGAAGGGCGGCGTGTGCCGCGAGGCGCTGACGCCGGAGGATTTCGATGCGCGCCGCACCTTCGCCGAGTGGGGCAGGGATGCGGGCTTTTCGCTGGCGGTCGACGCCATCGGCAACATGTTCCTGCGCCGCGAGGGGACCGATCCGGACCTGCCGCCGGTGACGACCGGCTCGCATCTCGATTCCCAGCCGACCGGCGGGCGGTTCGACGGCAGCTTCGGCGTGCTGGCGGGGCTGGAGGCGCTTTATGCGCTCGAACGCGCCGGCGTTCGCACCCGCGCCCCGGTCGAGGTCGTCAACTGGACCAACGAGGAGGGCGGCCGCTTCGTGCCGGGCGTGATGGGCTCGGGCGTTTATGCGGACCCGCCGACGCTCGGCACGATGCTGGATGTGCGCGACAGGGCGGGCGCGAGGCTCGGCGACGAACTCGGCAAGCTCGGACCGCTGCTTTCCTCGGTCTGCCCCGTGGGCGAGCGGGCGCTGGCCGCGCCGGTGGGCGCCTTCATCGAAGGGCATATCGAGCAGGCGCCGCGCCTGGAGGAGACCGGCAACACCATCGGCGTCGTCACCGGCATACAGGGCACGCGCAAGTTCCAGGTCGAGGTGACGGGCGAGGAGGCCCATGCCGGCACGACGCCCAGGCGGCGGCGCAAGGATGCCGTACTCGCGGCGGCCTGCATGGTCCAGGCGCTGCACCGGATGATGGAGGACGCGGACGACCTGCTGCGCTTCACCATCGGGGCGTTCGAGGCCTTTCCGGGTGCGCCGTCGGTCGTTCCGGGGCGCGTTCGCTTCTCGATAGACTTCCGGCATCCCGACGATGCGCTCCGGGCCCGTCTCGGGGACGCCATCCAGCCTCTCTGCGAGGCGCTGGCGGGGCCGTGCGGCGTGACGATCGAGGAACCGCAGGCCGCTGCGTCGGTCGATTTCCACGGCGCCGCGATCGACGCCGTGCGCCATGCCGTCGAAGTCGTCGGGGCGTCCCACATGGACCTCTATTCCGGCGCCGGCCACGATGCGCGCAACATGGCCCTGCTTTGCCCGTCGGCCATGGTCTTCGTGCCCTGCGAGAAGGGGATCAGCCACAACGAAGCCGAGAACGCCAAGCCGGGCGACCTGGCGGAAGGCGCAAGGGTCATCGCCGTTGCGCTTGCCGAGCTCGCGGGCGCAGAGTAGCTGCGGGCTGCTTTCCGCTCGCTCAGGACATCGATCTACAGCACCGGGGTGCAAGTCATGGTTCAACACGCCAACGAGCGGGTCGCGTACCACAATGGCGAGATCAAGCCCGAAAGCCGGGTGCTCGTCTCCTTCCGCGACCGCGGGTTCAAATATGGCGAGGCGGTGTTCGATACGGCGCGCACCGTCCGGCACAGGCCGTTCAGGCTGGAGGAGCATATCGACCGGCTCTTCCGCTCGATGCGCTATCTCCAGATCGACTCGGGCCTCAGCCGGGAGGAGATGCTGTCGATCTCCCACGAGGTGCTGGAGCGCAACCTGCACCTGATCGGTCCGGACGAGGACTACTGGCTGTTCCAGCGGGTGAGCCCCGGCGTGGCCGATCCCTTTCTCAGCGACGGCGAGGCGCGGCCCACGGTCATCGTCGAGTGCACGCCGCTGCCGCTCAAGGCCCGTGCGCCGCTCTACCGCGACGGCGTGCGGGTGCAGATACCGGCCACCCGGCGCACGCCGCCGGACGCCGTCAGCCCGCGGGCCAAGACGCAGAACTACATCAATCTCCAGATCGCCGACCGGGAGGTGCGCGCCCAGGACCCGCAGGCCTGGGCCATCCTCCTCGACCATGACGGCAATCTCGCCGAAGGGCTCGGCAGCAACATCTTCTTCGTGCGCGACGGCGAGCTGCATACCCCCCGGGCCCGGTTCGTGCTGCCGGGCATCAGCCGCGAAACGGTGATCGACCTGGCCGGCGGGGAAGGCATCCCGGTCCATGAGACCGACCTCGACCTCTTCGACGCGTTCACCAGCGACGAGTGCTTCCTGACATCGACGAGCCTCTGCATGGTGCCGGTCGCATCGGTCAACGGCCGCGGGATCGGCGAGGGAAACCTGCCCGGACCGGTTACGGCGCGGCTCATCGAAGCCTACAAGCGCCTGCTCGATTTCGACTTCGTGGCGCAATACACCGACAAGCTGTAGTCCGCCTCCGGCGCTACCCGCCGAGATAGGCGCGGCGAACGTGGGCGTTCTCGCGCAGGTCGGCTGCCGGACCTTCCAGCGCCACGGCCCCGGTTTCGAGCACATAGGCATACTGCGCCAGCCGCAGCGCCATCTCGGCATTCTGTTCGACCAGCACGACCGGAACGCCGCGCCCCGAGATATCGGCAACGATCCGCGCGATCTCCTGGACCATCACCGGCGAGAGGCCCATCGACGGCTCGTCCAGCAGCAGCACCCGGGGGGCGCTCATCAACGCCCTGCCGATCGCCAGCATCTGCTGCTCGCCGCCGGACATCGACCGCGCCCATTGCCGGCGCCGCTCGGCCAGACGCGGAAAATGGTCGAAGACCTCTGTCAGCGACGCCTGGACGGCGGCCCTGTCGGTGCGCAGGAAGGCGCCCGTGTGCAGGTTTTCCTCGACGGTCAGGTCGGGAAACACGCGCCGGCCTTCCGGGACGTGGGCGATGCCCCGGCGCACGATCTCTTCCGGCGCCAGCCCGTCGATTCTTGCATCGTCGAAGCGGATTTCTCCCCGGGTCAGCGGTTCCAGCCCGGAAATGGCGCGCAGGCTCGTCGTCTTGCCGGCGCCGTTCGCGCCGATGATGGTCACGATGCCGCCCGCCGGCACCGTCATCGAAACGCCCCTGAGCGCCACGGTCTTCTGGTAGCGCACCTCGATATCGCGAATTTCAAGCAGCATGGCCGGAACCGTCGGGCGCGGCCGAGCCGAGATATGCCTCGATGACGGCAGGGTCGTTGCGCACCGCCTCCGGTTCGCCCTCGACCAGCAGGGCGCCGAAATTCATCACCGTGATGATGTCGCAGAGGTTCATCACCGCCTGCATGTCGTGCTCGACCAGCATGACGGTGACGCCCCGGTCGCGGATGCGGCGGACCAGCGTCATCATGCGCCGGGTCTCCTCCGGGTTCATGCCGGTAAAGGGCTCGTCCAGCAGCAGGACCTGCGGTTCGGCCGCCAGGGCGACCGCCATGCCGAGCATCCGCTGGTGGCCGTGCGGCAGGTTCGAGACCGGCTCGTCGGCGAGCTCCTCCAGTCCGAAGAAGGCCAGCGCTTCCCGCGCCTCTTCGCCCGCTGCCTGCTCGAGCGGCCGGTCCGTGCCGAGCAGGCGGCTGAGGAAACCGGCCCGGGTGCCGAGATGGCGCCCGACCCGGACATTGTCCAGGACCGAGAATTCCTGAAACAGCGTCGAGCCCTGGAACGTGCGCACCAGCCCCATCGCCGCGAGCGCGCTGGTCTTGCGGCCCGAGATGTCGATACCGCGAAAGAACACCCGGCCGGCGCTCGGCGCGTAGAAGCCGCTGATGACGTTGAAGGTCGTCGTCTTTCCCGCGCCGTTCGGCCCGATCAGGCCGTGGATCGCGCCCTCGCGCACCGAGAAGCTGAAATTGTCGACCGCCACCAGGCCGCCGAACCGGCGCGTCAGCCCGCGGGCTTCGAGAATCGGGCGCTCGTCCTGCGCATTCATGCCGGTTCTCTTCCGGCTGCGGCCGGTTCGCCGCGCCGCCGCTGCCACAGGGCCCGCAGCCGGGGTCCGAGGCTCTCAAGCCCGTTCGGGAGATAGAGCACGGCAAGTATCAGGATGAGGCCGTAGATCAGGGGACGCGCCGTGTCCAGGCCGAGCGCGCGCAGGACGATTTCGTTGATGACGGTGAGCACGACGACGCCGAGGACCGGCCCGTGGAACGTCGCGGTGCCGCCGACGATTGCCCAGACGAGAACGTAGACCATCTGGTCGACGCTGAACCGGGTCGGATTCACCGCGCCGACATAGTGGGCGTACAGGCCGCCGGCTATCCCGGCGAAGAAAGAGGCGATGACGAAGGCGAGAGTGCGGTAGCGGAACGTGTCCACGCCCACCGATTCGGCGAGCCGGTCCTGCCAGTGAATCGCGTGGAAGGTCAATCCGATACGCGAGCGCTCGATGCGGTAGAGGACGAACAGCGAGACGGATACGACAGCCAGCGCCAGGAAGTAGTAATTGACCGGCTCGTAGAAATCGATCGACAGGAATCCCGTTTCGATGTCGGGAAAGGGGTCGATGCGCTTCAGGCCCTTGGGACCGCCGAAGGGATCGGTGAAGCGCTTCCAGATCAGCCGGATGATCTCGCCGGCCGCGAACGAGCCGATCAGGAAATAGAAGCCTTTCATCCGGAACAGCGGAAAGCTGAGAAGCGCGGCGGTTCCGGCCGCCATGGCGCCCCCGAGGAGCATGGAGAGCGGCACGGGAACGCCGGCCTGCTTCGCCAGCAGCGCGCTGGTATAGGCCCCGACCCCCATGATGACGACGTGGCCGAGCGACCATTCGCCGGTCAGCGTCAACAGCCGGTAGCTGGAAACCAGGAGGACGTTGATGACCAGGAGGACCGCGATTTCCTGCTGCGAGTAGCTCAGCAGGTAGGGCAGGGCCGCCAGCGCCGCGAACAGGAGGACCAGCCGCAGCCGCCACGCGGCGCGCCGGATCAGGCCGCCGGTCCCGGCTGCCGGCATGGCGCTTGTCCGTTCAGGCACGTTCCCGCGCCCCGAACAGGCCGGTCGGCCGGACAATCAGCACTGCGAGCATCAGGGCCAGCCCGACGATATTGGCGATCACGCCGTCGAAGAAGGTCGTGACGAAGGTGTGGACGAAGGCGTAGAGCACCGCGGCGATGACCGCGCCTTCGAGGCTGCCCACCCCGCCGACGATGATGATGATGAAGGCCGTGACGATGATCGAGTGGCCGATATAGGGCGTCGGGCTGACCAGGGGCGCCGTCAGGGCGCCGGCGACGCCCGCGAGGCCGGCGCCGATGAACATGGCCATGCGCGCCGTCTGGTTCAGCGAGATGCCCTGGAGGGATGCCGCCTCGGCGTCCTGGGCGCAGGCGCGCAGGGCGCGGCCGAATTTCGAGCGTTTGAGGAAGGCCCACAGGGCGGCGAGCAACAGGATGGCGGCGACGATCACGAACAGCCGCTGATGCGTCAGTATGGCGCCGAAAATCTCCGTCTTGCCCTGGGTCGACGGCGGTACATGGCCCATGCGCCGGCCGAAGCCGAACACGACGAGCGTCTGCAGGATCAACAGGAACCCGATGGAGGCGATGAGGCCGCCGAGCGGATTGTCGCGCAGCGGGCGAAACATCGTTCGCTCCATGACGATGCCGACGAGGCCGACAAAAACCAGGCCCGCCGCGACCGCGAGCAGGAACGGGAAGTTCTCCTGGGCGTACAGGAACACCACGCAATAGGCGCCCAGCATGTACAGCTCGCCATGCGCGAAATTGATGACGCCCATGACGCCGAAGATCATGACCAGCCCGACCGCAATCAGCGCCATGTAGCTGGCGGCATAGGTCGCATTGACGGCGGTCTGCCACAGCAGGTCCATCAGCGTGCCTCGACGGCGGGACGGACAAACGATGCCGGGACCGGGCGGGGCCCGGTCCCGGCAGCCTCTAGTAGCACGGCAGCCCGGCCATGCGGAACGCGGAGCCCTAGCCGCGCTGGTTCCACATCTGGCCGAGGGCCGTCATATGCTTGATCATCAGGTCCTTGTGCTTGTCCCACCAGGCGGGAATGGACCTGAAGTCCTTGATCGTGGCCTTGCCGCCTTCGATCACCACCACCGGCCAGTTGCCGACCAGGGCGTTGTCGATGCCGAACAGTTCGGTGCCCCACCAGTCGGCTGTGCCGAAGGCGTGCTTTCCCGTGCCGTCGGCCTTCATCGCCTCCAGGACGGCCGCCGGTTCGGCGCTGCCCGCCTGGCTTGCGGCGTCGGCCCACAGGTCCATGATCGAGGCATACTCCCAGGAAACGGCGCTCCATTCCGAGGCGCCGTACCGCTTGGCGTATTCCGCGTAGAACTCGTTCGGGTTGACGAAGTTCACGCCCTCGCTGTTCAGCGCCGGGTCGTCGAAGTCCGGGAACTGGAAGATGAAACCTTCCATGAACTCCGCCGACGTCTTCTCGATGATCTTCTGGTAGAAGTCGGCGGTGCAGGAAATGATCTGCCCCTTGTAGCCCTGCTGGAACGCCTGCTCGCAGAGCGGATGGACATAGTCGGCGTAGCAGGTGTCCAGGCACAGGATGTCCGGGTTCCCGGCCAGCAGCTTGGTCATGACCGGCGCGAAGTCCGTGGTCGCCGGGTCGAAGAACAGCGGCTCGTCCTGCATCTCGATACCGGCCGCCTCGAACGCCGCCAGGTAGGTCGCCACCGAAGGCTTGCCCAGGGAATCGTCCTGCGCGCACATGACGGCGGTCTTCAGGTCGGGCTTGTTTTCCGCCAGCCATTCGACGCCGGTCACATTGTAGATGGGGTGCACCTCGCAGGGCGCCAGCAGGGTGGTGCTGTCGGGCGAGAGGTCGCTCGGCAGCAGCGTCGAGAACAGCATGCCTTCGCGTTCGGCGATCTTCTGCACGCCGGGCCAGGTATCGCCGCCCAGCATCATGATGAACTTGACGCCGTCCTCCTTGATGAGCTTGGTGGCGCCGGTCCGGGCCTTGGCGGCGTCGTATTCGTTGTCGTAGCCGACGAATTCGATGTTGTACGACTGGCCGCCGATATTGACCCCGCCCTTGGCGTTGACCCAGTCAGCCCAGATCAGGCAACCGTCCAGGCCGGGCTTGCCCCAGGCCGCCACCGGGCCGGTGAGCGGGGCCAGGAATCCGATCTTGATCGTGTGGCCGTCGGCGAAGGAGACGCGCGACAGCCCGGTGCCCAACGCGGTCAGCGCCGCTCCGGACGCCGCCGTGGTCCCGAGAAATTTCCGCCTGCTGATTTTTCGTTCCAGTGACTTGCGCGACATACGTGCCTCCCCGAGTTGATACGCCTGCGCCAATTGCCCCGCGGTGTTTTGAGCGCGCCGGGTGGCAGTCCGCCAACGCACCGCAAGTTCTGTCCAACCGTAACCGGAGGTCGATCCGTCAGCGCCATGACCAATTCTGACCAATTTGCAGGGCGGTCGCCTGAGTATGCGCGATTGCGGTCAGCCGGGTGCAGCTTGGAAAAAAAAGGGGCTGAATGCAAGTGAAATATGAATTAATATTGTTCTCATGTCTGATTGCACCCGACCCTGACGAGCCGAGTCACTGCCAGAAATCGAAACAGCAAGGGCATGAATTGACCCTAAGCGATACGAATTGGTGTAGATTGGTTTCAGTCGTCGGGGCGAATCTAGAAACCGTGCGGGCGATTCGGGCAAGACCCGGCCGCCGGCCAGGACAGTGAGTGAAACCATGGGCAAACGAGTTGCTGTGATCGGTGCGGGGCCGTCCGGTCTCGCTCAGCTAAGGGCGTTCCAGTCAGCGAAGGCCGGCGGGGCGGCGGTTCCGGAAATCGTCTGTTACGAGAAACAGGCGGACTGGGGCGGATTGTGGAATTACACGTGGCGCACCGGGCTCGACGAATATGGCGAGCCGGTCCATTGCTCCATGTACCGGTACCTGTGGTCGAACGGCCCCAAGGAGGGACTGGAGTTCGCGGACTACACGTTCGAGGAGCATTTCGGCAAGCAGATCGCCTCCTATCCGCCGCGTGAAGTGCTGTTCGACTACATCGAGGGCCGGGTGAAGAGGGCAGGCGTCCGCGACGCGATCCGCTTCCGGACGACCGTCCGGCGGGTCGACTATGACGGTGCGACGGGCCTGTTCGCCGTGACGGCCGAGAACCTTGAGACCGGCGAGGAAACCACCGGGAATTTCGATCATGTCGTGGTCGCGAGCGGTCATTTCTCGACTCCGAACGTGCCGCACTTCGACGGTCTGGACCGGTTCAACGGCCGGGTGCTGCACGCCCACGATTTCCGCGACGCCGTCGAGTTCAAGGACAAGGACATCCTGATCATCGGCACCAGCTATTCGGCCGAGGACATCGGCTCCCAGTGCTGGAAATACGGCTGCAGGTCGGTCACCGTCAGCCACCGCACCGCGGCCATGGGCTTCGACTGGCCGGACAATTGGAAAGAGGTGCCGCTGCTGCAGAAGGTCGAGGGCAACACCTGCACCTTCAAGGACGGCTCGACGGCCGATGTCGATGCCATCATCCTGTGCACCGGCTATCTGCACTACTTCCCGTTCATGGCGCCGGAGCTTCGCCTTCGGACCGCCAACCGGCTGGCGACCGCCGACTTGTACAAGGGCGTCATGTGGGTCGACAATCCGAAGCTGTTCTACCTCGGCATGCAGGACCAGTGGTACACCTTCAACATGTTCGACGCCCAGGCCTGGTATGTGCGCGACGTCATCATGGACCGCATCCCGGTGCCGGACCGCGAGGCCCGGGCAGCCGATGTCGCCGACCGGATCGCCGGGGAAGACGCCCTCGAAGACGACTATGGCGCAATCCGCTATCAGGGCGACTATGTCAGGGAGCTGATCGCCGAGACCGACTATCCGAGCTTCGACGTGGACGGCGCGAACGACGCCTTCTTCCAGTGGAAGAAGCACAAGAAGCAGAACATCATGACCTTCCGGGACAACGGGTACAGGTCGGTGATGACCGGCACGATGGCCCCGAAGCACCACACCGCCTGGGTCGATGCCCTGGACGACTCGATGAAGAGCTATCTCCGGGACGACTGACGCTGTCCGGACGCCCGGCCATGGCCGAGGTGACGGCGGAATGGGAGTGGGACGCCCTTTCGGCGGCGGCGCTCGACGCGTACCGCTCGGCGCGGCGCGGGGAGGCGGTCCACCTTTGGCGGCGGGCCGGCTCCCTGGCGCGGGGCTTTCCGGAAGGCGATCCGCGCCGGGCCGCCAGCCACAACAACGATGCGCTTGCGCTGCTGATCGACCAGGATCACGACGGCGCGGTTCCCGCCCTGTCGTCGGCGCTTGCTTCGTGGGAGGCCGCGCTGGAGTGGACGCGGGGCATGACGGTCAGCGCCGTGGCCCGCAGTTCGCTCTTTCACCAGCGCATGGAACAGCGTCATGTCGCGGCCTACGGCGATGTCCGGCGTGCACGGCACCGCGAGTTCCTGGCCGGTGCGGCGGCCCTGACCCGCTTCAACCTCGCGATTGCCCGGCTCTTCCTGGACGATGACGAAGCGGCCGATGCCCTGCTCGCGACCGCGCTTGCCGAGCGCGAGCGGGCGTTCGGGCCGAACAATGCGGAGGTCATCGAGATCGCGCGGGTGCTGTCGGGCCGGGCCGATGCTGCTGAAGACGACGCTCGAATGGCCCTGTACGACGCCAGGATCAAGGCCGCTGCCGGAAACCGGGCGCGCGATGTGCTCGACATCTGGCGCAGGGAGCAGCCGCTCGAGATGAACGACACCCGCCGCCTTCTGGGCGCGGGCTACCTGACGGCAATGGTGCACGAGCGGGATTTTCTGTAGCGCCCTGCTGTTGCCGCCCCGCGCCGGCGCGGAGGCGCGGAGAACTGCTATTCCGATGCGTTCGCGACCGACAGCTCCACCGCATGCAGGAAGGAGCGGGCGGAGGAGCGCGGACTCATCAGCAGGAAGCTGTCGGTGCCGTCGCGCAGGATGATGACCGCGAGATATTCCATGACGGTGCGCGCCACCCGGCCTGCCGGGAACGCTTCGTCGGCGAGATCGAGGGGGCAGATGCGTTCCAGCGCGGCGCGGACGCCGGCGCCGGCGACAGTCAGCATCGCCCAGCTGTCCGACTGGTCGGTTACATAGGCCGAAGACCCGAGCGCCGCCGCGACCGTCTCGGCCGCCCGGTCCGGGTCGGGCGGCTCGAAGAGGATGAACACCTGGTCCGGCTGCATGCCGAGGACACGCGCGGCGTGACGGTCGCCGGGGGTCGAGTCGCCGGTCCCGGGGCGCACCGCGCCGAAGCCGCCGGCGAGCGCCGCGGCGAAGTCCTCGTCCCCGCCCTGCGGCACCGCCGCCGAGACCAGCGCGAGGCCGGCAGGCTCCGCAAGGGCGATCCCGCCGATGGTGCGCCGGTAGCCGCCAAGCGGGAAGCGGGGGGCGAGCGCGGGGTCAGCCACGAAGCAGCCCCCCTTCCGGATCGTAGAAATGCGGCGAGACGATCTCGACCGGGATGTCCGCGCCGCGCAGCGCATCCCAGGCGCGGACGGTCTCGCCGATCCGGGCATGTCCCCGCCTGATGAAGCCGAGGCCGATCGAAGTCCCGAGCATCGGCGAATACGCCACCGAGGTCATCCAGCCCTCGTCGTTCGCCGTCTCGGCCGCCGCGCCGGGCGCGAGGAAATGCGCGCCGGCGGCGAGCTGCTCTTCGGGGTCGAGCGGCTTGAAGCCCATCAGCTTCAGCCCGTCCTCGCGGTTCAGCTCCGGCCGTTCGGACAGCACATTGCCGATGCAGTCCTTCTTCTTCGACACCATGCGCTGCAGGCCCAGCATCCGCGCCGTGGTCTGGCCGTTCAGCTCGTTGGCGGCCGCGTGCCCCTTTTCGATCCGCATGACGCCGAGCGCCTCGGTGCCGTAGGCGACCGCGTCGAACGCCTCGCCGGCCGCCATCAGCGCCTCCATCAGCGCTTCGCCGTAGCGCGCCGGCACGGCGATCTCGTAGGCCAATTCGCCGGAGAAGGAGATACGGAACAGCCGGGCCGGCGTGCCGCCGCGCACGCCGACCTCGCCGCAGGCCATGAAAGGAAAGGCCTCGTTCGAGATGTCGTGCTCCGGATCGACGATCTTCCGCAGCAGCTCGCGCGAATTGGGGCCGGCGACGGCAAACTGCGCCCATTGTTCGGTCACCGAGATCAGATGGACATCCAGCCCGGGCCACAGGCACTGGCGGGCGAACTCCATGTTCCGGAACACCGGCACGGCGTTCACCGTCGTCGTCGTCATGACGAAATGGTTCTCGCCGAGCCGCGCCGTCGTGCCGTCGTCATAGGCGATGCCGTCCTCCCGCAGCATCAGCCCGTAGCGCACCTTGCCGACCGCCAGCGTGGCGAAGCCGTTGGAGTAAATGCGGTTCAGGAATTCCTGCGCATCGCGCCCCTGGATGTCGATCTTGCCCAGCGTCGTGACATCGCAGATGCCCACGGAGCCGCGCGTCTGCCGCACCTCCCGGTCCACCGACTCGCGCCAGTGCGTCTCGCCGGCCCGCGGGAACCACTGGGCGCGCAGCCACATGCCGGCATCGACGAAGACGGCGCCCCGGCGTTCCGCCCAGTCATGGCTCGGCGTCAGGCGGGTAGGGCGGAACTCCCGGCCCCGCGACCGTCCGGCGAACGCGCCGATCGGCACCGGCGTGTAGGGCGGACGGAACATCGTCGTGCCGGTCTCGGCAATGCTCTTTCCGCTCTGCTCGGCCAGGATGGCGAGCGCCGCGACGTTCGCGGTCTTGCCCTGGTCGGTCGCCATGCCGAGCGTGGTGTAGCGCTTCAGATGCTCGACCGAGCGGAAGCCTTCGCCGTGCGACTGCACGACATCCTTCACCGTCACGTCGTTCTGCAGGTCGAGCCACGCCCGGCCGCGGCTCTCCCGGACGTGCCAGAAGGGCACGCCGTCGGACGCCTCGTCGCCGGCGCCCGGAGGGTCGCCCGCGACGGCCGGGAGACCCAGCGCCCCGAGCGCCTCGACCGCCGCCCGATGCCCACCGGCAAGCGCGGCCGCAGCGGTGAACGCGCCGCCGGCCGCGCCTGCGACGGCCATGCCGCCGGGAAGGTCGGCGCCGGGTACGAAGGCGGCAATTCCGTCGCGCCAGACCGGCCTGCCGCCGTGATGGCAGGTCAGATGGACGTTGGGGTTCCAGCCGCCGGAAACGGCAAGGCAGTCCAGCGCCAGTTTTTCCCCGTTGGCGAGCGTAACGCCCTTCAGGCCGCGGCGCCCCCGCGTCGTCGTCACGCGGCTGCCCATCAGGATCCGGGCTCCCGGCACCTCCGCAACGGGCGCGCGGTCCCGCACGTCTATGACCGCGGCAACCGGAACGCCCCTGGCGACGAGATCGGCGGCGGTGCGCCAGCCGTCATCGTTGTTGGTGAACAGGCCGACGCGCCGGCCGGCGCCGACGGCGAACCGGTTGGCGTAGGCGCGCACCGCCCCGGCCAGCATGATCCCGGGCCGGTCGTTGGCGCCGAATGCGATCGGCCGTTCGGTGGCGCCGGCGGCGAGGATGGCCCGCCTGCTGTAGATCCGCCACAGGATCTGGCGCGGCTTGCCGCCGCCGGCGGCCAGATGGTCGGTCCGGCGCTCCAGCGCGCCGTAAATGCCGTGGTCCCAGGCGCCGATCACCGTGGTCCGCGGCATCGCGCGGACGCGCTCCATCGACGCCAGCTCGCGCACCGCATCGGCGGCCCAGGCGGCCCCGGGCCTGCCGTCCACCTCATGGGTTTCCGCGTTGAGCCGCCCGCCCATGACGAAATCCTCGTCGGCCAGGATGACCCGCGCGCCGCTGCGCCCGGCGGCCAGGGCGGCGGCAAGCCCGGCCGGGCCGGCGCCGATGACCAGCAGGTCGCAATGCAGGAAGCCCTTGTCATAGCAGTCCGGATCGGCCTCGCCCGACAGGCGGCCGAGCCCCGCGGAGGCCCGGATGGCGGGCTCGTAAACCCGCTCCCAGAAGGATTTCGGCCACATGAAGGTCTTGTAGTAGAAGCCCGCCGAAAGGAAGGGCGCGATGAGGTCGTTCGCGGCCAGCAGGTCCCAGCGCAGCGACCCGCGATAGTTCTGGCTGAATGCCTCCAGCCCGTCGAACAGTTCGGCAACGGTCGCCCGGGTGTTCGGCTCCCGGTGAGCGCCGCTGCGCAGTTCGACCAGCGCGCTGGGCTCTTCGGAACCGGCGGTGAAGACGCCGCGGGGGCGGTGATATTTGAAACTGCGGCCGACCAGCCGGACGCCGCCCGCCAGGAGCGCCGAGGCCAGCGTGTCGCCGGGATGGCCGGTCATGGGCCGGCCGTCGAAGCAGAAGGAGAGGCTGCGGCTCCGGTCGACCGCGCCGCCCTCCAGCCGGAACGGGCCGCTCACCGGTCCCGCTCCCGCGCAATGGCGACGTCGCGCGCCAGCTCGACCTTGACGATCTCGTGGGTGACCGTGTTGCGGGTCACGACCAGCCAGGACCGGTCGCCCTGTTCGTGGAACCACAGCTCCCGGTGCCCGCCGGCGGGGTTGTCCCGCAGATGCTGATAGTCGTGGAACAGCCGGGCGGCGTCCTCTGCCTGCCAGTCGGGCCGGTCGATCAGGCCGGCGTCGCCGAGGATCACGAATTCCGCCGCGTCGCGCGGGCCGAGGAGAGGATGGTCGATCAGCATGGCGCGCGCCCCGTCTAATGCAGGTTCGGCTGGGCGCCGGCGCCCTTTTCGTCGATTGCGGCGCCGCGCTCGAAGCGGTCCAGCCGCATCTCGGCGGCGACCGGGTGCGGCGCGCCGGTCGCGATCAGATGGGCGTAGCAGTAGCCGCTCGCCGGCGTTGCCTTGAAGCCTCCGTAGTTCCAGCCGCCGTTGAAGAGGAGGCCGTCGACCGGCGTCTTGTCGATGAAAGGCGAGCCGTCCATCGACATGTCGACCAGGCCGCCCCAGATACGCAGTATCCGCGCCCGGCCGATCATCGGCATCAGCGCCATGCCGCCCTCGCAGACATCTTCCAGGGTCGGCAGGTTGCCCCGCTGGGCGTAGGAGTTGTAGCCATCGATGTCGCCGCCGAAGACCAGCCCGCCCTTGTCGGACTGGCTGACGTAGAAATGCCCGGCGCCGAATGTGATGACGCCGGGAATCGCGGGTTTCAGCCCCTCGGTCACGAAGGCCTGCAGGACATGGCTCTCGATCGGCAGGCGCAGACCGGCATAGCCCATGACCCGGCCGGAGGAACCGGCGACGCAGACCGCCACCCTGTCGGCGCCGATCGCGCCGCGGCTCGTCTCGACGCCGCGGCACACGCCGTCGCGGATGTCGAAGCCAGTTACTTCGCAGTTCTGGATCAGGTCCACGCCGCGCCGGTCGGCGCCGCGGGCATAGCCCCACGCCACCGCATCGTGGCGCACCGTGCCCCCGCGCGGCTGGTACAATCCGCCCTTGATCGGGAACCGCTCATTATCGAAATCCAGATAGGGGCATTTTCGTTGCAGCGCCTCGCGGTCGAGCAGCACCGCGTCCGCCCCGGCGAGAAGCATGGCGTTGCCGCGCCGGGCCGCGGCGTCGCGCTGGCCGTCGCTGTGGTACAGGTTGACGATCCCGCGCTGCGAGACCATGGCGTTGTAGTTGAAGTCCTGCTCCAGGCCCTCCCAGAGCTGCAACGACAGTTCGTAGAACGGCTCGTTGCCGGGCAGCAGATAGTTGGAGCGGATGATCGTCGTGTTGCGGCCGACATTGCCGGAGCCGAGCCAGCCCTTCTCCAGCACCGCCACATCGGTCAGGCCGTGCACGGTGGCCAGATAGTAGGCCGTGGCAAGCCCGTGCCCGCCTCCGCCCACTATGACGATGTCGTAGTGCGGCTTCGGATCCGGCTCGCGCCAGACCGGCTTCCAGCCGCGGTTGCCGGTCAGGCCCTGCCTGAGGATTTGCAATGCGGAATAGCGCATGACGTCCCCGGTCGAACGCCGGATTGATGCGCTTGCCAGTGTTCCGCTGCTTTCGTGAAAGAGACCTATTCTTTATCATTCAGGACATGTCCGACCCTGCTGCCGGCAGCCGCCGCATTGCCTTCATTCTGGTGGAAGGGTTCGCCCTGATGTCCTTCGCGGCGGTGACCGAACCGCTGCGCGCGGCCAATTTGCTGGCCGGCAGACGGATATACGAAATCTTCCATTTCGCTGCCGGCCCGAACGATCCGGACATGCTGAACAGTTCGTCCGCAGCTTCGGTCGCGGTCGCCGGGATCGGGGAAGCGACAGGCGCCTACGACCTCGCATTCGTCGTTGCCGGAGGCGACCCGGTCGGCTACCGCGACGACCGGTTGTTCCGATGGCTGCGCCGCCAGGCCCGTCACGGCCGCATGCTGGGCGGGGTCTCGGGCGGGCCGGCGGTCCTCGCCAATGCCGGCCTCATGGAAAACCGGCGGATGACGCTTCACTGGGAACATGCCGCGTCCCTGGCGCAGCGGCATCCCGGACTGCTCCTGGAGCGCACGCTTTATGTCGTGGACCGGGACCGGATCACCTGCGCCGGCGGAACGGCCCCGCTGGACATGATGCACGCCCTGATCGCCGAGCATCACGGCGCGGACTTCGCGCGGAAGGTAAGCGACTGGTTCATGCACACCGAAATACGCCCAGCCGGCGGTCCGCAGCGGTCCGGCCTTGCGGAGCGTTACGGCACCAGCCGGCACGCGGTGCTGGCCGCCATAGAGGCGATGGAAAACCACATCGCCGACCCGCTGCCGCTTGCCGATCTCGGCCGGGTTATCGGTGTGAGCGCCCGTCACCTGAACCGGCAATTCAACGCCGGTCTGGGACGCAGCGCAGGAGCTTTCTACCGCGACTTGCGCCTGGAAAAATCCCGCGAACTATTGCGCCAGACCGACCTGCCCGTCCTTGAAATTGCGATCGCCACCGGCTTCGCAGGCGCCGCTCATTTCGCCGCCGCCTATCGGAAGCGGTTCGGCGAAGCACCGTCGCACCATCGCCTCGAAGCGCCGAACAGGCGCCGGCCGAATGACGCCGAATTAAACCGTTTCTGACCAATTCGGTTCGAATTACAGCCAAAGACATTGAATCTTCTTTGGGAAACCGCCATGCTGCACTGTACTGGGCGGTCGCCGGCCGGGAGAAATTGGTTCGAAGCGGTCCTGCTGTCCGACCGGTGCCATGAGACAACCGTTCGAGGACCCCGGGGAGGCAGAGCCATGGAAGGCAATCTCAACGCCCTGACGACGGTATTCACCGAGTTTTACTACTGGGCGACGATACCGTTGATGTTCTTTATCCATATCGGGTTCTGCATGTACGAAGTCGGCGCGAGCCGGCGGCGCAACCACATGCACACCCTCATGAAGAACACGATGCTGATCCCTCTGGTGACGATCACGTTCTTCTTCTTCGGCTGGTGGCTCTACTGGGCCATGCCGAACGGGCCGTGGATTACCGGAGGGCTCGACCTTGCCGCGGGAGCGGCCAACACGCCATGGTCCGAGACCATGGGCCCGAACGCCGGCGACCGGATTACCGGCGTGTTCTGGGCGGCTTTCCTGCTGTTCTCGTGGACGGCGGCCTCCATCGTGTCGGGCTCGGTAATCGAGCGGATCAACTCCGGCGCCTTCTGGATTCTCGCGGTCGTGATCGGATCGGTCGCCTGGATCATCGATGCGGCCTGGGGCTGGCATTACGGCGGCTGGATGGTGCAGCTTCTGGGCTATCACGACGCCTACGCCTCGGGCGTGATCCACGCGATCGCGGGCGGGTTCGCGCTCGGCATCCTGGTGGTGCTGGGTCCGCGTCTCGGCAAGTTCGCCGCCGACGGCACGCCGCGGGACATCAACCCCCACAACCCGTGGATGGTGTGCATCGGCCTGTTCCTGATCTATGCCGGCTTCTGGGGCTTCTATGTGGCCTGCAACGTGCCGATCATCGATCCCCCGACCATCGGCGGCCAGATCACGGGCGATACCTGGACGGCGACGACCATCTACCTGACGCCGACCACGCTCGGCGCCATCACGGTGAATTTCCTGATGTCGCTCTCGGGCGGTCTGCTGGCCGGTTATCTGGTTTCCAGGGGCAATGCCTTCTGGACCTATTCCGGCGGCCTGGCGGGGATCATCACGGCGTCGGCGGGCAACGACCTGTACCATCCCATCCACGCCATGATTATCGGCGGCTTCGGCACATACTGCGCCTACAAGCTGCACTTCTGGGTGGAGCGGAAGTTCAAGATCGACGATGCCGTCGGCGCCGTGGCGGTTCACGGCTATGCCGGCTTCATCGGGCTGGTGGTCTGCGGCTTCGTGCTGTGGGGCCATCCGAGTTCGCCCTATGAGGGCTACGCCACGATCAACCCGCTCGGCCAGTTCGTCGGTGCGATCATCATGTTCTTCGTGCTCGGTTTCCTGCCCGGCTGGGTGATCGCCAAGATCCTTGCCACGGCCGGCATGCTGCGGATCCCGAAGCAGGTCGAGCTGCTGGGACTGGACTTCGCGAACAACCGCGACGAGCAGGCGGCCGCGGCCGATGTCCGCGAAACCGAGAAGGCGGCAGTCTGACGGGTCGAACCCGTTCGCCCCGGTCCGCCGGCGTCGAGACGCCGGCGGACCGGAGGCCGGAAAGGAGAATGAAGCATGTCCACGACAGGCATCGAGAGCTGGGCGGTCGACCTGAAGGACGTCGGCGCCCTCTACCCCTTCCAGGGCACGGAAGGACTGTTCCTGATTATCGGCGTGGTCCTGTGGATCGGCTGGCACGTCCTGCAAATGCGGGCGGAGAAGGCCGACTATGACGGAATCGTCGGCCGGCACGGCGACGACGCCTCGATTAACGAGGCCCTCGAAGGCGACTGAACCGCCCCCTTTCGTCGCCCCGCGGGGGCCGGGGTGACAAAAGGGGCGTGGAGCGGGGCGTAGCCGGACCCGCGCGCGTCCCGGACACGAGCCGGGACGGGATGCGTGCATGCGGCAGGCTCGGGGGCCGGGGCGACGGCGGAGCATCATCTCCCATGAGTGGTAACCCGGCACTGCCGGTATTATCCCGCCGATTCAACGGGGTGCAGGAAAGTTGCCCGATATTTCCATTTTTGTTCCCATAATTGATTGACTTCCGGAGAAATGGTGTAGAATGGGCATGAGAGAAAGGCGGCTTCCGGGGCCGTCTTTCCGCTTTCTGCAGGAAGCAATGGCTGGGGCGCCGCAAACGTCCCGGCGTGAGCGGACGGGAGGGGTGCGCCCTCCGGGCCGGCCCGCCGTCGCGGCACGACGCCGGGAAAGTGGCGCCGGGGCGTCTAGCATGCGGTTCGCCGCCTTGCTAACGTCCCCGCCGGCAAACGAGGCTGGGCGAACACCGTGACCCCGGAGACCCTGCGCCAGCAGTTTCTCATCTGGCAGTGCCGGCTGCGCCAGATCGCCGTGCGCGAGGATGGCGGGCGGCCGTCCGAGGGGATGCGGCCGAAGATCCTGTCGCCCGACGGCCGCACGCTTTCAGAAGGCACGATTGTCCTGCTGGTCCGCAGCGACCCGGCGGAAAGCTCGGACTTTTTCGAGTTCCAGGTCCGGAAGAATCACGACCCCAACGAGGTCTACCGGAAAGGGCTGGCCTTCCTGCAATCGACCCACTACCACCGGGCCAACCGGTTCTCGGACGAGATGACCGCGCTGTTCCTGCCGGAATCCCGGCTTGCAACCGCGCTGGCGGCGCTCGGGTCCTGCCGCCTGGACTTCCGGCAGTTCGGCCTGTCCTACCGGCTGCCCTGCGCCGTGCGCGAGATGACGCCCGAAGAGCCGGCCTACCGCAATACGCTGTGGCACAACCGGCTGTTCAACACCCGACTGTCGGACGATGTGCGGATTCTGGGCTTCAAGCCGGACTGGACGGCGGCGCTCTCGCTCCTCGTCCAGGCCGGCTGAGGCCGCCGAAGCGTCAGAACTTCCGGTAGGCCTTGTAGAGGTCCACCATCGGGTGGTCGGGCGACATCTGGAACTTGATCAGCATTTCCCGGGCGATCATGTCCCGGTCCTGCTGGTTGTCCGGCAGGTCCATGTCCTCCGGAATCGCGACCCAGCCGTTGATGTTCCTGTCGAACACCGCGGCCTGGCCGTCGTCGTATCCCATATGGACGTCTTCCAGCCAGTTCAGGTCGTCCCAGCCCATGAACTCCATATAGTCCTTCAGGAACGGGGTCAGCCTGTCATAGTCGGGCAGCAGGTTGACATCGTAGCGGTAGCCGATGTGCTGCCCGATGACCTGCTCGCGTTCGGAGTCGATGCCGCCGCCCTTCAGGAAGTGGTCGACATCTTCGATATTGGCGCCCTTGTATCCGGATCCGGCCATCTTGCGAGCCCTTCCGTCTAGATGTGGTGATAGTCCTTGACGCCGACCGTGTATTCGGTGCCGGCCAGCGGGACCTGCGCAATCGCGGACGCTTCCATCGTCAGCGCGGCCAGGTCTTCGGGTTCGAGGCTGTGGATGTCGGTCTTGCCGCAGGCGCGGGCCATCATCTGCGCTTCCATCGTCAGCGTGTGCAGGAAGTTGTAGACGCGCTCCGCCGCTTCGTCGGGATTGAGCCGGCTGCGCAGTTCCGGATCCTGGGTCGCGACGCCCACCGGGCAGCGGCCGGTGTGGCAGTGATAGCAGGCGCCTGCCCGGACCCCCATCTCCGAGGGGTAGTCGGCTTCCGGAATGTCCTTGTTGCAGTTGAGCGCCATCAATGCCGAATGGCCGATCGCGATGGCGTCCGCGCCGAGCGCGAGCGCCTTGGCCACGTCGCCGCCATTGCGGATGCCGCCGGCATAGACCAGCGAGATTTCGCCCCGCTTGCCCAGGTCGTCGATCGCCCGGCGGGCCTGGCGGATCGCGGCGATGCCCGGGACGCCGGTCTCCTCGGTCGCCAGATGCGGGCCGGCGCCGGTGCCGCCTTCCATGCCGTCGATATAGATCGAATCCGGGTCGCACTTCACCGCCATGCGGACGTCGTCATAGACGCGCGCGGCGCCGAGCTTGAGCTGGATCGGAATCTGCCAGTCGGTCGCCTCCCTGATCTCCAGGATCTTCAAGGCCAGATCGTCGGGCCCCAGCCAGTCCGGATGGCGGGCCGGCGAGCGCTGGTCGATACCGGCCGGCAGCGAGCGCATCTCGGCCACCTGGTCGGTCACCTTCTGGCCCATCAGATGGCCTCCGAGCCCCACCTTGCAGCCCTGGCCGATGAAGAACTCGCAGCCGTCCGCGAGCAGCAAATGGTGCGGGTTGAAGCCGTAGCGCGACTGGATGCACTGGTAGAACCATTTGGACGAATAGCGCCGTTCGTCCGGGATCATGCCGCCTTCGCCGGAGCAGGTGGCGGTGCCGGCCATGGTGGCGCCGCGGGCAAGCGCTGTCTTGGCCTCGAACGAGAGCGCACCGAAGCTCATGCCGGTGATATAGACCGGAATGTCCAGGTCCAGCGGCCGTTTCGCGCGGGGGCCGATCAACGTCCGCGTCTCGCATTTCTCGCGATAGCCTTCGATCACGAAACGCGTCAGCGTCCCGGGAAGGAAGGTCAGGTCGTCCCAGTGCGGAATCTTCTTGAACAGCGAGAAGCCGCGCATCCGGTAACGGCCGAGTTCGGATTTCACATGGATGTCGTTGATGACTTCCGGCGTGAAAATCCGGCTCTTGCCAAGGATGTATTTTTCCTCGACTTCCAGCCTGGAAAAGCCGGTATCACCCGGGGTCGGATCGTCCAGCATATCGGTCTCTTCCTGCAGTTCGACGGCGTTTCGCGAAGCAGGCCCTGCCTAGAGGACCAGCTTCCTCTCCGTCGGTTCGAGATTGTCGTAGCTCCACAGTTGCTTGCCGGCGACGATCTTGGTGAAGTGATCGACGCCCTTCTCGGGCAGCAATTCGTACATGGCCAGCTTGCGGGTCAGCCACGCACGGTCGAGATCGGTCAGTTCCGCCGGGACCGCATCGACGCCGAGGTCCTGGATCTCGCCGCCGATATAGATGGTGCCGTCATACATCGAGTCGCCGAGGTTCTTCCCGGCATTGCCGCAGACCACGATGCGCCCCCGCTGCATCATGAATCCCGAAAACGCGCCGGTATCGCCCCCGACGATGATGGTGCCGCCCTTCTGGTCGATGCCGGTGCGCGAGCCGACCGAGCCCTTGCACACCAGGTCGCCTCCGCGCAGCGCGGCGCCGAACGTGGAGCCGGCGTTCTTCTCGATCACGCACACCCCGGCCATCATGTTCTCGCCGAACGACCAGCCGACACGGCCGGAAATCCGGACATTCGGGCCGTCGAGCAGGCCGCAGCCGAAATAGCCCAGGCTGCCTTCGACGATGAAGTTCATCCGGTTGAGGATGCCGACGATCAGCGAATGCTTGGCGCCGGGGTTCCGGAGCACGATGCTGCCGTGACCGCTATCCATCAGGTCGCGGATTTTCCGGTTGATTTCCGAGGGCTCCAGTTCGGCGCAGTCGATTTCGGCGCGCCTGTTGAAGTCGACGTCCCGCGCGAAATGGTATGCGAAACCGCCTTCGTTCCTGAGCGTGAACTTGGTCTTGATGTCCCGGCCCGTCAGGGGCTCGGTATGCATGCCCATCTGCGTGGAGACGGATTCGTTCACGCCTGCCATACCCGGACCTCCTCGTCATAGGGGTCGGTGGTGTCGATCTCGTGCGGGATGATCGCCCTGATCGCGACCTCCTCCGAAGCCAGCGCCACCATGTCGTCCGCCTCGTAGAGAACCATCGGCTTCGCTGCCATGGTATCCTTGGCCATGCCGAGTTCGTTCCGCGTGGTGATCAGATAGGTGAAAACCCCGTCGATCTCGTGGATCGACCTCTCCAGGGAGTCCTCCAGCGACATGCCCTTCTCGAGATTGACCGCGGTGTAGACCGCGAGAAGCTCCGAGTCGCAGTTGCTGACGAAGCGCTGTCCGCTGCGCTCGAGCTGTCGGCGCATCAGCCAGTAGTTGGTGATCTGGCCGTTGTGGACGACCGCGATGTCGTTGTACGGATAGGCCCAGTAAGGGTGGGCGGAACGAATATCGACATCCGATTCGGTAGCCATTCTCGTATGGCCGATGCCGTGGGTTCCCCTGAATCCGCCGAGATCGTAGGCGCCGGACACGTCGGCCGCGTCGCCCAGGTCCTTGACCAGTTCCAGCGCACTGCCGATCGACAGGATCTCCGTGCCCTCGATTTCCTCCATCTGGTCGGCAAGGTCCTTCATGTCGCCGTCATAGGAGATGCGGTAGCGATTCGCGTATTCCGTCGGCTCGTCCAGATCGAGGACGGCAACGCCGAGTTCTTTCAGCAACCCGTCCACCGCTGCCTTGCGTTCGGCGATCGCCCGGCGGATTTTCGTCCCGCGGCCCAGATCTTCCTGCTCGGCCACCTTGAACCGCATGATGTATTCGTTCGGTCCGGGCTCGCCATAGACCGCGAACCCCGTCGAATCCGGGCCGCGATGCTTCAACGCCTGCAGCATGGCGGTCATTTCGCCGCCGATGTTGCGGGCGCCATCGCGGTAAATCAGTCCTGCAATGCCGCACATACCCTGTCTCTCCCTTCGAGCGCCGCGCCTAAGGCAGGCAATTCAGGTAGGTTTCCATGTCCCACTCGGTGGTGGTGTGCAGGAAACGCTCCCACTCGTCCCGCTTGTATTCTTCGTAGAGGCGGTACATGTCGCCGGGCATGGCGGTCTGGATCACCTCGTCATCGGCAAGCGCGTCCAGCGCGGCGCCGAGCGTCATGGGCAGTTTCTTGACCAGCTTGCCGGCCTCCATCGCCTGATAGATGTTGCGGTCTTCCGGCGGGCCCGGATCGATGTCGTTCCTGATGCCGTCATCGGCCGCCTTGAGGATCGCACCGGCCATCAGATGCGGGTTCACCATCGAATCCACCGATCGGTATTCGAAGCGGCCCGGCGCGGATATGCGCAGCCCGGTCGTCCGGTTCTGGTAGCCCCAGTCGGCGAACACCGGCGCCCAGAAACCGGTGTCCCAAAGGCGGCGGTAGGAGTTGACGGTGGAGGCGCCGATAGCCGTCAGCGCGCCCAGATGCTTGACGATCCCGCCGACCACCTGCAGCCCGACCTTGCCCGGCAGCTGCACATCGTCGGTATCGGGCATGAAGGTGTTTTCGCCGCCCGTCAGATAGGTGAAGTTGTTCTCCATGCCGGGCAGCGGATCGTTGCCGAGAGGCTTCAACACCTCCTCGCCGCCGCGCCACAGCGAAATGTTGTGATGGCAACCCGAAGCCGAGACGCCCATGAACGGCTTCGTCATGAAGCAGGCAATCAGGTTGAACTCGCGGGCGACCTGGGCGCAGATCTGGCGGTAGGTCGTCAGCCGGTCGGCGGTGCGCAGCGCGTCGTCGAAGGTGAAGTTGAGTTCGAGCTGGCCGGGCGCGTCCTCGTGATCCCCCTGGATCATGTCCAGACCCATTGCCCGCGAATATTCGATCACCCGCATATAGACCGGGCGCAGGCTCTCGAACTGGTCGATATGGTAGCAATACGGCTTGGAGAAGCCGCCGTCCGGCTTGCCGTCCTCGTCCCGTTTCAGCCACATCATCTCCGGCTCGGTGCCATGGCGCAGATGCAGGCCGTCATGGTCCTGCTGGAATTGAGCGTGGATGCGGCGCAGATTGCCGCGGCTGTCGGAGGTCAGGAAGGCGCCGGGATCCTCGCGCTCTTCCCGGTTGCGGAACAGGGTGCACCAGATGCGGGCGACCCGCTTGTCCCAGGGCAGCTGGCAGAATGTTTCCGGCTCCGGGATGCCGACCAGCTCCTTTTCCTGCGGCCCGTAACCCAGATATTCGCCATGCCTGTTCAGGAACAGGTTGACGGTCGCGCCGTAAACCAGCTGGAAGCCTCGCTCGGCCACCGTTTCCCAGTGGTCCGCCGGAATGCCCTTGCCGCATATCCGGCCGGTGATCGACACGAATTGGAGATACAGATACTGGATCCCCATCTCGTCGATCTTCCCGCGCACCTGTTTGACCAGATCGTCGCGGCCGTCCTCTTGTACAAAGGCTTCGATATCCATCATGTCGCGGTCCCCTCCTGGCGCGCTATCCCTCTGCCTGCCGTAGCGCTCGGGCTGTTGACTTGACCAATACGAACCATTACACTCGCCGCAACCAAATAGGGCTGGCTGGCATAGTCTGGATCGAAGGACCAAGGTGTCATTGGCATTTGCGAGTTTGACGATCAGCTCAGACCGACAGCACGGCCGGACCGAACGATTTCTATTTTGCACTGTTCTGCGACCAATTGCAAACCAATGGTGCCAATGTCAACCAATTAACAGAGCAATCGTGCCTTCGACAAATTCGGGAGTGTGCCGTCATGGATGACGTGCGCGGAGCCGCACAGGAAATCCCGCCGGTTTCCGGCCCGGGCCATGGGGAACGCGGCCGCCATGTCGGGCAGATCACGGCCCGGCTCCGTGAGGCGATCCGGAGCGGATTCTACGTGAACGGGGACCAGCTGCCGGCCGAGCGCGAGCTCGCCGAGCGCTTCGATACCGCACGCAGCACCATCCGCAAGGTTCTGCTCAATCTGGAGATTGACGGTCTGATCGAGCGGCGTGTCGGCAGCGGCACGTTCGTCAAGTGCGACGACTTGTCGATGAGCGTCGCGCGCGACATCGTCAGCCGTGTCAGCCCGCTCGAGCTGATCGAAGCGCGGCTGGCGGTCGAGCCGCACATGATCCGTCTCGCCGTGCTCAACGCAACAGCCAACGAGATCAAGATGCTGGGATCGATACTCGACGATCTCGAACAGTGCCGGAACGACAAGGAAGCCTTTTCCCGGCACGACAGCATGTTCCACGAATGGCTCGCCAGGAGCGCCAAGAACCCCCTGTTGCTCCACCTCTACCAGCAGATCAACGCGGTTCGCGGCCATGACCAGTGGGACGCCATGAAGAACAAGATCCTGCTGCCCGAAGAGATCGACGAATACAACCGCCAGCATCGCGCCCTGTTTCAGGCGATCGTGCGTCGGGACATCACCTCGGCGGTCAAGCACATCAACGAGCATCTGGAGAAGGCGCGCCGCGACCTGATGGGTGCCGCTTCGACGTAGAGCGCCCGCTTCCCGCCGGAATGTTCGCCGGGCGGCGGATCAGGCCCGGACCCGGGACTTGGCGGGGTCGTAGAAGGGGAAGGGTACCACCCGGGCCGGGATGCGCTTCTGGTGGCCGTCCAGTTTGCCGACCTCGACGGCAGTCCCTTCCGACGCTGCCGTCACGTCCATGCGGCAAAGTGCGATGTTCTTGCCGAGGATCGGCGAGCGCATGCCGCTGGTGATGACGCCGACCTGGGCCCGGCCGATATGGACGCAGTCGCCATGCGCCGCTGCCTCCTGCCCTTCAAGCTCCAGGCCGACCAGCTTGCGCTGCGGCGATTCCTTCCGCCGGATCAGCGCCTCCCGCCCGATGAAATCGTCCTCTTTGGTCTTCAGCGGCACCGTGAAGCCGATGCCGGCCTCGAACGGATCGACCTGATCGTCGAACTCGTGGTTGGCGAAGACCAGGCCGGCCTCGATGCGGACCATGTCGAGCGCCTCCAGCCCGAAGGGCGAGAGCCCGTGCGGTTCGCCGGCTTCCCAGATCGCGTCCCAAACGCCCGCAGCGTCGCGCGGATGACACCACACCTCGAAGCCCAGCTCGCCGGTATAGCCGGTGCGCGATACGATGATCGGAATACCGTCATGGTCGCCGATCCGGCCGATCGAAAAGCGGAACCAGCCGAGTTCCCCGATCGAAGGCTGCGCCGGCGGCGTCCACACCACCTCCCTGAGGATGTCCCGGCTCTTCGGCCCCTGGACCGCCACGTTATGAAGCTGGTCGGTCGAAGAGCGAACCCAGACATTGAGCCCGAGCTCCGCCGCCTGCTCCCGCATCCACTCGCCGCCATAGTCGCAGCCGCCGATCCAGCGGAAATTGTCGTCGCCCAGCCGGAAGGCGGTGCCGTCGTCGATCATGCCGCCGGTTTCGTAGCACATGGCGGAATAGACGACCTGGCCGGCGGCGAGCCGGCGCATGTTCCTGGTGAGCACCCACTGCATCAGGCGCTGGGCGTCCGGCCCCAGCACCTCGAATTTACGCAGCGCCGACAGATCCATGACCGCGGCGCGCTCGCGACACGCCCAGTATTCGTCGACCGCGCCCCGGTTGGTGAAACTGTTGGCCAGCCAGTAGCCGTTATATTCGGTGAAGTTCCGCGTGTATCTGGAAAACCGGGAGTGGAAACCGGTTTCCCTGGTCAGCTTGGGATCGGCATCGGGCGTCATGCGATAGGCCACCGCTTTCGAAAACACGTTCTCGCGCGGGTACACCCGCACATGGATGTCGGTCGGGTTCCAGCCGTTGGCCGCGTCGATATCGTCCGGGCAAGCGGACGATACGCAGACCATGTCGGTCAAGGCCTGCAACAGCACGTAATCGCCCGGCCGCGACCAGGGATCGTCGTTGAATGCCTGGTTGGCGGCGTCGAACCCGGTGTTGAAGAAGAAATTCAGCGCCATCCAGCCCCGGCGCGGCGCGATCCCGAACGGCTCCAGCACCCGGTTGAAGTTCTCGGAGCAGTTGACGTGGCCGGGATAGCCCATGTCGTCGTAGTACTTCGCCGTGCAGGCATAGAGGAAACTGTCGTGCCGGCCGCAGGTGTCTCGAATGACCTCCACCATCGGCTGCAGATCCTGGTCGAAGCATTTCGACAGCAGGCCGGGCGCCGGGTAGGCGCTGCCCATCAAGGTGCGGGTGGCCGTCGCATCCAGGCAGAGTTCGCGGCCCCGGTCGAGACCGGCGGCGGTGAAGGCCTGCAGGTCCGAACATTGGCGGCCCTGCACGTCGATGATCTGGATGAACTCGCCGGCCTTGACCTCGTAGGCCTCGGCCGTACTGGCCGCGATACGCCGGTCGATGCGGGGGTCCGCGAGGGGCTCCGGCACCGGGTGCTCGATGGGCGCAGCTGGGTTGGCGCGGGCGACAAAGATCTCGATCGGCGTTGGCGGATCCTGCCGGTCGACGCGCATCGCGGGCCCCGGCGCCGCCACGAAGCAGACAAGCGGCCGTTCGGCGGTCAAGGTTGCTTCATCGCCAGGGCGAGAGTCGCCGCCAAGAACATCGACCGACCGCGCCGCAGCGATATCCAGACCGCGCCGCTGAAGGGAGCCGGCGAGCGACCGGGCTGTCCGGTCATTGCCGCCCAGGATCGCCTTCAGGCCTTCGGCGGTTCCGTTCACGGCAAGGCCCAGCGCCTCCGTGTCGGCCGCGCCGTCAGGAGCGAATGCGGCAAGCTGGGCGGCCTGTCGGCCCTCCCGGTCGCGAACCGTGACAGCGTCGCCCGGTTCCAGCGAGAAGACGGTTGCCGCGCCGCCCTCGGCAACGTACCGCTCGACTCCGAAGCCCAGCGTCGGCACCCCTGGAAGCAGTACGGCGCCGGCGGTCGAGGGCCGTTGCGCGAGTGTCGGCTTGCGTGTTTCGTCGGTCATCACAGCCCCAACACCTTACTTGCGCTCCCGGGTCCCCGCCGCAAAGTTTCCGGGCCGGGAAACGCCATACCGCCCCGGGGCCGAACCGGCAATACCATTACGAACCATTACCGACCATTCGTCGCCGGCGATGGCCCCGGGTTCTGCCGGCGGCGGACAGCCGAGCGGCCCGCCCCTCGATATGCGAAGACGGCATCGGCCTTGTGCATGACGCGGACCGCGCGATCGCGGCGTCGGCCCACGAAACCGGAATTCCTGCACCTTGTCCGGGGACACGACCTCTTGAGGCGGCCTGGGCACGATGGTTTACACCGGCGATAAGTCTATATATCCTGGCTTGAAGAGGGTGTTGACGGCCTGATTTACGACATCCGCCGGGGAGGGGGTCGCAAGCCGATACCGGACGAGAGGATCAGGGAACTGATCGACCTTGCAAAGTTGCCGCCGTCGGGGCGCGCCACTCCAACGCTGACGATGCCCGCCCATTCCGCTGGAGTGAAAGGCCTGAAGATCTCGTACAGGCACGGAAACAGCACCGGAATCTGCAAGTATTGCCTTCGTGACAGAGGACCGGACCACGAGGGAAGGCGCATAGAGCATGACTTCTAAGTCCAGGTTCAGCTTTCCCGATCTGGTGGTGGAGCGATACTTCTGGACGACGGCCGTCGCATTCATGGCGATCGCGGTTCTCGCCGCGGGACTACTGCACCTGGTCACGGTCCAAGTAGGCGTCCGAAATCACTTTAATGAAAATGATCCACTTCTGCTCAAGCTGGAAGAATTCGAAGAAACCTACGCAGTATCAGACAGTGTGCTCGTCATTGTCGCCCCGCCAAACAACACCATTTTCACACGCGAAGCACTCGTTGCGATCGAGCAACTGACAGAAGCGCTATGGCAAACGCCATATTCTGTCCGTGTGGATTCGATAACCAATTATATACACACGAAGGGAACCGAGGACAGCCTGATTGTCGAACAACTGGTCGATGACGTGGCCTTGCTGGACAAGACCAAAATCGACCATATTCAACAAATCGCGCTCACCGCGCAGGAGACAGCCGGGCGTTTTGTCTCCCGCGACGGTCGTTTGGCTGGGCTGATCGTGAGCCTGTCAATTCCCGACGAGGGACGGAAAGAGAAAAAAGTAGAAGTTGTCGATGCCGCCTACGATCTCGTCAACGAGCAACGCGCTTCCAACCCCGAGTTCGCATATCACATCTATGGTGAATTGCTGTTAAATCAATCAGTTCGCGATGCGCTGGATGAAGATATGTCCATCCTCGCACCGATTGCATTTGCGATGATGATTCTGGTAGCATTTGTTTTACTGCGTTCGGTTTGGCTCGTTTGTGGAATTCTGGCGATGTTGATCGCGGTAATAGTATCGAGCTTCGGATTTGCCGGCTGGTTCGGTATAAAGTTCTATGCAGAAAGCGGTGCTGCACTGTTTGTCCTGATGGCGATCGCCACGGCGCATTCCGTACACCTGATCCAGGGAATGACGGATGGAATGCACCAAGGGATGAAGCGTGCAGCTGCTATTATTTATTCTCTGCAGACTAATTTTCGTCCAATATTTCTCACATCATTCACCACAATGATCGGCTTCTTGAGTCTGAATTTTTCAGAAATGCCGCCCTTTCGAGTTATGGGAAATATCGTTGCATTTGGAGCCATGTGTGCATTTGTTTACTCGGTTACACTTTTGCCGGCATTGTTGGCGATGATACCTGTACGGACTCTATATCAACGAAAAAGCGGGACGGACCCTTTTGATCGTCTGGGACGTTTCGTTGTTTCCAGAAGCACGTTGCTACTTTGGATTTTTGTGATGCTGTTTCTGGTGAGCGTAGTTGGCGCGTCCAGAATAGAATTAAACGATAATAATAATGCCAACCTGCTTGACGATAGCTATGAATTACGCCGATCTGGAGATTTTATAAACAAAAATTTTTCTGGGTTGGATTCCTTCGAATATTCACTGGATTCCGGTCGTGAGAGAGGAATCACCGATATAGCATATCTGCGCCAGGTGGAGGCCTTTGCTGGTTGGCTTCGCGAGCAACCTGAAGTTTCTCATGTCACCTCGATCACCGATATCATGAAACGACTTAACCAGAATTTACACAATAGTGCGGAGGGGTCTTATGCTCTACCGGAGAACTCCGACCTTGCGGTACAGTACCTGCTTTTATATGAGTTTTCCCTGCCTATGGGAAGCGACCTGAATAATCTCATCAACTTTGAGCGGTCCGCAACGCGCATGACCGTTATGATCGAAGAAATGTCGGTCAAGGAGCAAATTAGTTTGGACAAACGTGCTTCTGCCTGGTTGCAGAAAAATGCACCGGAAATCCAAACCAGAGCGACCGGGGTCACCATCGTGGGCGCTTATTCGGTCATGAGGAATATCGTGAATATGCTGGTTGGCACGTTCATCGCGATGTTGATCGTTTCGCTGCTTTTGATTTTTGCATTCAGGAGTCTTCGTTTTGGGCTTTTGAGTTTGGTGCCAAATTTCCTGCCGGCCATCGTGTCGATGGGAATTTGGGGGTATGCCGTGGGAACCGTTAATATTGCGGCGTCGATTGTATCCGCGATAGCGTTTGCTATCGTTGTGGATGATACTATTCATATTCTGTCCAAATACGTCAAGGCTCGCGCAGAAGGCGATACCTCGGCCGATGCCATCGCGGCGGCATTTAGGGTGGTTGGAAAACCGCTGCTCAGCACGACCCTAATTTTTTCGATAGTGTTTTTCGTTTTCGCCGTATCGGGACTGTTGACCAATCAGACGCTCGGGCTGCTGGTGGGAATGACGGTGGTAATTGCTCTCGCCGCGGACTTCTTCTTGTTCCCGCCGCTTTTACTGGCACTCGACAAGACCGGACATCGACGAGCAGGCGATGAGCGCCGGACGTTGTAGGCGACTGAGTGGTTCGCCGGGCCGCCGCGGGCGCTGTCGGGCGGCGCAGCGTGCGAAGCCGCGACGGGCGGTCCTCGAGGCTTGACATACCTCCCGATCGGAAGGGTCGAGTAGGTTGGACAGCTCGGCGAAGTGTATTCTTGATCGTCACCGGTAGAGGGCGCAGTTCCGGATTGTGTTTCGGTAGCGGGAAGTCACGGATACGGCATCCGGGGTTGCGTCGCGCGTTGGGGCTTGGGCGACGGTGCATTCGTTGCAGGACACAGGCGACAGTGGCGGCAAACAAGGGTATTTTGTCGACGGAACTTGGCCGACGCCTCGGCGTAGCGCAGTTGGCCGTCTGGAGAGTGAAGCGGAAGATCATGGCGGTGAGGGCCGTACGCGACGCGGACATGAGGCTCGACAAAAGAGTGGGGGGCGATAAGACGCCTGTCCCGGCGGCAAGCGTACCCGGGGCGCGCCGGACAAGAGGCCGCCGGTCGCAGCGGCGGACCCGACCGACGCCGGCGGATACAAGAGACGGAGGTGTCGCCGATGCCCTGCACTGCCGGGACGCTCCCGACGGCCCCGCCGGAAGCCGCCGAGCCAGCCGAACGCTATCCTGCCGGCGTCACCCGGCGACACAGCCGACAAGGCCAACGCCGTACCGTCATCCCGCGCTTCGCTCGCTGCAACGACCCATCGCCGGATGAGCCTCAGAGCCTGACCCAAAAAGAGTTGAGCGGTTTCAAGGGATTGTGATTCAGTTCGGTTAGGAAGCTGAACGGAGCCACATATGCCCTGGACCGAAACCGCTCGCCGGGAGTATCGGCGGGACTGCCCACGATATGCAAGC
>JAJDYL010000025.1 GCA_022825195.1 Alphaproteobacteria bacterium
AGCAGGATGCGGGCCTCGTCCCGTTCGGTGCGCTTCCACGACAGGCGGATGCGGCGCAGGCGTTCGACGATCCAGGGCCGCTCCAGCAGCGCGCATCCGGTCTGGCGGGCGGAGCGCTCCGCATAGCCGGCCTGCCTTGCGGCGCCGGCGGCATTGCCGGAGACGGCATAGTGGCGGCAGAAGGCTTCCTGCCGGGTGGAGAGGGCAATGGCGGGGTCGATGATGGGCATGGGATGCGGCTCCTTTCGTTCCGCTGGGCGTTCGCCCCGGCTCGGAGGCCGGGGTGACAGTTATGATTGCTCCCGGCGGGGAGCGACCCTGTTTCGCGCGTATCGCGTGCGCGCCTGCGTGCGGGCGGGGGCGGGCGTATCGCGGCGGCGCGGTTCGCGCGGCTGATTGCCCGCGCGCCCGCCTGCGCGGCGGGATGCCGGGCGCACTTCGCCTGTGCGTCGAATGGGGGTCGTTCCGGCGCCGGGCCGGAAGGCGGGAAGCGGACCCATGGACACCGCTGCCCTGGGAGCCATTGTAGCATAATTTCCTAGAATGCAAGCCCTTTGCGGATAATTATATCCACATATGAGAACAAAACGGCTTTCGCCTGTGGAAAACCATGCAGGCAGGCCCCGGTGCGGCGGGACAGGCGCACCGGATGCCGGTCGTCAGGCGGCGATGGCGCGGGCCTCCTGCAGGAAGCGCCGGTTCACGGCGCTTCCGGGCCTGAGCGCCAGCCGTTCGTTGGCGAGCGCCAGCGCAACATGGCGCCGGCCCGCGCGGATCGCCGCCTCGGCGAGCGTCCACGCCACGAGGTCGCGCTGGGCAATGCTGCCGCCCATGCGCCAGAGATGGGCTTCGGCCGCGAGCAGGCGGTCGACGGCGCCCGCATAGTCGCCGTCGGTGAAGCAGGCCAGCGCCTCGGCGACGGGAATGGAGATGTCCCGGTAGGCGGGCGCGATCTCGCTGTTCGCGGCGGCCGTCCGCTTCATGCCGTCCAGCACCGTCCCGTAGGCGGCCCTGTCGCCCGCGCGCAGCGCCGTCATGGCGGCATGGACCTCGTTGAACGGGCTCGTCATGCCGGAGACCAGCCCCTGCCAGAGCGGCAGCAGCCGGCTCCAGCGTTCGCCCGCCTCGCAGCCGAGCGTCTCCAGCCGCCAGAGCAGCGACGCGGCGTTGCAGAGCTGCGTGCCGGCAACGCGCATCGCAGGCAGGATTTCATCGTCATAGAGCGCGAGCGCGGCCTCGAACTCGCCGAGCTCGATGTGGAACAGCGCCTTGTGCCACCAGATATGAACCCGGTTGTTGCATTTCGGAGCGGTCCAGTAGGGCCGGCGGCCGTCCATCCAGGCGATGCCCTCGTCCGGCCGGCCGGTCATCTCCAGCACATGAGAGACGGCGTGATGCGGCCAGTAGCCGTAGGGCTCGAGCTCCGCCGCGGCGCGGCCGACCTCCTCCGCGCGGGCGAAATCCCCGAACTCCTCCAGGCCGAAACCGTAGAAGGACAGCATGATGCCGTAGCCGGGCTCGTCCTTCGACCAGAACGGCATGGCGCGGGCGGCGCGGGCGGCCTGGCGGTGGAAGCGGCCGAGATAGCCGTCGAGGCGCAGCGCGCATTGATGGCCCGCCAGATCCTGCGGATCCTCCATCAGGTGGCGGTCGAGCACGGCGACGGCCGACGGCCACCGGCCCTCCGCGGCGAGGCGCACCGCCGCCAGATGCCGCGCTTCGCGCTCCGTCAGCCCGGTCCCGGCGATCCCGGAGAGCAGCGCCCGCGCGCGCGCCATCGGGGCGCCGTCCTTGGTCAGCGCCAGGAGCCAGGCTTCGAGGATGTCCGCCATCGCGCAGCCGGGATCGGCTTCGCGCGCCTCGGCCAGATGCCCGCTGGCGTCGCCGTAATTGAGCGTGAACGCGCGTATCGCTTCGTCGATATGCCGGGCGGCTTCGGCGTTCGCGCTCAAGCCGGCATGTCCTGTGTTCCTCATTGGAAACCCTCCCGAAACGGCCCCCTTGCCCAATTGTCCGGCGCTATGCGGCGGGCCGCTGCAGGCCGTAATGGTCGCGCAGCGTCGCGCCGGCATACTCCGTGCGGAAGCGCCCGCGGCGCTTGAGGATCGGCACGACCTCGTCGGCGAACGCGTCCAGCATGTGCGGGAGGAGCAGCGGCATGACGTTGAAGCCGTCGGCCGCGCCGTCGTCCACCCACTCCTCGATGGTGTCGGCGACCTGCTCGGGCGTGCCCGCCATGACGAAATGCCCGCGCGCGCCGGCCAGCTTCCCCAGCAGCTGGCGCATCGTCAGCGCGTCGCGCTCGACGGCGCCCACGATCAGCTCGGTGCGGCCGCGCGAACTCTGGTTCTCGGCCGGGTCGGGGAAATCGCCGGCCGTCAGCGCGCGGTCGAGGGGGATGTGCGAGAAGTCGTGCCCGTCGAAGCGCTGCGAGAGGCGCGAGAGGCTCGACCCGATGTCGGCCATCTCGTTGAGCTCCCGCTCCATGCGCTTCGCCTCGGCCTCCGTGCCGGCGATGACCATGCTGATGCCGGGCAGGATCAGGCACTGGTCCGCCGGCCGGCCGCTGGCGGCCGTGCGCGCCTTCAGGTCCCTGTAGAACTCCTGCGCGGTGGCCTTGGTCATGTGGGCCGTGAACACCGCCTCGGCGTGCCGCGCCGCGAAGGTCTTGCCGGTGTCCGAGGAGCCGGCCTGGACGAGCACCGGCCATCCCTGGGGGCCGCGCGGGATGTTCAGCGGCCCCGCCACATCGTAGTGGGGGCCGTGGTGGTCGATGGGCCTTACCCGCTCGCGGCGGTAGTAACGGCCGGCCTCGCGGTCGTCCAGGACGGCGTCGTCCGCCCAGCTGTCCCAGAGTTTCTTGGCGACGTCCACGAACTCCTCCGCCCGCTCGTAGCGGTCGGCATGGGGGCGCCGGCCCCGGCTGTCGAAATTGGCGGCCCCGGCGATGCTGAAGGAGGTGACGATGTTCCACCCTGCCCGCCCCCGGCTGATATGGTCCAGCGAGGCGAACATGCGGGCGATGTTGAAGGGCTCGGAGTGGGTCGTCGAAGCCGTGCCGATGAGCCCGATCCGGCTCGTCGCCATGGCGGTCGCCGCCAGCGTGGTGAACGGGTCCAGATACATGCGCGCCGTGCGGTCCGAATCGGGCGCCAGCCCCAGCGTGTCGGCGAGGAAGATCGAATCCATGTGCGCCGCCTCGGCCTTCCGCGCGCACTCGACGATATGGTCGATGTCCAGCAGTTCGCGCCGGGGCGCCATGGGATGCCGCCAGGCCGCCTCGTGGTGGCCGCGGGCGTAGATGAACAGGTTCAGGTGGAGCCGGCGTTTCAACCTCGCCTCCGTCGGGCCCGCGGCGGACCGTGGACGATCGATTGCCCCGCAGCCCCGCCGGCTTCGCCGGCGCCCTACGCCGCCTTCCTCGCGCGGTCCTTCTTCGGGAGGTTGAAGAGGCGGGCGGCGTTGCGGCCGAGGATGTTGCGCTTCTGGTCTTCGGTGAGGAACGGGATGTCGTAGATCGCGCGCGGCGCATCGAAGTCGAAATGCGGCCAGTCCGAGGCGTAGAGGAGCTGGGTCTCGGCGTTTATCATCTCAAGGGTCGCCTTCAGGCCCACCTCGCTGCTCTTCTCCAGCGGCTGGCAGGTGTAGAAGCAGCTCTCGCGCATGTAGTCGGACGGCATTTTCGTCAGCAGCGGCGCCTCGCTCTGGCGCATCAGATACTGGTCGTCGAGGCGCTGCATCAGGAACGGGACCCAGGAAAGCCCGCTCTCCACCCAGAGGCTGTTCAGCTTCGGGAAGCGCTCCGGAATGCCGTTCAGGATCCAGTTGGTCATGTGGACGAGATTGCACCACACGAACCCCAGAGCGTGCATGCCGAGGAAGCTGTTGCAGGTGGCGAGCGAGGGGTCCTGCCAGTGGTAGCCGGCATGGAAGGCGATGGGCTTGCCGGTCTCCTCGATCATCCGGTAGAGGCGCATATATTCGTTGGCATGGACCGGCTTGTAGCGCGTCGAGGTGACGGTGAAGCCGATGATGTTCGGGTTGGCGCCGAACTCCTCCACCGTGCGGCAGGCGGCATCCGGCGAGTTGAACGGCAGCACGGCGAGCGACAGGATGCCGTCCTCGGCCGAGAGCACGTTCTCCGCCAGCCAGCGGTTGTAGGCGTGCGAGAGCACCGCCTCCATCTCCACCTGCGGGTGCATGCCGATGAACAGCATCGGCGTCGGGAAGAGCACCATGTAGTCCACGCAGAGCGCCTCCATCGCCCGGCGCGTCAGCGCCACGTCGAGATGCACGCCCGGCTCGTCCACCTTCTCGCGCCGCGAGGACTGGTGCGGGATGCGCCCGCCGACATCCTGGTAGCGCAGACCGAGATCGCCGTTGAGGCCGTAGGGCGGCGCGCCGATGCGCTCCTTCTGGTACATCGTCGCCTGGTGGCGGAGCACCGGGTCCTCGATATAGTCGATGATCTCGTGCCAGTGGACGGTCTCGACATGGTGCGCGTCGATATCGACGATGGTCCAGTCGGCGTAGCCGGCCTTGCGGGCATGGGCGCGGGCATGGGCCAGGTAATCGCGCGTGTCGGTCTCGGTGCCCATCTCCTGCACGGGCATCGCGCCGGCGTTTCGAATCACGGCATCCATGGGCTCAGGCCTCCTTCTCGGCGGCCGCCGGCGCGGCCTCGCTCAAATGGTAGTCCTCCGGGCGGCGGCGCGACCAGAGGCCGAACTCCATCGGCCCGAGGCGCAGCGCGCGCAGCAATTCGGTGACGGCGGTGAGCGCCTCGGTCGGCGTCACCACCTCGTCATAGCGCCCGTGCAGCGGGCGGAAGGTGCGGTCCTCGCCGTCCGCCTTGGCGGCGTAGAGCTTGACGGCCGCCGTCATCAGGTCGGCGACGGCGCTGTCCGGGATGCGGTGGGCCTCGCCGCGCTCGACCGCCTCGGCGGCAAGCGTCCAGAGGCGGCGCGCGTCCTCGTCGAAATCCGCGTAAGCGTCGTTATGCCCCCTGAGGTCAGAGGGAGACATAGACCTCTCCGTCCTGGACCTGCACGGCCACGGGCTCCAGCGCCATGCCGTCATTGCCGGGGTGGCGGCCGGTGCGGATGTCGTATTCCAGCCCGTGCCAGGGGCAGACGATGTTGACCCGCTCCTCGTCATAGCGCCGCCCGAGCGAGCGACGGCCGGCGTCGAGCGTTTCCAGCACCCGGTTGTAGATACGGCCCTGGCAGACGGGGCCGCCCTGGTGCGGGCAGTTGTTGCGCCAGGCATAGAAGCCGTCATCGAGGCGGAAGACGCCGACCTCCTCGCCCGCGACCTTCACCACCTTCTTCGCGGGCAGCGGCTCGAACTCCTCGACCGACCCGACCCTCACCGTCTCCATCGACCGCTGCCTCCCTGCCGCCGCGCCCATTCTGGCGGCGGCGGGGGACGGCGTCAATTTGGCGTCCTCTCATACGCATCGGCGAAGGCCTGCAAGGCGGCGAAGAGGTCGCGGTCGTTGACGATGCGGGGCACCTTGTTCTGGCCGCCGAGCTTGCCGCGGCTTTTCATCCATGCGGCGAAACCGCCGGGAGGCATGAGGCGCACGCGCGCGGCGTCCAGGCCGTAGCCGCCCGCGCGGTGGGCGTCATAGTCGTCGTTGAGGCGGCAGAGCGCCGCGTCCAGCGTTTCGGCGAAGCGGACCTGCCGCCCGGCATCGGGGCCAGTCCCGCCGGGTTCCGCTCCGAACTCGACGATGTAGAGGTGCCCGCCGCGCGCGCCGGCCTCGTCCGGAAACAGGCTTCCGGCGGCGAAGTCGCTGACCGTGGCGCCGATGGCCCTTGCGGCCTCCGCCACGGCGCGCTCGACCTCGGCGCCGATCACGTGTTCGCCGAATGCGGACAGCATGTAGCTCGTCCGCCCGGTGACGAGGAGGCGCGGCGGATCGCGGTCGACCAGCATCACCGTGTCGCCGACGAGGTAGCGCCAGAGGCCGGCGCAGGTGGTGACGGCGAGCGCGTAGTTGACGCCCGGCTCCGCGTCGCCGATCCAGCGGCAGTCCGGTTCCCGGCTGTCCAGCTGATCGACCGGAATGAACTCGTAAAAGATGCCGGTGTCGAGCAGCAGCCGTAGGCCCTCGCCGTCCCCGCGGTCGGCGATGGCGAAGAAGCCTTCGCTGGCCGGATAGACCTCGCGCGTCTCCGCGCCGCTGCCTTCCAGCAGGGCGGCGAAGCGGTCGCGGTAGGGCGCCCAGGCGACGCCGCCATGGCTCAGCATTTCGAGCGCGGGCCAGATGTCGGCGATCCGGCCGGACCTGCTGCCGGCGGTCTCGGCGAGGCGCTCGAAGAAGATCAGCAGCCAGCTCGGCGTGCCGGCGACGCCCGAAATCTCCTCGTCCAGGGAGCGCGCGGCGAAGCGGCCGATCTTCTCCTCCCAGTCGGCGATGGTCTCCAGGTCGCGCGGCGGGAAGTAGCGCAGCCTTGCCCAGCGCGGCATTTCCGCCGCCGCGATACCGCTCAGGTCGCCGCTGGAGACGCCCGGCGCCTGGCGGACCAGCCCGGTCGAGCCGCCGAGCATGAAGACGCGGCCCGCGAGCAGCCGGCTTTCCGGGCGGTTGGCGACATGGTGGACCATCAGCTCGGTGCCCGCGCGCACATTGGACCGGCGCATCTCGCGGCTGACGGGGATGTATTTCGTAGTGCCGGTCGTCGTCCCGGACGAGACGGCGAACCACGGAACGGGCCCCGGCCAGGTGCAGTCAGTCAGGCGCGGGAAGGGCTGGCGCCAATAGCTTTCCCAGAAGGCATCGTAGTCCCTGAGCGGAACGCGGGCGCGGAAATCGTCGAGGGACCGGATCGCAGAAAACCCGTGGTCCCGCCCGAATTGCGTGCCGCGCGCGCGCCGGATGAGGGACGACAGGACGCGGCGCTGCGCCTGCTCGGGGTCCATGCGCGCCAGACGCCGAAGCCGTTGGCGGGCATAGAGCCGGAGAAGCCAGGTCGCGTCATGCATGGTCGGTTGCCCGGTCTCCCCCTTCCGGGGTCAGTTCTCCAGGGTCAGCACATGCGGGAATTCCGCCCGGACCTCGGACGGCGTGAGCGGCACGCGCACATACTCGCCGCGGCGCCACAGCTCCCACTGGTCGAGCATGGTCGAGATGTTGAACCAGCCGTCCTGCCCGCCGAGCAGCACGAAATAATTCGCGTCCGGGTCGGACAGGTCCGAAATGTGGCGCGCATTGGACCCGTAGGTGACGGTATGGCGCTCCGCCGTGGCCCCGTGCGCGGTCTTCATCACCGTTTCCGAGCTCCCGCCGACGCCCTCTTCGGCAAAGCGGTACCGCCCGCCGATGAGCGGAACGTTGGAGAGCGGATGCGCGAGGCGGAGGCGGTGCATGTCTCCCCAATCGGCGAAGGCGTCGAGCCCGTCCGCGGCCGCACGCAGGCCGGCGGCAAGCGCCTCGCGCACGGTCGCCTCGTCCGCAGCCGCGATATCGTCGGCCAGCAGCGCCGTGCCCCGGCGCATCTTCGCGAAGGCTTCGCCGTCGTCCTCGCCGTAGCGAAGGACATAGAAGCGCCGCACGAAGCCGTGGCGGAACTGCTCGAACGTGACCGCGCCCCGGGACTCGCGCCGGTACTCGCCGTCCCACTCCCGCAGCCGGCCGACCGCCTCGGCGCCCCGGGCCTCGGCCGCCGCCGTCAGTCCCAGCCCGTCGAGCCGGGACAGGAACAGGTCGCGCAACGCCACGGAGGAGGACATGTAAATGTCCTGCTGCAGCGCCTTGAGCGATTCGATGTCCACCGCCGTTTCGTCCGCGATCAGCGCGGTCATGCGCCGCACCCGGTCGCTGGGCGAGAAGAAGAACCCCACGGGGATGTCCGTGTCCGAGGGGCGGTTGTTGGCCGAGACCAGGAAGCCGGTTTCCGGATTGAGGCTGTAGGGAAGGTCCGCCCCGGTGCGCATCGCGCCCCAGGAGGCGTCGTGTGCGTCCCTGTCGAGGAAAATGTCGTCGGGCGCGCTGCGGCGCGTGGGCAGCCAGACCGCCATGACCTGGCCGATATTCCCCTCCCTGTCCGCATAGAGCATGTTCTGCCCCGGCACGGCGAAGCTGTCGAAAGCGGCGCGGAACTCGGGGAAGTTCCTGGCCCGGCTGACCCTGAGCATGGCGCCGATCTCGTCGCTGGCGCTGTGTCCGGTCCATTTCAGCGCGAGCGGCGGCAGGTCCAGTTTCGCGAGAAGCGGCGCGTCGGTCACGATCGGCCCCCAGCGGGTCTCGCGGACGGTCGTCTCATCGTCGAACCACCAGCGCACGCCGATCCGCTCGCGCCGTTCCGCGATCCCGGACGCCGGCAGGTCGTCGACATTGTAGAGGTCGCTGGAAGCCGCGCGCATGTTGGTGCCGCCCCAGGCGATGTGCGGATTGCGGCCGATGGCGAAGATCGGCAGGCCCGGCGCCATCAGGCCGACCGCGTGATACGAAGGCGAGCGCACGCCCGCGATCAGCCAGACATTGGGGATGAAGATGCCGAGATGGGGGTCGTTGGCCATGAGCGCGCCGCCGGTGGCGCTGCGACGGCCCGCCACGGCGACGCTGTTGCTGCCCGATCTGGGGATTCCTGCGAGCCAGGGCGGTATCGCGGCCGTCCGCCCGGGTGCGCCGAAACTGGCAAAGGAAGTGCCCCCCTCCCTCACGAGACGCGCCCAGAGGTCGGGCCAGTCCTCCCGCGCACGGAGCGGCAGCAGGTCGGCCCAGACCAGCCAGTTCACGTCGGTGCCCCCGAGGCGCCCGATGGCCAGGACATCGGCAACGGTCCAGGGCTCGGGCTCCAGGCCCAGAACGGCGAAATCGTGCGGCAGTTCGGCGGCGCTGGCCTGGTAGTGGTTGACGCCGTCCACGAAGCGCCGGACCCAGAGCCGCGCGTCACCGTCCATGGTCCGCTCGATCTCCGCCGCGGCGCGGCCGTAGGAGAGGATGCGCAGGCCGCGGTCGATATCGATGCCCATGGGGCCGATCATCTCGGACACCCGCCCCCGCGCCAGCATGCGCGCCGTCGCCATCTGGCCGAGCCGCAAATGCGCATGCACGAGGCCGAGCGCGAACGCCGCGTCGCCGTCGCTCCCGGCCTCGATGAAGGGAATCTGCCGCTCGTTCCAGCGGACCGTCACGCGCCCGTCCAGCGGCAGGCCGCGCGTGGGGAACGATTCAAGGCGCGCGGCGAGGCCCTTCGGCTTCGGCAGCGGCGCGAGCACCGCACAGGCCGAGAGCGCAAGCACCGCCGCGCCGAGGGCAAGCCCGGCAGCGATGGAGGAGAAATGGGCCGGCATCCGGTCCTCCGGTCAGCGCGGGGCCCAGGACCAGGGCAGTATCGCTCTCCTGCCCGCCCGTCAGCCCATGCAGAGCGCGGCGTCGAGCTCGCTCAGGTCGGGCGCGCGGTCGAGGCCCATGACGGCCTCGAAGATGCGCTCCCTGCGCCCGGGGTCGACGGCGCGGTCGGCATTGTCCCGGAACTTGGCCGAGATGTCGTCGGCCGAGAGCGGGTTGGCGTCCGAGCCCCGGTTGACCGCCTCGCGATGGCGGAGCTCCCGCCCGTCGCGGGTGCGGACCCTGATCTCGCCCGAATAGTAGCGCGGGAAGGCCGAGTCCGGGTCGATGGCGAAATCCACCCGGTCCGCCAGCGCCAGCACCTCCGGGTCGGAGATCGCGTTCGCGTCGATCTCGTCGAGCGTGAAGCGGCCGTGCGTCAGCGCCGCGGCGATGGTGTAGTGCATCGAGAACTGGGCGTCGTAGCTGTTCTGCGGGCGCTTCTTGGTCTCCTCCGGGCGGCAGACGACATTGGCCTGCGCGTCCGCGATATAGCCGGTGATGCTGTCCACATCCTCCGGCCGGAGCCCGTGGTCGCGCCGGAGCGCCAGCGCGGCGTCGGCGAAGGCGTGGTTGAAGTGGCAGGCGGGATAGGGCTTGAAGGCCACGTTCTCCAACTCCCAGACCTCGCCGAGAGCGGCCGTCGCCATGTCGAGCCGCGCCTCGTGGCCCGCGCCCAGATGCAGGTTGTAGAGGCCGTAGCGCCCCTCATAGGGCGCGCTCGGGCCCTGGAAGCCGCCGCCGGCCAGCGCGGCGGCGGTGATGCCCGCCACGGCTGCCCAGCCGGGATGGATGCGCTTCGTCCAGGCGCCGTCGGAGAGGAACTCCAGGCTGCCGGCGGCCATGGAGAGCGCGATGCCCTGCGCCATCGCCGCCTCGCGCTCGGAGAGGCCGGCGAGGCGGGCGGCGGTCAGCGCCGCGCCGAACGCGCCGACAAGGCCGGTCGGATGGTGCCCGCGCAGATGGAAGCCGCCCTGGGCCGCCTGGCCGATCCGCGACGACGCCTCGACGCCGACCAGGTAGGCGGCCAGCAGGTCCCGGCCGGCGGCGCCCGACTCGAAGCCCTGCGCCAGCGCGGCGGAAAGCGCCGAGACCGAGGCGTGCACCACGCCGTCGGAATGGGTGTCGTCATAGTCGAGGCCGTGGATCAGCGTGCCGTTGACCAGCGCGGCGTCGCGCATCGGCAGGCGGACATCCGTGCCGATCACCGGCGAGGCGCCCTCGCCCGCCAGCCTTCGAACGGAGTCCAGGGTCTTGCGGCCGAACTCGTAGCCGGTCGAGGCGAGCGCGATGCCGATGCAGTCGAGGATGTGGAGGCGGGCGCGCTCCATGACCCGGTCGGGAACCTGCCTGTCGTCGAGGCCGCAGGCGAACTCCGCCAGCATCGCCGCTATCGGCCGGTTGGCGGCTGCCGTTTCCCCGGATATTGCCGTCTGGAGCCCGTCCATCGCGGAACCCTCCTTATCGATCCACCGTCTTCGACGGCAATCATAGCCCGGCGGGCCAATTACGGCTATTCCACTGCGGCCGCCCCCTTTCCCGAACGGAACCGCCTTGCCGCCACGCCACCGCCCGTCCCTCGGCATCCCGCTCATGCTGGTCGCGATGGTCGGCATCACGGCAGTGGACGCGATCGCCAAGCATGTGGCTTCGGGGCTGAGCGGCGTGCAGATGGCCTGGGGCTATTTCACCTTCATCGCCGTCACCCTTGCGACCGGCTTCACGATCGCCCGCATCCCGCCCCGGCGCTGGCTGCGCACCCGCAATCCCGGATTGCAGCTGCTGCGGGCGGGCTGCCTGGTCGGCTCGCTCTCCATGCTGTTCGTGGGCCTGCAATATCTGGCGCTCGCGGACGCGACGGTCATCAGCTTCGCCGCGCCGCTGTTCATGACCGCGCTCTCCTGGCCGGTGCTGAAGGAGCGGGTCGGGCCGCACCGCTGGGCGGCGGTGCTGCTCGGCTGGGCGGGGGTCGTGGTGGTGATCCGCCCGGGGCTCGGCATCGTCCACTGGGCGGCGGTGCTGCCGCTCATCGGCGCGGTCTTCTTCGCGGGTTTCCAGCTCGTCACGCGCATCATCACGGCGCGGGAGGACCATCTGGCGACGCTGTTCTACACCTCGGCGGGCGGGGCGCTGCTGCTTACCGCGGCCATGCCCTTCTTCTGGCAGTGGCCGGCCTGGGAGACATGGGCATGGATGGCGTTCTCGGGCGTGATCGGCGCGGGCGCGCATTTCCTGATGATAAACGCCTTCGCCGTGACGGAGGCCGCCCTGCTCGCGCCCTTCAACTATTCGCGGATGCTGTGGGCCGTGCTGATCGGCTGGTTCGCCTTCCAGGACCTGCCGGACACGGCGACCTTCGCCGGCGGCGGGCTGATCGTCGCCTCAGGGCTCTATGTGCTCTGGCGCGAGCAGGTCACACACCGTCGAGCCAGGCCTTGACCAGCCGCCAGGCGATGCTGTCGCGGCGCGGCAGCTCCATGTCGTAATCCTCCAGCCGGTCCAGCTGGTCGCGCCGCATCCAGCGGGCGTCCTCGAGCTCCTTCGGGTCGATGTTGAGGTCCATCGCCTCGGCCTCGGCATGGAATCCGAGCATCAGCGACGAGGGGAACGGCCAGGGCTGGGAGGCCATGTAGCGCACCTCGCCGACGCGCACGCCGGCTTCCTCGAACACCTCGCGCACGACCGCCTCCTCCAGGCTCTCGCCCGGCTCGACGAAGCCCGCGAGCGTGGAATAGATGCGGCGCGGGAAGTGGTGCGTGCGCCCCAGCAGGCAGTTGTCGTCCTTGTGGACCAGCATGATGACCGCCGGGTCGGTGCGAGGGAAATGCTGGGCGTCGCAGCCCGTGCAATTGCGCTGGTAGCCGCCGTGGCTCACCTCCGTCGGCGACCCGCAGACGCCGCAGAAGCGGTGGCGCTGGTGCCAGGTCATCATGCCGCGCGCATGGGCGAGGATGGCGCCCTCCTCCGCCGGAATGACCGGGCCGATCTGGCGCAGGTCCTCGAACGCGCCCTCCGCCTCGATGCGGGGGTGGCCGTACGGGTCCTCCAGGTGCGAGAGGTCGAGGCCGATATAGAGCGTGTCGCCCTCCAGCCCGAGCACCACCTCGTGCTGGGCCGAATCGAGCAGTTCGCCGGCCTCCTCGACGGTCAGGATCAGCGCCCGGTCGTCCTCCGTGTGGACCAGCGACCGCGAGCGCCAGACGGGCACCAGCCGCGTATCCTTCGCCCGGCGCCTGGCCGCGATCCACACCGGATCCTCCCGCAGGTGCGAGATCCGGTCGAGCGGCGCGCCCGTGTACCAGAGGTTCTTCAGCATGGGAGCGAAAGGAAGCATGGGAGCCGGCCGGGCGCAATAACGGTTCGGCCGGTCCCCACCGCTTTCGGCGGGAAGGCGATATGCGGCCGCAGGGGCGTGCGGGGTTTTGCGGCTCGGTGTCCGGGAAGGAGACGAATATACTTGTCTTCGAGGCGAAAGGCAGACCATGCGCAGGGAGCGCCGAACATGACGGATCGCCAGCTGTTGCCCGCGCTGCGCCGGCATCTCGAATCTCTCTCCGACCGCCTCGGGAGCCTTCGGGAACCGGTTGAGGCCAGGATCGCAGGCGGCATTGCCGTGAACTACTACACGGGGCACCGGATGTCGGACGATGTCGATATCGAGTGGTCGCACCGCGTTCCCATTCCCCCGGACATGCAAATCTTTGAAACGCCGAACCCGGACGACCCGGATGACCGGCATCTGGTCGCGATGGACGGCGGCTTTTCCGAGGTAATGCGCTCTTTCTCGCCGGACTGGGGGAAGCGGGCACGGGAAGTGTCGCGAGCGGGAAATATCGTCATCCTCATGATAGACCCTGTCGACTTGGCGGTATCGAAGGTCGCACGCTTCTCGGACCGCGATCGGGAAGACATCCGCCAGCTCGCTGCGCAAGGCCTTGTCGATCCGTTGCTCTTCGCGGAAAGAATGGAAGAAGCTCTGGACTACTATGTGGGGGATACTAAGTTTGTCAGGCGTAATTTCGAGGAAGCAAAAGAGATCGTTGCGAGGGAAGGCGATGTCCCCGAGCCGCCATGAGGACGCCTTCGGCGCCGCCCGCCGCAGGGACCGCGACCTGATGGAACTGCTCGCGAAGGTGGCGGCGGGCCGGCATATGCCGGATGGCCGCGAGGACGAGGCTTCCCTGCGCCAGCTGGGCTATGCCTGCGATCTGGCGCGAGGCCGGGTCGAGGACCCCGACGGCAATCTCGGCCGTGTTGCCCGCTTCTGCAGGAAACGCCTCGAAGGAACGGCTGCGCCGGCCGGCCGTTTCCGCGACCCTGTTCAGGCAAGCTGGGGCGCTCTCTGGCATGTCGATGTTGGCAAACTGCGCACGGAACTCCCCCTGCACCTGGTGAAGCGGCGCCGGGAAGCCCGGAGTGCGGAAGCGGAGACGGCTTGATTCGGGGCGGCCCCGATCTTCCAGGCCGGTCACAGCGCCCTTCGCCCTGACCGCTACCGGCCAAGGCGACGCACGGCTACCATGGGCTTCTTTGTCCGGGCCCACGGAGCGAGCGGTGCTGCAGCCGACGAGACGGCAGGCGTTGGAACGGGAGCCCCGGTTCGCCGGCTACCGCCCGGAGCCGGACGGTTTCGACGAGCTGCTGGATGGAGAGGGGCGCATCCGGCCGGTCTGGCGGCAATTCGCCGAGGGGTTCGCCCGGCTTTCGGAGGAGAGCCTGAAGCGGCGGACGGCGCGCGGCGAGCAATATCTGCACGATGCCGGCGTGTTCTTCCGCCGGCAGGGCGCGGAGGGGCCGGGCGGGCGGACATGGCCGTTCAGCCCGGTGCCGCTCATCCTGCACGAGCGGGAATGGCGGGACCTCGCCGGCGGCCTCGTGCAGCGGGCGGAACTGCTGGAAGCGGTGGCCGCTGACCTCTATGGCGAGGGCCGGCTGGTCGCGGAGGGGCTGCTGCCGGCGGGGCCGGTCGCGGCCGGTCCCGCCTGGCTCCGTCCGCTGGTGGGCGTGCGGCCCGCATCCGGCCACTGGCTGCACTTCCTCGCCTTCGATGTCGCGCGCCGGCCCGACGGAAGCTGGCAGGTGCTGCGCGACCGCACCGACTCGCCCGCCGGCGCCGGCACCGCGCTGGAAACGCGGCTGGCCACGCAGCGCGTGTTCCAGGAGCTGTTCCAGGAGTCCCATGTGCATCGCCTGGCAGGTTTCTTCCGCGCCTTTCGCGATGCGCTGGCGGCGCTCGACCGGGTGGGCGGCGGGCGGGTCGGCATGCTGACGGCGGGCCCCGGCGGGGCGGGCTATTTCGAGCATGCCTATCTGGCGCGCTATCTGGGCTTCATGCTGTTCGAGGGCGAGGACATCGCCATCGAGAACGGCGCCGCGACGATCCGTACCGTGGCCGGCCCGCGCCCGCTCGGCGTCCTCTGGCGCCGGCTCCGGGCCGGGCGCGCGGACCCGCTGGAGCTGGACGAAACCTCCGCCGCCGGCGTGCCGGGCCTGGTCGGCGCGCTCCGCGAAGGGACGCTCTCGGCGGTCAACGCGCTCGGCTCGGGCGTCCTGGAAGACCCGGCGCTCGCGCCGCACCTGCCGAAGATCACCGAGTCCGGAGGCGGGCCGGCGGCAGGGTCGGCGGCAGGCTGGTGGGCGGCGGCGCCGGAGCCCGCGCCCCTCTCGACCGCGCCGGCCTGGGCCGGCGGCGCATTGCAGGCGCGGCCGGTGACGCTGCGCCTGTTCCTCGCGCGCACCGCCGAAGGCTGGCGCGCGATGCCCGGCGGCTATGCCCGCCTCGGCGGCGTCTCGGCAGGGGACCCGGGCGCCGTCGCCGACATCTGGGTGGTCAGCGACGGGCCGGTGCCCATCGACACGATGACGGCGCGCCCGTCCGACACCTACCGCCGGCCGCTGCCGGGAACCCTGCCGAGCCGGGCGGCGGACAACCTGTTCTGGCTCGGGCGCTATGTCGAGCGGGCGGAAGCCGCGATCCGGCTGCTGCGGGCGTTCCACCTGCGCGTGGCGGAGACGGGGTCTCGGGACAATCCACTCCAGGCGAGCCTCTGCGACTATCTCCGGGACCTGCCGCTCGACCCCGGGGAGAACGTGCCGCAGGGCCTGCTGCGCACGCTCGACTCCGCGCTGGTCTGCGCGAGCCGGGTGCATGACCGTTTCTCCATCGACGGCTGGACGGCGCTGCGCAACCTGAACGAGGCCGCCGAGGAGACGGCCCGCACCGCGCGGGCGGGCGACGACACGGCGCGCATCATGACGGGCCTGCTGCACCGCATTGCGGGCCTGAGCGGCCTCGTCCACGAGAACATGTACCGCTTCACCGGCTGGCGCTTCCTCATCCTCGGACGGGAGCTGGAGCGCGCGTCCGGCCTGGCCTCGGCGCTGGCCCATTTCGCCGACCCGGCCGCGCCGGAGGGCGCGCTGGACCTCGCCATGGAAATCGGCGACTGCACCATGACCTACCAGCGCCGCTACTCGCTCGGCACGCACCGCAACATGGTGGTGGACCTGATGGTGTTCGACACCATGAACCCGCGCTCGGTCCTGTTCCTGCTGGAGCGGATGCGCGCCCTGATCGCGCTGCTTCCGGGCGCGGAGGCGCACGGCGTGATGTCGCCGCTCGCGCGCGCCGCGCTGCGGGCCCATGCCGCCATCGCGGTCGAGACGCCGGAGACGGTGGACGGGGCGGCGCTGGCAGCGCTCGGGGAGCGGCTGGACGGGCTTTCCGACCTCCTCTCCGGGGCGTATCTCACCTGACGCGGACGCCGCCCTTGCTCTACGACATCGCGCTCTCGATCCGCCAGCACTACGACGCGCCGGTGGCGGCCAGCCGCCAGACGCTGCGCCTGCTGCCGCCGACGCTTGCGGGCGCGCAGCATGTCGTGGCGGCCGCGGTCGATGTGTCGCCGGGGCCGGCCGAGCGCCGCGACCGGCGGGACTTCTTCGGCAACATGGCGACCGACCTGGCCTTCGGCGGCGCGCATGAGGAGGTCGTCTATTCGCTGGCCGCCCGCGTGCGGCGGGAGGCGGGCCCGGCATCGCTGCCCGGTTCGCCGCCCGCGGCCGCGCTTGCCGGGGACGCTGCCGCCATCCGCTCGCTCGCGCCGGACGCGCCGCACCATTTCCTCGCCGCCTCGCCGCGCCTGCCGGAGGAGCCGGAGTTCCGGGACTATGCGCATGCCGCCCTGCCGCCGGGCGCGGGCGCGGGCGCGGCGGAGGCGGTGGAGGCGGTCGGGCTCGCGCTCAACCGCGACATGGCGTTCGATGCGGGAGCGACCGAAGTGGACACGCCGGCGCTGGAAGCCTTCCGCCGCCGGCGCGGCGTCTGCCAGGACTTCACCCACGCCATGATCGCGTGCCTGCGCGCGCTCGGCATTCCGGCAGGCTATGTCAGCGGCTTCCTGCGCACGGTCCCGCCGCCGGGCCGGCCCCGCCTCCAGGGCGCGGACGCCATGCATGCCTGGGTGCGCGCCTGGTGCGGGCGGGACGCCGGCTGGGTGGAATACGACCCGACCAACGCGTGCCTCGCCGGGGACGGCCATGTCACCGTTGCGCGCGGCCGCGACTATTCCGATGTCGCGCCCGTCAAGGGTGTGCTCCGCAGCGCCGGCAGCCAGACCAGCCGCCACGAAGTCACCATGACGCCGGTGGGGGAGGAATTGCCTTGAAAGCCAATATTCGTCTCGCGTTCTCACTTGCCTTTTTGGTAACACATAGGTTACCTTGTCGGCGATGATGGCGATCCGGGAGTATGTCGATCCCGAAGGCCGCAGCCCGTATGCCAGATGGTTCGATCGACTCGACGCCCGGGCTGCGGCCAAGACGACGACCGCCTTGGTCCGGCTGGAGCAGGGAAACCTGTCTGGAGTCAAAAGCGTGGGTGCGGGAGTATTCGAATACAGAATCGCCTTCGGTCCCGGCTATCGAATCTACTTCGGCTGGGATGGCGACGCGCTGGTGATCCTGTTGGGCGGGGGAACCAAACAACGCCAGCAGCAGGACATCGAAACCGCACGGGTCCGTTGGCGGGACTACAAGCGCCGAAAGAGAAGAGAGGCTTGAGCACCATGCCCCTGACGCGAGACTTCAAGGAGACCATCCGGGCGCGTGTCGACCGCGATCCGGCTTTCCGTGAGGAACTGCTCCGGGAAGGAGTCGAACTTCTGCTTTCCGGCGACATGGAGACCGGCAAGGCGATGCTGCGCGACTATATCAACGCCACCATCGGGTTCCGGGAACTCGGCGGACTGACCGAGAGGCCGCCCAAGAGCCTGATGCGCATGTTCGGCCCCGCCGGCAATCCGCAGGCGCGGAACCTGTTCGAGATCATCGGCTGCCTGCAGAGGCGGGAGGGGTTGCACCTCGAGGTCCGGGCGGTCCGGTAGCGCGACGACCGATCGCTCTTGGCCGCCGCCCGCGGGCGCCCCTTCGTCAACCGGCCTCCCGCGCTCCCGCGACCATCTCGGCGAGCTCGTCGCGCGAGGCCGCGCCGGGCATGATCGCGTTCTTCACCAGGAAGGCGGGGGTGCCGCGGATGCCGAGTTGCTGCGCCAGCGCGTGGTTGCGCTCGATGACCGCCGTGACGGCCTCGCTCTCCATGTCGGCGCGCAATTGCGCGAGGTCGAGGCCGAGTTCGGCAGCGATATCCATGATCCGGTCCTCGTTCAGCGCGCCGGGCGCGGACATGAGCGCGACATGGAACTCGGTCCATTTGCCCTGCCGGTCGGCGGCGAGCGAGGCGCGGGCCGCCGCGACCGACGGCGGGCCCAGGATCGGGAATTCCTTGAAGACGATGCGCAGCCGGCTGTCGCCCTCGGCCAGCGCCAACACGTCTCCCAGCACCCGCTTGCAGAAGCTGCAGCGATAGTCGAAGAACTCGACCAGCACCGCGTCGGCGTCCGCCGGCCCGATGGCGGGGTCGCCTTCCGCGCCGGCCAGCGCCTCCCAGTTGGCGGCGATGAGCTCCACCTGCTGCCGCTCCCGGTATGCCTCCTGCTCCTTCCACCAGGCCTGCACCGCCTCAAGGACGATTTCCGGGTCCTTCTGGCGGAGATATTCGATGAGGGCGGCCACCTCCTCCTCCGTGTCGGCCCTTGCCTCGCGGGGGTTCCAGGGCAGGCAGGCGAGGACGGCCAGCAGGACGACGAGAATGGCGCGGGACGGGAGGGTCATGGGGCGGGTCTTCCGGTTGGTATCCTTGGAGACCTATATGGCCTCCGGTGCAATTCGGGGCAAGCGGGCCGCTACGCGCCCGGACCGCCGCAGGTGGGGCAGCCGGCGCGGCGCTTGAAGCGGATAATGCGCGTCGAGGCCGCGAGCGCGTCGTAGAGCAGCAGCCGCCCGGAGAGGCCCTCGCCGATGCCGACCAGCTCCTTCAGCGCCTCGACCGCCATGAGCGTGCCGACGACGCCCGCCACCGCGCCGAGGATTCCGGCCTCCGAGCAGGCCGGCACCGCGCCCGGCGGCGGCGGCTCCGGAAAGAGGCAGCGATAGCAGGGATGCTCCGGACCGGCATGGGGCTTGAAGGTGGAGACCTGGCCGTCGAAGCGCAGCACCGCGCCGGAGATGAGCGTCCGGCCGGCGGCGGCGGCCGCATCGTTGACGAGGTAGCGGGTCGCGAAATTGTCGCTGCCGTCGAGGATGAGATCGTAGTCCCGGAAGAGCCGGCCGGCATTGGCCTCCGTCAGCCGCTCGGCATGGGTCTCGACGCGGATGGCGGGATCGAGCGCCCGGATGCCGTCTGCCGCGCTCTCGGCCTTGGGCCGGCCGATGCGGTCCGCGCTGTGGATTACCTGGCGCTGGAGGTTGGAGACATCGACCTCGTCGTCGTCGATGACGCCGAGCGCGCCGACGCCGGCGGCGGCGAGATAGAGCAGCAGCGGCGCGCCGAGGCCGCCCGCGCCCACCGCCAGCACGCGCGACGACAGCAGCTTCTGCTGCCCCGCCCCGCCCACCTCCGGCAGGATCAGGTGCCGGGCGTAGCGGTCGAGCTGCGCGTCGGTCAGCATCAGAAGCGGCCGATGCTGTAGGGGGCCATGTCGATGGCGGGCGGGCGTCCGGCCACGAGGTCGGCGATGTGCCGGCCGCTGATCGGCCCGGCCGTCAGCCCCAGATGCCCGTGGCCGAAGCCGTACCAGACATTGCCGTGCAGCACCGACGCGCCGAGCACCGGCAGCGAATCCGGCGTGGCCGGCCGGTTGCCCATCCAGGGGGAGCCGTCCTCCGTGCGGATGTCGCGGAACGCCTTTCTCGCATGGGCGCGGAGCGGCTCGACGCGCTTCCAGTTGGGCGGCGCGTCGAGGCCGGCGAATTCTGCCGTGCCGGCAAGCCGCAGGCCCATCTGCATCGGCGTCGCCATGAACTTGCGGTCGTAGAAGGAGACCGGGTGGCGCGTCTCGACGCCGGGGTCGGCAAGCGTGAGATGGTAGCCGCGCTCGGATTCGAGCACGGCCCTCTCGCCGAGCATTTCGGCAAGGCCCGCCGACCAGGCCCCGGCCGCGACGACGAAACCGTCCGCCGCCAGACGGCCCTTCGAGGTGCGCACCGCCGCCGGGCGGTCGTCGGCGTAGTCGAAGCCGGTTACGTGCGCCGCCAGGATGCGCCCGCCGCCGCGCGAGAAGGCTTCCGCGAGGCCGGCGGTGAGCGCGCCCGGATCGACCGTATGGGCGCCCCCGGGGAAGAAGACCGCATGCGGGAAGATCGGCGCCAGCCCCGGTTCGAGCTGGCGGAGCTCGTCGCCCGAAAGCTCCTCGACCTCGAAGCCCCGCTGCCGCTGCCCCTCCCGGTCGCCCAATGCGGCGCGGAAGGACCGCGCGCTCTCATAGACGGTGAGCGTCCCGTTCTGCCGGATGAGGCCCGCCGTGCCGGCCTCGGCGGCGAGGTCCCTGTGCGCGTCGAGGGCCAGGCGGTGCAGGGCGGCCATGGCGTCCATCTGCCGGCGCATCGGCTCCGGGCGGCCCGCGCGCACGAAGCGGATGAGCCAGGGCAGGAATTCCGGCAGGTGGCGCCAGCGGATGAAGAGCGGCCCCTTCGGGTCCAGCAGCCAGCGGGGCGCCTTGAACAGGAGGCCGGGCCCCGTCTGCGGCAGGCAGGAATGGGAGCTGATCGCGCCGGCATTGCCGAAGGAGGTCATCGTGCCCGGCGGCTCGGGGTCGATCAGCGTGACCCGGTGCCCGTCGCGCCGCAGGTAGCAGGCCGTTGCGGTCCCGACGATTCCGGCCCCGATGACGGCGATATGTTGCGCCTCGCTCATGGCCCGGCATATAGCACGGAGCCGGCCGGGGCGGCAGGCGGTTTGGCCTCGGGCGGAAACGCTCTAATGTCTCGGGCGCAGTCAGGGAGGCGGAGTGCCATGAGCGGGCCGTTGTCGGGGTTTCGGGTCGTCGATCTCACCAATGTGATCTCGGGGCCGATGGCGACGCAGATCCTCGGCGACCAGGGCGCGGACGTCATCAAGGTCGAGGCGGCGGGCGGGGACCTGACGCGCGGCGGCGGCAACCGGCAGGGCGGCCTGTCGGCGGCGTTCCTCAACAACAACCGCAACAAGCGCTCCATCGTGCTCGACCTCAAGCAGCCCGGGGGCGTGGCGCTGCTGAAGCGCCTGGCCGCGACCGCGGACGTCTTCATCCAGAACTTCCGCCCCGGCGTGGTGGAGCGGCTCGGCGTCGGCGAGGCGGATATCCGCGCCGTCAGGCCGGACATCGTCTATGTCTCGATCAGCGGCTTCGGCGAAAAGGGGCCGTTCGCCTCCAAGCCGACCTACGACCCCATCGTGCAGGCGATCTCGGGCCTGACCACCGTGCAGGCGGGCTCCGACGAGGCGCGGCCGAGGCTGGTGCGCACCATCCTGCCGGACAAGGTGACCGCGCTGACGGCCGCCCAGGCGGTCACGGCCGCGCTGCTCCACCGGGCGGCGACCGGCGAGGGCCAGCATGTCCGCGTCTCGATGCTCGATTCCGTCGTCGCTTTCCTGTGGAACTCGGACATGGGCTCGCAGACCTTCGTGGACGCGCCGACATCCATCCAGCGGGCGGCAAGCTTCATCGACCTCATCTACGAGACCGCCGACGGCTTCATGAGCGTCTCGCTGATGACCGACCAACAGTGGCTCGGCTTCTGCAAGGTGGCCGGGCGCGGGGACCTGGCGGCGGACCCGCGCTTCGCCACCGGGGCGCTGCGCGACGAGAATATCGACGCGCGCCTGGAGCAGGTGCAGGAGGAGTTGCGCAAGCGCACCACGGCGGAGTGGACCGTCGCGTTCGACGCCGCAAGTGTGCCGTCCGCGCCGGTGCTGACCCGCGGAGAGATGGTGACGCACCCGCAGGTCGCAGCCAACGGCACGCTCGTGGAATACGACCATCCGCTCGCCGGGCGGCTCCGGCAGGCCCGGCCCGCCATCCGCTTCGAGGGCTCGCCCTCGGCCATCAGGCGCGGCGGGTCGCCGCTTGGCGCGGACACGCGCGAGGTGCTGGCCGAAATCGGCGTCAGCGCGCAGGAGATGGAAGCGGCGATCGCGAGCGGCGCGGCCGGAGCGGAACGGCAGGCCCGGCCGGCGCCGGCGGCGGACTCGAAGGCGGCGGAGTGAAGCCCGGCTAACCGTCCACCACCGCCGTGGCCGCGATCTCGACCAGGAACTCGGGCCTGACCAGGCCGGCCTGAATGCAGGCGCGCGCCGGCGGGCTGTTCGGGAAATAGGTCGCGTACACCTCGTTCATGGCCCCGTAGTCGGCGAGGTCCTTGAGGAAGATCATGTTGTAGACGATGTCCTCCATGGAGCCGCCGGCTTCCTCGAGTATCTCCCTGATGTTCTCCATGACCTGCCGGGTCTGCGCGCCGGCGTCTCCCTCGCCGACCAGGTTCCCGGAGGCGTCCAGCGCCAGCATGCCCGCGGTGCAGACGAGCCCTCCCGACTTGTATCCGGGCGAATAGGGGGCGAGCGGGGGCGGCGAGCCCTTGGGCAATACAGGTTGACCGGCCATCTTGAGGTTCCTCCCCTCGGTAGCGAATCCCGTCGGGCGCGGGCGCCCTGCCGGAATCAGAGTATCATGCGGCCCGGAAGAAATTCGCAAGCAGCACCCGATCCCGTTGAAAGGCGGCGCAAATGTCCATTCCGGTGATCGATATCGGCCCCTACCTCAGGGGCCGGGACGAGGACAAGCAGAGGGTCGCCCGCGAAATCGCCGCGGCCTGCGAGGAGTCGGGCTTCTTCTGCATCGCCGGCCACGGGGTGCCCGCCGGCCTCATCGCCCGGACCCGGCAGGCGGCGGTCGATTTCTTCGCCCGGCCGGTCGAGGAGAAGCGCCTGATCCTGCGGCCCGAAAACCGGGTCGGGCGCGGCTACTATCCGTACGCCGACCGCGCGCTTGCCTACACGCTCGGGAACGAAACGCCGCCCGACCTGCAGGAAGCCTTTGCGATGGGTCCGCCCGATATCCCGGACGACGACTATTACCGGGGAGAGGTCGCATCCTATTTCTTCGCGGAAAACCGCTATCCGGCCCGGCCCGAACGCTTCCGCGAGACCGTGGACGACTATTTCCGCGCCGTGCTCGGGCTCTGCGACCGGCTGATGGGGGCGATGGCGCTGGCGCTCGGGGTCGAGGAGGATTTCTTCGCCGACAAGCTCGACCGGCCCGCCTGCGGGCTCAGGCTCATCCGCTATCCGGCGCAGACCGACGCCCCGGCGCAGCGGCAGTTGCGCGCCGGCGCCCATACGGACTACGGCACTTTGACGGTCCTTCGCGGCGACGACGTGCCGGGGACCCTGCAGGTGAAGCTGCCGCGCGGCGGCTGGACCGACGTGCGCCCGCCCGCCGACGCCTTCGTCTGCAATCTCGGCGACGCGATGGCGCGCTGGACCGGCGGGCGCTGGGCTTCGACCCTGCACCGGGTCGCGAACCCGCCCGAAGGAGCCCCCCAGCGCGACCGCATCTCGCTGGTCTTCTTCCACCAGCCCAATTACGACGCCCTGCTGAACGGGATTTTCGAGGATGCCGGAGACGCGGTGACGCTGGCCGAGCACTATATCGAGAAAATCCACCTCGCTGCCGGAACCGGACCGGCGCCGGGCGCCGGGTAGCGCCGCAGCGGCGCCGGCGGGGTCACTTGTTGCCGTAAAGCCTGTCTCCGGCGTCGCCGAGGCCCGGCACGATATATCCGTGGTCGTTGAGGCGTTCGTCCACGGCGGCGGTGACGATCGCCACTTCGGGATGGACCGCGTGGAAGGCCTCGATGCCCTCCGGAGCGGCGAGCAGGCACAGCATCTTGATCTCGCGCGCGTTGGCCTCCTTGAGCCGCGAGACCGCCGCGACCGCGGAGTTTCCGGTGGCCAGCATCGGGTCGAGAACGATCACCGGGCGGTCGCCGAGCTCGTCCGGCACCTTGAAATAGTATTCGACCGCCACCAGCGTCTCCGGGTCGCGATAAAGCCCCACATGGCCGACGCGGGCGGACGGGATGAGGTCGAGCATGCCTTCCAGCAGCCCGTTCCCGGCCCGCAGGATCGAGACGAGGGCGAGCTTCTTGCCGGTCAGGAACGGCGCGCGCGTCTCCGCAAGCGGCGTTTCGATGCTGCGGATCTCGGTCGCAAGGTCGCGGGTCACCTCGTAGCCCAGCAACAGGGCGGTCTCGCGAAGCAGCAGCCGGAACCGGGCGGTGTCGGTGTCCCTCCGGCGCATGAGGGACAGCTTGTGCTGCACCAGCGGATGATCGACGACCGTGACATTGCCCATTGAAGAAACTCCCGTTCGATTCCGGAATCAGAAGACCGTGCCGTCCGACGCCAGGCGGATCGGCGGCCCGCCGCCCTCGCGCGCCCGGCGCGCCATCATACGCCCGGCCGCCCAGGTTCCACCCTCCAGCAGGCCGGCGAGCGGCAATTGCGCCTCGTCCAGCCCGAGCCGCCCGCGCACCAACGGCGCCAGCCTGTCCAGGAGAGCGACCGTGAGCGCGCGCCATTCCACGATCGGTTCGGCGCCGGGGGGATGCACGCCGGCGAAAATCCCCTCGTCCCGCGGCGCGAGCACGCCCGCATCGATGAACAGGCCGCCATTGCGGTATTCCGCAAGCCCGGTGAGGCCATGGGGGTCGCGCAAGGGGATGCCGGCCTCGGCCAGCGGCTCGATCAGGGAATAGGCAAGCCACTGTGTCAGCTTGTGGAAGGGCACCAGCCCGTCCGTCTCGTCGCCGCGCCGGAGGCTTCGGTGGCGCCACACGTCGCCCAGGCTCTCGCCGTGCAGCACGACGCGCTCCGGCCAGACGGGATGCAGCGCGTCGAGCAGGGTTTCGAGGAGTTCCGCCGCGCTCGGCGGCGCGGGGAGCGCGCGGAAGCGGTCGTAAAGGCCGCCGACCCTTGGCGGAGAGCCGAAGAGATCGGGCCGCGCCTCCAGCGCCCGGCCCAGCGAGCGGAGGAGGGCCGCGCGGCCCTCCATTCCCTCCAGCCGGTTGCCGGCGCCCGCCTGGAACGCCGCCGCCAGCCGCCCCGCGCCGCAGGCCCGCAGGGCGCACGCATCGGTCCGCAAGGGCCGGGCGGCGTCGGACGAGAACAACCCTTCGGAAAACATGGCGACACTGGCGACCGCCAGGCCCTCCGACCTTGCGAATTCCCGGCCCGTCGCCGCCTCGCGATATCGCCAGCCGTCGCCGGCCCCGGCGTCCAGCAGCACGCTCGGAACCACCAGGTCGAGCGCGGCCCGCGCCCGCTCCTCCGGGTCGAGGCCGCGGGCCAGCGCGTTCCAGCGGTCCCGCCCGCCGGCCTCGAAATGCCGCCAGCGGCTGTGCGGCGGGACGGCCAGGTCCGGGAACCGCCTGCGGGTCACGCCGGCGACGATGTCCGCGACAGCCGCAAGCCGGTCGCTGCGGAGGTCGAAATGCGGCAGGTCTCCGCGTTCGCCGATGGAGAGGATCTCGCGGCAGCGCCGCCGGATCTCCGCCGGGCGGCCGAGACGCACCGCCGCGGCGCTGCGTGCGGTCATGGCGCCGCTTCCCGCGGGAGGCAGGGTTCAGGCGTCCGGCGGGCGCCGCAAGGCGCCGGGCTCAGTCATGCAGCCCCCGCCCCCTGGCGGCCGCTATGTCCGCTTCCGGCACCGGGGCGGCGCTGAAATATCCGGCCGCCGTCTTCGCGCGGATCTCCACGCTTGCATCCTCCGGCACGAGCCCCTCGGGAATCGGGACGCGCTCGACGATGTCGATGCCCTGGCGCGCGAGCGCGTCGAACTTCATGTTGCTCATCGAGACGAAGCGGTCGATGCGCTCGATGCCGAGCCAGTGCAGGATGTCGGGCATCAGCTCCTGGAAGCGCATGTCCTGCACGCCGGCGACGCATTCGGTGCGCTCGAAATAGGTTTCCGCGCGGTCTCCGCCGGGCTGCCGCTTGCGCGCGTTGTAAACGAGGAACTTCGTGACCTCGCCCAGGGCGCGCCCCTCCTTGCGGTTGTAGACGACGATGCCGCAACCGCCCTGCTGCGCCGTCTCGATGCAAACCTCGACGCCGTGGACCAGATACGGCCGGCAGGTGCAGATGTCGGAGCCGAACACGTCGGAGCCGTTGCATTCGTCATGCACGCGGCAGGCGACCTTGCGGCCGGGATCGGCAATCGCGTCCAGGTCGCCGAACAGATAGGCCGTGATGCCGCCGATGGGCGGAAGGAACAGCTTGAGGTCGTTGCGGGTGACGAGCTCGGTGAACATGCCCCCGGAGTGCTCGTAGAGGCAGCGCCGGAGCTCGCTCTCGCTCAGGCCGAACCGCCCGGCGATGCCCGGCAGATACCAGACCGGCTCGACCGCAACCTTGGTGACGCGCACGTCCCCGTTCCCGGTCACGATCCGCCCGTCGACCTTCACCCGGCCGTCGGCGATGGCGCGGTCGAACTCCGGCAGGTCAAGCCTCGCCTTGGTGACCGCGATGGTCGGGCGGATGTCCCAGCCCTCCCGCAGCCGGTCGCCCCAGGCCTCGTCCACCATGTGCCCGTACGGGTCCATGGAGACGATCTTCTCCGGCGACGACCATTGCGGGTGCGGGCCGATCCGCGCCGCCGGGGATGTATCCGTCAGGTCCGGCACATGCACCGGGTCGAGCGTGCCCGCCGCGATCGCAAGCGCGCGATAGATCGAATAGGAGCCCGAATGCGCGCCGATCGCGTTGCGCTGCGGCGTCAGCGTCCCGACCACCGGGCCGCGCTCCTCGCATGTGGCCGCGCCCCAGCGGAGCGCGGCGGCGCTCTTGCGGCCTTCGGGATGCGATGTGAGCTTGATGTGCCGGGTCGTCATGAGGGGCAGTTTTGCGATTGTCGAGGGATTGGGCAAGTTTCCGGATTCCGGGCAGGCGTCCGAGATAGGCGCGCGCCGACGCACTATCAACCGCTGCCCGGCGACGGAAAAGGCCTCTCAGCTGGCCGGCCGATACGATCAAGGCCGATCGGGCGGCCGGTCTCCGGTTTGCGAGACGGCGAGATTCAGCAAATCCCCCGTGGACGCATTTCGGAGTCTTTCCCCGGGCAAAGCTCCGGACACCGGGACCAGCGTTTCCCCGGCTATGCCGGCGAGAAGGTCGCTGACCGTCGATAACGTCCAGTTCCCCGGTGCGCCCAGCAGCCTGTTGAGCTGCGCCGGGTCGTAGCCTATTCGCCGCGCAAGCTGGGCCTTGGTCAGGCCGCGCTCGTTCCGTTGCTCCAGGAATTTGCCGAGGACGAAGTCGTACAGCTCATTCCTCAATCGCTCCCTGAGATATTCCCGCTTGCCTTCCGGTATCCGAGCCTCGATGTCTGCTATGTCAGACCAGAAATTTTCTCTCTGAAATGAGGTCATCGAGATTTCCTCCGGTCATGGGAATGTGGTGCGGAAACAGTCGCTTCCATGCCTCTTCGCATTGCAGTTTCGCCATTTCCCAGTTCAGGTCCCGCGCATCTCCCAGAGGTGGACGGTCGCCGGACGGCACCGAACGGGGGCGCCACAGAAGCGCAACAAACAGATCCGCGCAGGCGAAGTGGCCCAGGATACGCAGTCCGGGTTTGGGGTCCCGGCTTCGGATATCCCAGAAGCCGGCTTCCGGAGGGTCCAGAAGTCCCATGTAGGCGGAGCGGTGCTCGTAAGGCGTTCTGGAAACAGCCAACACGTTCCCGGCGACGAATGCCTCCAGGTCCGCTCTGAGTCGGTATGCCCGCCTTTCCATCGATGAATCCGGCCATGGCCCGTCGAGAATCCTCTGAATGTCTTCCGAGACCGCCATGATCCGCCGGACCTCGGAACCGGGGTCGAGAGGCGCGACAAGGCTCAGACGACCGTCGTTCACCAGCTGCTGCACGCGATCGATTATTGACATTTAAGTCAATCCAAAAGGAAAGGCAAGCAATTTCCGGGCAGAACGCCCGATGGATGCGAGGGGGAAGCGCCCTCGCTCAGTCAGGACCCTCAAGCCAAGGGCCGGCGGGGCCGGGCGGAACCCGCGCTTTCGCCGCCTGCTCGAAGGCATGGGCGTAGCCGATCAGCGGCCCGTCGCGCCAGGCGGCGGCGATGAAGGAAAGGCCGACCGGCAGGCCGGCGACATAGCCGGCGGGCACCGTGACGCTCGGATAGCCGGAGACGGCGGCGAGGCCCGAACTGCCGCCGAGGCGGTTGTCGCCATTGACGAGGTCGATCGCCCAGGGAACCGGCGAGGTGGGCGCGACCAGCGCATCGAGCCGCTCGCCGGCAAGGGCGCGGTCGATGCCCTCGCCGCGGGTGAGCCGGCGGCACGCGGCGAGCGCCCGCCTGTAGGCCTCGCTGTCGGTGCCGTCCGTCTCCTCGGCCGCGATCAGCTGTTCCTGCCCGAACCACTGCATCACTCGGTCGGCATGGTCGATGTTGAACCGGATCAGCTCGGCGAGGGAATGGACCGGGCATTCGGGGCCGAGCGCCGAGAGCCAGGCATTCAGCCCCTGTTTGAACTCGGTCCGCATGACGATGATTTCGTGACCGCGGATGTCGTCGCGGGTCGGCATCGCGATCCCGTCCACGAGCACGGCGCCCGCATCGGCCAGCACGGCGAGGGCTTGCTCGAACACCCGGTCCACGGCCTCGTGGAAGCCGCAATAGGTCCGTACCACGCCAATCCTGGCGCCGCTGAGCGCGCCGGGATCGAGAAAGGCCGTGAAACCGGCGGCCGGCGGCGGACGGCTCGCCGGATCGTCCGGGTCCGCGCCCGCGATGGCGCCGAGCAGGAGGGCTGCGTCGGCCACCGTGCGCGCCATCGGCCCCGCCGTGTCCTGGCTCGCCGCGATGGGGACGATCCCGGTGCGCGAGACGAGGCCGAGGGTGGGTTTGATGCCGGCGACGGAGTTCATGGCGGAGGGGCCGACAATCGAGCCGTCGGTCTCCGTGCCGATGGCGGCGGGCGCGAAGTCCCGCGCCACCGCAACCCCGGAGCCGGAGCTGGAGCCGCCGGGCGTGCGGTCGGTCGCATAGGCGTTGCGGACCTGGCCGCCGCGGCTCGACCAGCCGCTCGACGAGCGCGTGGAGCGGAAATTCGCCCATTCGCTGAGATTGGTCTTGCCGAGCAGCACCGCGCCGGCCTCGCGCAGGCGCCGGGCGACATGGCTGTCCGCCTTCGCCCGCACGCCGTCGAGCGCGAGCGAGCCGGCCGAGGTCATCATGGCGTCGCCCGTCGCGATATTGTCCTTCAGCAGGACGGGCACGCCGTGGAGCGGCCCGCGGACGCGGCCGGCGGCGCGCTCGCGGTCGCGCTGATCGGCGATGTCCGGCGCGTCGGGATTGAGGAAGGCGACCGACCGGAACGGCCCGTCCCCGGCCGCGATCCGCTCCCGGAACGTCTCCACGAGGTCGGTCGAGCGCAGCTCTCCGGCCGCCATCAGGCGGGCGAGATCGGCGATCCGGGCTTCTTTCGGCAGGGTCATGGGGAAGGGACTATCGGGCGGTTGCCGTCCCGGCGCAAACTGGTATTGGCTTGGCGACCGGCCGGACGGGCCGGTTCGCACGGAGGCGGGCATGGATATGAGGTCGTTTGTCCGGGCGCTGCCCAAGGCGGAACTCCACCTGCACCTGGAGGGCGCGCTCGACCCGGAAACGATGATGCGGCTCGCCCGCAGGAACGGGGTCGACATCCCGTTCCGCTCGGTGGAGGAGATCCGGGCCGCCTACCGCTTTACCGAACTGCAGGACTTCCTGGACATCTACTACCGGGGCATGGACGTGCTGCGCACGGAAGAGGACTTCTACGACCTTGCCACCGGCTATCTGGAGCGCGCGGCCGCCGACGGGGCGGTGCATGTCGAGGTGTTTTTCGACCCCCAGGGGCACACCGCGCGCGGCATTCCCTTCGCGGTCGCGGCGGACGGCATCCTGGCGGCGCTCGCCGACGGGCGGGAGAGGCTCGGCGTCACCTCGCTGCTCATCATGTGCGTCCTCAGGCATCTGAGCGAAGACGACGGATTCGCCGCCTTTCGCGAGGCCGGGCCCTATATCGCCGACGGGCGGATCGCCGGCCTCGGCCTCGATTCGACCGAAAGGGACAATCCGCCGGCAAAGTTCGAACGCCTCTTCGCGGCCGCGCGCGGGGCCGGCCTCAGGCTCGTCGCCCATGCCGGCGAGGAAGGGCCGGCGTCCTATGTCGCCGAGGCGGTGGATCGGCTGGGCGTGGACCGGATCGACCATGGCAACCGCGCGCTGGAAGACCCGGCGCTGGTTCGCCGCCTCGCCGAACGGGGCATGACGCTGACGGTGTGCCCGCTCTCCAACCTCCGCCTCTGCGGCGTTCCCGACATGAGGCGGCACCCGCTGAAGCGCATGCTCGACGCGGGGCTGAAGGCGACGGTGAACTCCGACGACCCGGCCTATTTCGGCGGCTACCTGCTGGACAATTTCGTCGCGGTGGCGGAGGCGCTCGAACTTGACGGGGCAGACCTGGTGGCGCTCGCCCGGAATTCCATCGAAGGCTCGTTCCTGGACGACGCGGCGAAAAGGGCGCATCTGGACCGGCTGGCCGGGGCCGCCGCCGGGCGGGCGGAACAAGTCCGGCCGTGACGACGGGGTTGCCGGACCGGGGCGCGGAAGCTTCATGTGTTTTACCGCAGTTCCGTTTGTTCGCTGAATTATTTGAAACAAGTCTCAATATATGATTGATCTACGAAAAATTTGCGCTATATCGGAACGAGAGGAAGGGGCGTCCGGACGCCGCTCCCCCCGCCGCCGACGGAACGGAGCGGAATGCGATGGGCGCGCGATATGCAGGAACCGTACGGTGGAGCGTCGGTAACGGTATGGAGATCATGACATTTCATGACATCCCCGGCGGTCCCGCCGCCTCGCGCGCGGGCAATCAGGCGCGGGAACCGCGCCGGCGCAATGCGCGCGCCCGCGCCCGCGCAGCCCCGCGCACGATACGCGCGAAACAGGGTCGCCGGCCCCGCCCGGGGAGCACTGGAAACCGGCGGAACCGGTCCCGGCGGAGACCGGAACATGACAAAACATGACATTCCATGACACCTTGGAGCCTCCCCCGCCCCCGCCGGGCGGATGCGGCAAACGGAACGGAAGGAAGGCGGAAGCCATGCACAAGTGGATCGACCATATCGTCGTTCGGGTGAGCGACCTCGACCGGAGCCTCGAGGATTACGAGACGAAGCTCGGGCTGAAGGCCGAGGCGCCGCCGGAGGAGGAGCCGCATCTGGGGCTCCGGCGCGCGATCCTGCCGCTCGGCGATTCGGGGCGCTTCATCGAGCTTGCCGAGCCGCTGGGCGACGGCGCCATCGCGCGGAGCCTCGAGAAGAACGGCGAAGGGCTGCACCTCGTGGCGCTCGCGGTGGACGACCTGGAGGCCGCGAAGACGCAGATGGCGGAGAACGGCGCGCGGCTCATCGAGGCGACCGGCATGGTCTTCGTCCATCCGAGCGACGGCCACGGCGTGCTCTACCAGCTCATCGAGCGGGAATAGGTGGCGGACACGGGCGGCGCTTTCGTTCCGGGCACCGAGGTCCGGATCGAGGGCCGCGCCGGCGGACCGCTCGACGGGCTGACCTTCGCCGCCAAGGACCTGTTCGACGTGGCCGGCCTGCCGACGGGCGGCGGCAATCCCGACTGGGAGGGCGCGGACGCACCCGCCGGCCGCCATGCCTGGGCCGTCGAGACGCTGCTGGACGCCGGCGCGGCGTTCATCGGCAAGACCGTCACCGACGAGGTCTCGCTCGGCATCCTCGGCGAGAGCGCCTTCTACGGCACGCCCGTCAATCCCGCGGCGCCGGAGCGGGTGCCGGGCGGCTCGTCCTCGGGCTCGGCCTCGGCCGTCGCCTCGGGCCTCTGCGACACCGCGCTCGGCACCGACACGGGCGGCTCGGTGCGTGTGCCGTCGAGCTTCTGCGGGCTTTACGGCATCCGCCCGACCTGGGGCCGGCTGGACCTCGGCGGCATGATGGCCCAGGCGCCGAGTTCGGACACGGCCGGCTGGTTCGCCCGCGACGCGGAGACCTTCGCGCGCATCTCCGCCGTGCTGCTGCAGGAGGCGGTTCCGGAGGCGCTGCCGGCCCGGCTGCTGGTGGCTGCGGACGCCTTCGGTTTCGCCGATGCGGCGGTCGCCGAGGCGCTCCGGCCTACGGTCGAGCGGCTTGGCCGGATCGCGGGCGCCGTCGAGGAGGTGACGATGGCGCCGCCGGGCCTTTCCGCCTGGGCGCGGGCGCAGCGCACGCTGCAGCCCTGGGAGGCCTGGCTCACATTCCGGGACTGGCTCGACCGGCGCAATCCGCGCATGGCGTATTCGGTCGCCCGCAACCTCGTCCGGGGCGCGGATATCGCCGAGGCGGACCGGCTCTGGGCATCCATGCTGCGGGCGGAGGCGCGGGCCCGGCTCACCCGCCTGCTGCCGCCGGGCACGGTGCTGTGCCTGCCGACCACACCCTTCCCGGCCCCGCCGAAGGGCCTCTCCATCTCCGAGCAGGAGGTGCTGAGGACCCGCATCTCGGTGCTTGCGAGCCATGGCGGGCTCACGGGCGTGCCGCAGGTCAACCTGCCGGGCGCGGCGGTGGACGGTCTTCCGGTCGGCCTTTCGATCGTCGGCGGGCACGGCGCGGACACGAGCCTCGTGGCGCTGGCGCTTGCAATGGAGCGAACGCAATGACGGACATGACACCGAATATCCCGGAAGTCGTCGCGGAGGTGCGCGCGCGCTTCGAGGCCTATGAGGCCGCGCTGGAGGTGAAGGACGTCGATGTGCTGGACGCGACCTTCTGGGAGAGCCCGCACACCATCCGCTATGCGCTGCACGAGAACGGCTACGGCTTCGACCAGATCCACGCCCACCGCGTCGCCCGCCCACAGGGGCCCGGCATCAAGGAGGAGCGCCGGCGGCTGGAAATCCTGACGCTCGGGCGCGACTGGGCCGTGGTCAACCTGGAGTTCAAGGTTCGCGGCCGCGAGCTCATCGGGCGGCAGAGCCAGACCTGGGCGCGCTTCCCGGACCTCGGCTGGAAGGTCGTGGCCGCGCATGTCTCCACGGTGAGCGAGACGGCCTTCTGGTGAGCGTGCGAGACCTCATCCCGGCGCCGGCCCGCGGCGGTTGCGCCTCGTGAGCGGGTCTTTCGATGTCGTGGTCGTCGGGTCGGGCATTGCCGGCCTTTCGGCAGCCGTCTCGGCGCTGGAGGCGGGCGCGCGGGTGGCGGTGCTGGAGCGCGCAGCGCGCGAGGAGCGGGGCGGCAACACCCGCTACACGGAGAGCTTCTGGCGGATGCGGGACCATGACACGGTCTCGGAGGATTTCGACGAGCGGCTGGCGGGCAATGCGGGCGGGCATTTCGACCCGGAATTCGTGAAGGACGCCGGCCGCCCCTACGAGGACTGGCCCCGTCCGCTCCGGGCCTTCGGTTTCACCGACCCGGAGCTGATCCGCGTCTGGGGCGACGATGCCGGCCCGGCGCTCCGCTGGCTTGAGGGATTCGGCGTGCGCTGGGACTTCCTGCCGACCTACTTTCCCTACCAGTCCACGACGCGGATCGCGCCGGTCGGCGGGGGCCTCGCCCTGGTGGAGGCGCTGGCGGCGGAGGCCGAACGGCGCGGCGCGTCCTTCTTCTACGACACCGCCGCGCGGGGCCTCGTCCGCAACGATGACGGCGAGATCGTCGGCGTCGAGGCCGTGCGGCGCGGCCGGCCCCGCCGCTTCCTCGGCCGGGTCGTGCTGGCTTGCGGCGGCTTCGAGGGCAATCCCGAAATGCTGGCGCGCTATCTCGGACCGAAGGCGCAATGGACGCGGCCCGTTGCGAAGGGCGGCTACTACAATCGCGGCGAGGGCGTCGCCATGGGCCTCGCCGTGGGCGCGGCCCCGGCCGGCGAGTTCGGCGCCTTCCACGCGCAGCCGGTCGATCCGCGCTCCGGCGCCATCGAGCCGGTGGTGCTGCATTACGGCTACGGCGTGCTGGTGAACCGCGAGGGCGGGCGCTTCATCGACGAGGCGGCCGGGCCGGTCGATGCCGGCTATGAGCGGGTCGCGCGCGCCGTGTTGGAGCAGCCGGAGGGCCTTGCCTGGGCGGTGTTCGACGCCGGGCTCGACGACGCGCCGCACTGGCGGGTGACGGTGCGCAGCGACCGCGCGCCGCTGGAAGCGCCGACGGTCGGGGCGCTGGCGCAGGCGGCCGGCCTCGACCCGGCGGCGCTCTCGGCCACGCTCGCCGCCTACAACGCCGCCTGCCCGGAGGACGTGTCCGCCTTCCGCCCGGACGGGCCGGACGGCCTCGCCACGCGGGGTCTTGCGCCGCCGAAGAGCAACTGGGCGCGGCCGCTCCTACGCCCGCCCTTCCGCGCCTGGCCGGTGATCTGCGCCAACTGCTTCACCTTCGGCGGCCTGCGCATCGACACGAGCGGGCGCGTCATCGACCTCGACGGCGACCCGGTTCCGGGCCTCTACGCCGCCGGCGAGACTGCCGGCCTCTATTACGGCGACTATACGGGCGCCACCTCCGTCATGCGCGGCGCCGTCTTCGGCCGCCGAGCCGGCCGCCACGCGGCGGGGGCGCAGTAGCGGGCGCGCTCAGAAGTCCGAGACCGCCCGCCGGAGGGCGGCGAAGTCCGTGCCGGCTTCGAGGCCGATGCAGATTAGGCCGGACGGGGCGTCGGAGGGCGCGTCCGAGACGGCCCAGCGGCTGCCGACGGTCTGGATCGCGGCCATGCCGCCGCCGGGGCGGGGCATGAAGCCCTTGGCGCGCAGCAGGCCGTGCGCGGGGTCGGCCAGGATGCGGGCGAGCGCCTCCGGCTCGGCTCTCTCGGGCGGGTCCAGCGCGGCCGTGGCGTAGCCGGCCGTGTGGTCGAACGGCCCGCCGCCTGCCGGCAGGGCGGCGCGGCCGGTCCAGGCGCCGAGCACGATGTCGATGGGGGCCTCGGCGCGGGTCGTGCGCAGGACCCGGGCGTCCGGCGCGGTCTCGCCGAGCCAGGCTTCCGCGGCGTCCGGATCGCCCGCGAGGTCGCACTTGTTGAGGAGGATGAGATCGGCTTCCGACAATTGGCGGCGGACGGTGCTGCCGAGATAGCGGTCGCCGGCCCGGCCGCGCACGGTCTCGGCGTCGGCCAGCACCACCGCGCCGTCGAGCGCGAAACCCTGCAGCAGGCCGACCGTGCCGGCGATGGCGCCCGGAAAGGCGACGCCGCTCGCCTCCAGCAGCACGTGGTCCGGCCTCGGCTCCAGCGCCCGGAGCATGGCCAGCGACGACACCAGGTCCTCGCCGTAGCTGCAGCACACGCAGCCGCCGACAAGGCTGACGATGCGGTCGTCCGCGGCTTCGACAAGGCTCGCGTCGATGGGGAGCGCGCCGAACTCGTTGACCATGATCGCGAGTCGCCTGCCGTTCGCCTGCCGGAGCAGGCTGTTGACGAGCGTCGTCTTGCCGGCGCCCAGATAGCCGCCGACCACGGTGACGGGCAGCGGGCCGGCGGCCGTCATGCCTGGAGGTCGGCGGCCCGGAAGATACGGCCGCCCTGCACCGTACCCCAGACGCGCACGTCCTTCAGCCGCTCGCCGCCGATGGTTTCCGGGTCGTCCTCCAGCACGGCGAAATCGGCGCGCTTGCCGGTCTCGATGGAGCCCACCTCGCCGTCGAGCCCGAGCGTGTAGGCGGCGCCGAGCGTGATCGTGCGCAGCGCGTCGGCGACGCCGATCCGCTCCTGCTCGCCGAGGGTGCGCCCCGATGCGGTCCGCCGGTTGACGGCGCACCAGGCGGTGAAGAGCGGGCCCAGCGGCGTGACCGGCGCGTCGGAATGGATGGCGAGCGGCACGCCCTCGCGGAGCGCGGTCGCGCAGGCGTTCATGCGCTCGGCGCGCTCCGGCCCCACGGTCACGGCGTAATGCTGGTCGCCCCAGTAGAAATGGTGGTTGGGGAAGAGGTTGACGCACAGGCCGAGCGCGCGGATGCGCCGGAACTGCGCGGCGTCGGCAAGCTGGCAGTGCTGGAGGGTGAAGCGGTGGTCGGGCGCCGGATGCTTGCGGAGCGCGGACTCCATGCAGTCCAGCGCGAGCTCCGTCGCCTCGTCGCCATTGGTGTGCGTGTGGACCCCGAGGCCGGCGGCGAGCGCGCGCTCGTAGATCTCCAGCAGGTGCTCCGGCGGCACGTACCAGAGCCCTTCCGGCGCGCCGTTATAGTAGCCGGGCCAGCGCAGCCGGGCGGAGAAGCCCTGGATCGAGCCGTCCGCCACCACCTTGATGATGCCGAGGCGGAGCCTGTCCCGGCTGCGGCCCCTGAGCTCGAGCGCCCGGTCGATCAGCTCTTCGGGCGTCAGGCCGTAGAAGCGCCGCAGCGAGACGATGCGCGCCGGGTAGTCGGGCTCGCCCGTCACGCGCAGCATCATCTCCACCGCGTCTTCCGGCAGCAGGTTGGCGAGGTCGGCGGCCGTGGTGACGCCGGTGCGCACGCAGAGTTTTGCGAAGCGGCGCAGGCCCGGCTCGTCGCAGGCCAGCAGGTCGCGGTCGAAGCCGGTGTGGACGCCGAGCGGGGCCATGGCGTCGGGCCCCTTCATCTCGCCGGTCGGCAGGCCGTCCGCGCCGAGCGGGATGCCGGGATGGTTGACGCCCGTGCGCAGCAGCCCGGCGAGCTCCAGCGCCCTGGTGTTGACATTCAGGATATGGCCGGAGGCGTTCAGCACGCCGACCGCGCGTTCGGTCGAGACCCTGTCGAGGTCGTGGCGGTTGATGCGCCGGCCGCCATAGTAGATCGCGTCGAGCGACCAGCCGGCGAGCGGCGACGCCGGGTCCTCCAGCGCGCCCGCCGCTTCGGCGAGCCGCTCCACCACCGCGTCGATGGACTTCAGGCCCGCCCAGACCCTGCCTTCGGGGTCCATGCGGTCGAAGAAGCCGCAATAGACATAGGCCCAGAGCGAGCCTTCCATGACATGGCTGTGGCCTTCCACCAGCCCCGGCATCAGCACCTTGTCCGCGAAGCGCCCGTCCAGCCGGTAGTCGCCCCAGCCGGCGAGCTCCTCCAGCGTCCCGGCGCCGAGGATGCGGCCCTCGCGCACCGCCACATGGGTGGCGTGCGGCCGGGCCGGGTTCATGGTGACGATCCGGGCGGCCGGGTAGATGGTGGCGGTCATGCCGCGGTCAGGATCGGCAGGGCCTGCCGGTAGGCCGCTTCGGCCAGCACCCTGATCTCGTCCGGCCGGCGGCTGCCGATAGGATGCTCGACCATGATGAAGGGATAGTCCGGAAGGCCGAGCGTCCGGGCGATGTTCCGCGCCGTCACCTCGAAGGGTTCGGTGCAGATGACCGCTGCTCGTTTCCCGAACTGCTCGAAGCTGATGCCGTCATGCAAACTGCACGTCGAACAGGAGCCTCAGTCGCCGAGCCCCGTTATCAGGAAATCAACTTTCCCGGCCGCCTCCTGCAGCGTCTCTTCGGGCGCGGGCGCGCTCGCGTTCCACTTCGACCAGACCGGCACCACCGAGCAGCCGTGCCGTTCCTCGAAGAGCGCGGCGGTCTCGCGAAGCATGAGCTGCGCGTTGAGCTTGCCGTTCTCCAGCAGGCCGATGGTCCTGCCCTCCAGCCCGGCCAGCGCCGCCGCGCGGCCAAGATTCCGCTCCGGCCCCGGAACCGTGGGGTCGCAAAGAAGCATGCCTGTCGTCTCCCGTCCGTTGTCGGTTTCAGTCTATTCGCAATCGACACACATGCCGATGGGCTTTCACCGTCTGCCCGATATTCAGCCGCCGCCGCTCGCATACTCGGCGAGCGTCACGACTGCGCCGCCATGAGCGGTCGGCGCAACCGCATTTGCAAAGCGACGGTCGGCTGTCACGACAGTCGCGCCGATACGATGGGCCAGCGCGAGATACATGAAGTCGTAAATCGGCCTGTCGAGCGCCAGCGCGATCCGGATTGCGTCTGCGCCGACCGTTTCATCGGCGTGCCACTGCACCGGCATCCGGGGCACCGAAGCCATCATCGCGCCTGCTTCGTCATGTTCGATCTGGCCCCGGCGCGCCTTGCTCCAGAGCGCATTGGCCAGTTCGGCCGCCATCAGGCGCGGCGCATGCAGGTCATGCCCGCCTGTCGCCAATTCACGCGCAGCTTCGAAATCCTCTTCGGCTACCAGCCACTTGACCGATACGCTGGCGTCAACGACCAGCCGCATCAGTAGCCGAGATGGGGGCGGTGGCCGCGGTCGCGGTCCTCGCGAATCAGTACCCAGCCGGGCGTATGTTCGCGCCCTTCTGTCGCACGCCGCAAGGGATCGACCATGGCCCAGAAGGCGGCGCGTTTGGCCTCCATGTCGTCGTCCTCGACTGCGCATTCCAGGATATGGCGCACCTCGCCTTCCAGGGACCGGTTGTTGCCCGAAGCACGGTCCTTGAGGCGCCGGACCACCTCGTCATCGAGTTGCCGCACATTAATCGCCGCCATCTCTCGATCCTCGAATATCTGCTACCGAATTGATAGCACAACAAGGCGGGACGAGACAATCGCCCGCGTTTGGAACGACAGCCGGCTCGCGCGCCCCGCCTATTCGCAGTCGATGCACACGCCGATGGGCTTGGACTGCATGAGGGAGCCGCGGCCGCGGCTCCAGGAGGGGATGAAGCTGGAGTGGCCGCCGGCGTCGCCGCCGCCCATCAGGACCAGGATGTCGTCCGGGCCGAGGCCGCGGTGGAAGTGGCCGTCTGCCGCCAGCGGGTGCGTGCCCTCCTCGCCGTGCTGCTTGCCGTATTCGACGTCGCGGTGCTTGCCGACCGACTTCATGCCCTCGACGCTGCGCCGCGCATGGGCGAACAGGTATTCCTGCGCCTGCCTGCGCGTCCAGCCGGCGCCGGCGAGAATGCGCATATGCTCCGGCGCCATCACGACGACGGACTGGCCGAGCGTGATGCAGCCGTAATTCGCCATCGCATCGGCGACGGTGGACAGGATCTGCTCCGGCGTGTTGCCGCCATGGTTCTCGACATTGCAGAAGCCGCCGCCGGCGAACGCCGTGACGCTGCTCACCCCCTCCGGATAGCCCTGCTCCTCGCAGAGCAGCGGCCAGGGATTGCCGCGGCTGCGCTCCGCGATGCAGAAGCTGAACTTGCCCGGATGGCCCTGGGTCGATTTGTCGGAAATGCCGGGGACCATCCGGAAGACGTTCATCAGGATGAGGCGCACGGCGCGGCCGATGGTGGCGTTGGCGCGGTTGCCGGGGCCGAACAGGTTCACGTCCGCGTTCATGGCGATGTCGTCGGTGACGGGGCCGCTGACGACGAGCAGCGGCGCCGAGCCGCCGGTGGAGGCGGTCGAGCCGTGGAAGTTGAAGCCGGGCTCGTTCATGGCCTCGAAGGCCGCGACCAGCACCGGGAAATATTCGGGCCGGCAGCCGGCCATGACGGCGTTGACCGCCGCGGCGTGGACCGTGCATTCGAGGCCCGTTGCGGGATGGCGGGCGATGGGCGTCTCCGGCGGTCGGCCCTCATAGCCGAGCATCTCTTGCACGCGCCCGGCCGCCGGCGGCACCACGGGCAGGCCGTCGGTCCAGCCCTGCTCGTAGCAATAGTCGATGGCGGCGAGCGGGTCGTCGGGGACCTCGTGCAGGCGTTCGGCATCGTAGGGCATCGGCGCGCGGGCTCCCTTCGGCCTCCGGTTGCCACCCTATAGCGCATGGTGAATTATCCCGGCAACAGAACCGCCGGACGCGCAAGAGGGGGAATCGGGCCCGTGGCGACAATCGACAAGCTGGAAATCGACCTGTTCCGCCTGCCGCTGCCCGTGGCGATGGAGGCCTCGGCCGCGGGCGTGATGACCGCCTTCGACATGGTGACGGCGCGGATTACCGACAGCGACGGCGTCTCGGGCGTCGGCTACACCGTGATGCATGAGGGGCAGGGCGGCCCGATCGCGGCGATGTGCGACGGCTCCTTCCGCTCCAGCATCGAGGGCCGCGACCCGGACCTGATCGAGGCGATCTGGCGGGACATCTACAAGCGCCACCACTATGCCGGCCGGGGCGGGGCCACCGGCTTCGCGATGGCGGCCGTCGATGTCGCGCTCTGGGACCTGAAGGGCAACAGGCTGGGCGCCCCGCTCTGGCGGCTGCTCGGCGGGGCCAATCCGAGCGTGCGCGCCTATGCCGGCAATATCGACCTCAACTTCCCGGTGGACGAACTGCTGGCCGGCGGCATGGCGAGCGTCGAGGCGGGGTTCCGCTCGGTCAAGATGCGGCTCGGCCGCCCGACCTTGCGGGAGGACATCGCCCGCGTGGAGGCGATGCGCAACCATCTGCCCGACGAGATCGAGCTGATGGCGGACGCGAACGAGGCCTGGCGGGTGGAGCAGGCGATGCGCGCGATGATCCAGCTGCAGCCCTTCGACCTGGTCTGGCTGGAGGAGCCGATTTCGCCCGACAACACCGCCGGCTACGCCCATCTGCGCTCGCTCGGCCTGGTGCCGCTGGCGGCGGGCGAGAACCACCACACGCTCGCCGAGTTCGCCGCGCTGATCGGCGCCGGCGGGGTCGATTTCCCGGAGCCGGACCTCACCACCTGCGGCGGCGTCACACCCTTCATGAAGGTGGCCCGGCTCGCCGAGGCGCACGGCCTGCCGGTTATGAGCCACGGCGCGCACGACCTGCATATCCACCTGCTGGCGGCGGCCCCGAACGCGGCCTATCTGGAGTGGCACGCCTTCGGCCTCGACAAGTTCATGGCCGATCCGCTGACGGTCCAGGACGGCTACGCCCGCGCGCCGGACCGCCCCGGCCATGGCATCGCCTTCGACTGGGAGGCGCTGGCGGCCCACCGGCCGGGTTAGCCCACGAACGCTACAGCGAGGCGAAGGCGGGGGCGTGCTCGACGCGCGGCCCCTGCAGGCCGCCCGGTGCGAGCGCGAGCCCCATCAGGGCCGGGCCGGCATAGGGCGAGTCCATGTCCGCCACGCTTTCCGGGCGGAAGCCGAAGCGCCGGTAGTAGGCCGGGTCTCCCAGCACGACGACACCCTGCCAGCCGTCCCGCTTCGCCCGGTCGAGCCCGGCCTCCACCAGCAACGCGCCGATACCCCGCCGCCGCCGGTCCGCACGGACCGCAAGCGGCGCAAGGGCAAGGGCGGAGGCAGGCGCGCACAGCCTCGAAAACAGCACATGCCCCATGACGGCCCCGCCTTCGACCGCGACCAGCGACAGCACGGCATCTCCGTCCCCGCGAAGCCGCTCCACCAGCCGCGCTTCCTCGGAGGTCGGAAATGCTCCGAGCAGAAGCCGCTCAATTGTCTCCCGATCATCGGCGGCTTCCGGGCGTATCGAAGGGTGCGCGCCGGGACTGCTGTCCGCGGTTCCCAACTCAAAGCCCCCAGCGCAATGCCAGCAGGTCGAGCGGGCGGGCGAGTTCCAGCAAACCTTCCAGCACCTCCGGCTCCAGCGGCGTGAGCGGGGCGCGGACGTGGGCGGAGCGGATGACGCCGCCGGCCTTCATCGCCGCCTTGCAGGCGCGGAGGCCGCACTGGCGGTTTTCATAGTTGATGAGCGGCAGCACGCGGGCGTATGCGGCGGCGGCTTCCTCGCGGCGGCCGTCGCGGTGGGCGTCCACCACGGGCTTCAGCAGGTCCGGCAGGAGGGCGCTCGGCATCGTGCCGGTCGCGCCGGCGTCGAGGTCCGCCATCAGGGTGATCGCCTCCTCGCCGTCGAACGGTCCCTCTATGGCCTCGCCGCCGGCCCGGATAAGCGCGCGCAGCTTCGCCGCGGCCTGCGGCGTCTCGATCTTGAAATAGGCGACGCCGCCGATCTCCTTCGCAAGCCGGGCGAGGAAGGGCACGGAAAGCTCCACGCCGGAAAGCGGCGCATCCTGCACCATGATCGGCAGGCCCGCCTCCGCCGCCCGGGCGAATTGCTCGTAGGTCTGCGCTTCCGTGCCCCGGAGCCCGGTCCCGTGATAGGGCGGCATCAGCATGACCATCGCGGCGCCCAGCTCCGCCGCCCGCCGGCAGCGCTCCACCACGATCCGGGTCGAGAAATGCGAGGCGGCGACGATGACCGGCAGGCGGCCCGCGACATGCTCCAGGCAGGTCCGGGC
>JAJDYL010000023.1 GCA_022825195.1 Alphaproteobacteria bacterium
AGGACACGGCGCCGGACAGGCTCCGCATCGGTGTCGATCCCGCCTATCCGCCGTTCAGCGACATCGACGATGCCGACCGGCTTGTCGGATTCGACATCGATATCGCGCTTGCGCTCTGCGCGCGCATGAAGGCCGAATGCGCGTTCGTCCGCCAGGAATGGGAGGGTCTGATCCCGGCATTGCTGGCCGGCAGGTTCGACGCCATCGTCTCCAGCATGTCGATCACCGGGAAACGCCGCCGGCTGGTAGCGTTCACGGATCGCTACTACAGCAGCGGCGTTCGCTTCGTGGCCCGGAAAGGCTCGGACTTCGATCCCGAAGACCCGGCGGGCCGGACCGTGGGCGCGATGCGCGCGACGATCGCCTCGGACTGGCTGGAAGACAACCGCTCGAAGTTTGCCGACATAAGGCTGTATGCTGACCAGGGGGCGCTCGACCGGGCGCTGATCGAAGGCCGCGTGGACGCGGTGTTCGGCGATGCGCTCGGCTTCTGGAAGTGGCTCAAGAGCCCCGAGGGCGAGGGCTTCGCCTATGCGGGCGATGCTTACCGCCTCGACGAGGGCATCGGCATCGCTGTCCGCAAGGAGGACGACGCATTGCGCCGGCACCTCAACCGGGCGCTCCGGGCGATCCTCGCCGACGGCACCTACAGGAAGATCAACGCCCGATATTTTCCGTTCGACATCTACTGATGCGGCTGACCGACCGCACCGATTACGCGTTTCGCGTGCTGATGTATCTCGCCGTGAGCGGCGCGGGCCTCGCCACCGTGCCGGAGATCGCGGAGCGCTACGGGGTGTCGAAGGACCACCTGGCCAAGGTCGCATGGGAACTCGGCCGCGCCGGGTTTATCGAGACGGTCCGCGGCAGGAGCGGCGGGCTGAGGTTGGCCGGGCCAGCGGAGACGATCTCGGTGGGTGCGGTGGCGCGACACATCGAGCGGACGATTCCGCTCGCCGAGTGCTTCCCGGCAGGCGCCGGCGCCTGCCGGATTGCTTCGAGTTGCGTTTACAGGCAAGTTCTCGTCGAGGCTGAGGAGGCGTTTTTCGCGGTTCTGGACCGCTACAGCGTCCAAGACCTTGTCGAGGACAACCCGGCGCTCCGTGCTGTTCTCCTGCCGAACTCGCGGTGACCGGGATCGGGGGCTGCGCAACTGAGCGGCCTTCGCGGAGCGGGGGCATGCTGACATTCACGGAAGAAGTCCTGCTGCTGCTCGGCGATGAGGAAGGCGCGTTCCTTCCAGTGGACAAGCATGCCTTCGACTGCGCTCTGGCGGGCGCGGCACTGCTGGACCTGGCGTTCGCGTACAGGATCGATACCGACCTGCAGGCGCTCGTGGTAACCGATCCGGCACCAACCGGGATGCCCTTCCTCGACCGCATCCTCGCCAGGATCGCATCGCGCGCGGAGACGGTGGATGCTGCGACCTGGATCCGGGAGCTGTCCACGGACGACGCCGAGACCGTTCGCGAGCAGGCGCTGGCCAGCCTCGTGCAGCGGGGAATCCTGGAAAGAAGGGAAGAGCCTTTCCTGTGGGTTTTCCGTCCCGTTCGCTATCCGATGATCGATGGAGAAGCGGGGCACGGGATCAAGCTGCGGATCGGGGAAGTGCTGTCCGACAATATCCCCGACCCCCGGGATGTCGCCCTGCTGAGCCTGGTGGACGCCTGCCAGATCCTCCCCGACCTCTTCCCCGAACGGAAGCTCGGCGAAGCGGCGCCCCGGATCGCCCTGCTGCGCAAGATGGACCTTATCGGGCGCGAAGTCGCCGACACCATCGCCAACATCCAGCGCACGATCGTTCTCGCGGCCCGGGCGGAGGCGGCCCGGTTCAGGAAGCTGCGGCTGATCCTGGCCGCCCTCGGCGGCGCCGCGGCCGCCGTCACGCTCCTCGCGCCGAGGGTTCCGCTCTCCGACAGCTACGGTCCGAACCTGCTCGAGCATCTCTGGTTCGACGGTATCTGGCGGCAATGGAGCGGATATCTGATCCTCGGCCTCGCTGTCGCGGGGTTGGCCATCGCCATCGTCATCAAGAAGCGGCTGGTCACGCGGATCGCCCGTTCCCATCGATGGAGGCTCTCCCATTTCGTCCTCGGCGTGGGCTGCATGCTCGCCCTGTTCGCCCATACCGGGTTTCGCCTGGGCTCCGACCTCAACGCGGCGCTCATGGGCTGCTTCCTCGCGGTGCTGCTCTCGGGCGCACTCGCCGAAATCTGCGTCGGTGCCCCGTCCCGGCTGCGGGCGGTGGGCATCGTCAGGCCTGCCAGGCTACGCCATCATCTGATGTGGCTGCACGTCATGGCCATATGCCCCCTGCCGGCGCTCCTGATCGTCCATATCCTCACGGCCTACCGTTACTGAGGGAACCGGTCGATGTCCCGGAGAAGCATATTGTGGCTTGTTTCGGGGACATTGCTGGCCTCCGCCTTCGTCGTGGCATCGATGTTCGTGAGCGGGGACCGGCGGATACTGCCGGCCGGCGCCATGACCGATGCCCACCACCAGCTGGAGATGTCCTGCGAGACCTGTCACGGCACCCCGGACTTTGCCGATACGGCAGCAGCGGAGAAGGCGCTGAACAAGTCCTGCCTGGGCTGTCACGAAGACGAGCTGAAGGCCGCTGACGACAGCCATCCGCGCAAGACGTTCCGCAACCCGAGAATGGCCGCCTACTGGGACATGCTCGACGCACGCCTTTGCACCACCTGCCACGTGGAGCACCGCCCGGAGATCACTAGGGTGGGCGCGGTCACCGTGGCGATGGATTTCTGCATGGCGTGCCACGCCGAGGGCGAACAGGATGTACGGATCGAGCGGCCGAGCCACGCGGGCCTGACCTTCGACAGCTGTGCGTCGAGCGGCTGCCACAACTACCATGACAACCGCGCGCTCTATGAGGATTTCCTGGTCAAGCACGCCCACGAAGCCTGGCTCACGCTGACCCCGATGCACGCACTTGCCGCACGGGCCCGCGCGGGGGGCCAGTCCGCGGCAACGCCGCTCGGACCGGGCGACGCCGTGGCGCCCGCGTCCGCGCTCGCTGATCCCGCCGTCCTGGAAGACTGGGCCCGATCCGGCCATGCGGCGGCGGGGATCAACTGCGGCGCCTGCCATGCGGCCGCTGCCGGGAACGCTTCGCCGGACACGGTCGAAGCCCTTTGGGTTGACGAACCGGCAATGTCGGTCTGCGAAGACTGCCACAGGACGCAGGCAAGGACCTTCGTCAGGGGCCGGCACGGCATGCGCCGGCATCCGCGGATCGCAAAGCCGCGCGATCCACACCGCGCCTTGAGGGGGCGGGGACTCGACGGCGTGCTCCCGGAAACGGTCATGGTATGGCTCGAGGACCCGGCTGTGCCCGAACGCATGGCCGCCGGGGAGGCGCGGCTTCCCATGCGCGGCGACGCCGCCCACCGGGCGCTCGATTGCGGCACCTGTCACATGCCTCACGCGGTCGACGTCGTGCGGGCAGCGGTCGAAGCCTGCACCTACTGCCATGACGACGAGCACAGCCGCGCCTTTTTCGACAGCCCTCACCACGCGCTCTGGCTGGCGGAGCGCAACGGCCTGGCGGAGCCGGGCACCGGCGTCAGTTGCGCCACCTGCCACATGAGCAAGATCGAGCGCCGCGGAAAGATCGCGACCAATCACAACCAGAACGACAATCTGCGACCGAACGAGAAGATGATCCGGACCGTGTGCCTTGACTGCCACGGCCTCGCCTTCTCTCTGGACGCGCTCGCGGATACCGACCTGATCCGCCGCAATTTCTCCGGC
>JAJDYL010000117.1 GCA_022825195.1 Alphaproteobacteria bacterium
CACCTACACCGCCAGCCGCTGGGACCCGATCGTGGAGGCCCTGACCGAACTGGAGTCGAGGGAAACCGCGGAGCCGCAACCGGACCCCATCCCCGAACTGAGCCTGTCGGGCGGCAGCGGCGTGGATGAGGGCGGCAGCGCGTCGTTCACCATCCATGCAAATCCGGCGCCCGCCGCCGATGTGACGGTGAGCGTTGCCGTCGCCCAGAGCGGCGACTACCTGGACGCGCCCGGCGCGGGCGCCCGCACCGTCACCCTCGCCGCCGGCTCGGCAACCGCCAGTCTCAACGTCGCCACGGTGAACGACGGCACCGACGAGGCCGACGGCTCGGTCAGCGTCAGCCTCAATGCCGGCACGGGCTACACGGTGTCGTCCTCGAACGCGACGGCCACGGTGGCGGTGCGCGACGACGACGACCCGCCGCCGGCCTCCTCCTGCGTGAGCGGCACCCAGTGGAGGACGGTCGAGGGCTACTACAAGTCCAATGCGGGGAAGGCCCCGAACTACGGCGCCAACTGGTACCGGGTGCTGATCGCCTACCGGAGCGAGCACGCGGACAGGGCGCTGCCGGACTGGACGGGGCCGACTGCCGAGCCGACCGCGGCCTTCACGGTCAAGGAGGCGGAGGACGGCGAGAAGGCGTGGGGCGGGTGGACGCCGGTGCGGGAGGCGCTGGAGTGCCTGCGCGACGCCGGCCGGATCAGCCGGTCGTTCGCGCCGCTGGTGCCGGCCGCGTCGAACCCGGCGCGGGAGGGCGTGGTGCGCATCGCCAACCCCGGCGCCCGGCCCGCCGCGGTGCGCATCGCGGCCACCGACGACGCCGGCTGGCGCCCGGAGCCGCTCACGCTGCTTCTCGGCCCCGGCGCATCCGTGGACCTGACTTCCGCCGACCTGGAGCGGGGCAGCCCGTCCAAGGGCCTGTCCGGGGGCACGGGTCCGGGCACCGGCGACTGGCGGCTGGACGTGTCGGGCGAGGGGGCCGTTGAGGTGCGGCCCCGCATCCGCTCGGCGGACGGGCGGCTTGCGGCCATGGGCGCGGTGGCGCCGGTGCGGGACGGAGCGCACCAGGTGGCCGTGCTGCACCCGGCGGACGGCGCACGGCGCACCGGGCTGCTGCGGCTGGTGAACCGGGGCTCGGAAACGCTTGCCGCGCGGGTCACGGCGATCGACGACGGCGGCGCGCCCGGCGGCGCGGTGTCGCTTAAGCTTCCGGCGCGGGCGGCGGCCACGTACGCGGCGTCGGAGCTTGAGCGCGGCGGTGCGGGGCTTGAGGGCGCGCTCGGGGACGGGCGCGGGATGTGGCGGCTGCGGGTCGCGTCAACCGGCGACCTGGCGGTGATGGCCTTGGCGGAGGAGCCCGGCGGGCATCTGGAGAACCTGTCCGACCCGGCCGCCGCGGCGCGCCTGGAATCCGGCGTTCATGCCGTGGCGGGCTTCCCGTCGGCGTACGGTCCGGCGGGCCGGCCGGGAATGCTGCGCATCGTCAACCGCTCCGCCGCGGGCGGCACGGTCACGATCCGGCCCCACGACGCCCAGGGCCGGGCGCTCGGCCCGGTGCGGCTGCGGCTGGGCCCGGGCGAGGCCGCGAACCTCGACGCCTGGGACCTGGAGCTGGGCAACCCGGCCAAGGGCCTGTCCGGCGGCGCCGGGCCGGCGCCGGGCGACTGGCGCATCGAGGTGGAGAGCGGCCTCGACCTGCGGGTGCTGCCCTTGGTGCGGACCCCGGCGGGCGAGGTTGACGCGCGCCTTGGCGGTATCCCGGACTGAGGCTTCCACCGGGCTGCATTGACGTGGTGGGTTCGCCTCAGCAACGGAGACGTCATGGCGGATGGCGGCAGCCAACGAGGCGCGCAGACCGATACTTGGGAGGTTCCCGAACCGCGGCTGACGTTTAACGTGCAACTGGACGATGGTGGCGTGATCGCCGTGCGGCGGCACGGCAACCCGTCTGGCCCCCGCGTGGTCTTAAGCCATGGCACTGGCTTGGCCATAGACCTCTACGCTCCGTTTTGGTCGGCTCTACTCGACGACTTCGACGTCTTCGTTCACGACATCAGAAACCACGGCTGGAACGCCCTTGGCGCCTTGGCCAACCACCGGATTCCAGTGTTCGCGCGCGATCATGATCTGGTTCTGGCCGCCATCGACAGCCATTGCGGGCCGAAACCCAAGATCGGCATCCATCATTCATTGGCGGCTGTGGTAGCGCTGGCCTCGCTCGCCAAGAAACCGCCGAACTCGGGACTCTATAGAGCTCTGGTTCTGTTCGATCCGCCGTTGCACATGCACGGCGTGGATGATGACATTTTTTTCGGCTTGGCCGAATTCTCGGCCGCCAAAACACGGCGCCGGAGAAGCCGCTTCGCGACGTTGGCGGACTTCGAGGCACGTGTTGCCGGCACATCGAAGTTCAGCCGCGTCGTGCCGGGCGTACACAACTTGATGGCGAGGACCACGCTCCGCGAACGGGTTGACGGGCGGGGCCTCGAGCTGCGCTGTCCGCCGGAGTACGAGGCGCTCGTCTTCGAAGGCATTCGCCAGTGGACGCGGAGCCTGAGCCTTCGCCGAATCGAGTGTCCCGTCAAGGTGATCGGCTCGGACCCGGCGCTGCCATACGCCTATGTGCCGACGTTGGATGACGCCGAACTCGCGCACGTTGAGTACGAGTTCATTCCCGGCACCACGCACCTGCTGCAGCTTGAGGCTCCCGCGAAGTGCATCGCCGCCGTGCGGGCCTATCTGCAGGGCCTAGTGTGAGATTGCGGAACTCGGGGAGTTTGAGGAAATGAAGTCGTTCATGTTGAAGTCGATGGTGGACCACTGGCTGGAGCAGGGCATGGCCCGGGGTGTGGAACAGGGCGTGGCCCAAGGCATGGCCCGCGCCGAACGCTCGCGGGGCCGCTAGCCGGGCGGCGCCTGCCCGCAAGGGCCGGAACAGCCCGATGCCGTGGCGTGGCGGCGCCGCCTGTCAGCGGTCCTCCTCGAACGCCTCCCACTCGCGGAGGGGCCCGGGGCCGGCGGCGAACTCCCGCGCGGTCCTGAGCGACCCGTCGGGCGTGGCGACGTAGGCGCGCACCCGGATGTCCAGCCCGCTCGTGACCTCAAGGCGCCAGGCCCCGACGCCGGGGCCCGTGCTCCCGGTCAGGCCGCCGCCGGCGGCCCCGCCGAACTCCAGGTCCCAGGAGTCGAACTGCGCCGCCCCGCCCGGGCCGAGCCGAAGCGTCAGCGGCCCGTGGCGGCGGCCCGCGGCGTCATGGGCCAGCACGCGCACCTCGCCGCCGCGGGCCGATTCGTTGACCA
>JAJDYL010000131.1 GCA_022825195.1 Alphaproteobacteria bacterium
GTCGCCATCGACTGGCACTGCCGCCACACTTGGCGGCGGGCCTCGAAGAACACGGCCTGGTGCCTGCTCGGCTGCGCCATCGGCGATTTCGGCACCATCGCCTTCTTCCAGTTCACCGGCATCCCCTGGCCGACCATGGCGATCATGGTCCTCGCCATCGTGAACGGGCTGCTGACCTCCATCGCGCTGGAAACGGCCATCCTCTCGCGCCAGATGGCCCTGCGGACGGCGTTCCGGACGGCCATCGGCATGTCCTTCATCTCCATGGTCTCCATGGAGGCGATGATGAACGCGGTGGACTGGGCGCTGACCGGCGGCGCCGTGCTGACATGGTGGGTCGTGCCGCTCATGCTGGCCGCCGGCTTCGTCACCCCGCTGCCCTACAATTACTGGCGGCTCAAGGCGCTCGGCAAAGCCTGCCACTGAAGGCTGCGGGCCCGTGAAACACGCTCTCGCGCTCCTCGCGTTTCTGGTTCCGGCGGCCGGCTTCGCCGGCCACGAACTGGAAGGCCGCGACCTGGGGAACGGGCAGAAGCTCTATGCGGAACACTGCGCCTCCTGCCACGGGGCGAAGCTGGAGGGCCAGCCCGATTGGCGGCGGCCCGGTCCGGACGGCGTCTTTCCCGCGCCGCCCCACGATGCGGCGGGCCACACCTGGCACCACGACAACCAACTGCTGTTCGACTACACGAAACTCGGCGGCGAAGCGCTGTTCGCGGCGCGCGGCATCAGCGGGCCGAAGAGCGGCATGCAGGGGTTTGCGGACGTCCTGAGCGATGACGGGATCTGGGACATCCTCGCCTATATCCGCTCCACATGGCCGGAGCGGGTCAAGGAAGTACAGGCCGCGAGGAACCCGCCCCACGACCGGTAGCCGCCCTCAATCGCAGGATGCCGCATAAGGCGTCGCTTGAAGGGAAATTCCCGCCGCGCTATCCAGAAAGAGGGCGAAACAGCGAGGCAATCTTCCATGGCCGGAACGCCGGGTTATTTCCAGGGCAGGACCATCGTCATCACCGGGGCTGCGAGCGGCATCGGCCGGGCGACCGCGCAGATCTTCACCCGCGAGGGCGCCAATGTCGTCGCCTGCGACATCGACGGCGAGGGCAACGACAACACGGTCGAGATCGTCCGCCAGGCCGGCGGCCGGGCGCTGGCCGTCGCGACCGACGTGACCCGGCGCGAGGACGTGAACGCGGCGGTCGCGGCGGCCATCCGCGAGTTCGGGCGCATCGACTTCATGTTCAACTGCGCGGGCGCCGCGGTGCGCCGGTCCGCCTTCCTCGACATCGACGACGACCTCTGGCGCCGCACATGGGCGATCAATGTGGACGGCGTGCTCTACGGCATGCAGGCGGTGCTGCCGCACATGCTGGAGAACGGCAAGGGCGTGATCGTCAATGTCGCCTCCATGTCCCACAAGCGGGGCGGGCCCGGCACCTCGGTCCACTACGCCTCCGCCAAGGGCGCGGTGCTGACCATGACGCTCGGCGTGGCGCGGGAGTTCGCGAGCCGCGGCATACGCTGCCTGTCGATCTCGCCGGGCCCGGTCGAGACGCCGTTCCAGGCCGCCGCGGCCACCACGCCCGACACCATGGCGACCTTCCTCTCCGACGTGCCGATGGGCCGCTTCGGCCAGCCGGAGGAGATCGGCGAACTGGTGCTGTTCATGTGCTCCGACGCCTGCGAGTTCATGACCGCCGACACCGTCTATGTGAACGGCGGCGGCGGCTGGCGGTAGGGCTGCCTACTGCCCGAAGCGGTTTTCCGGGTCGGCGGCGAATTCCTCCTCTTCCGGCGTGGAGGGACGCCCCAGCACGGCGTTGCGGTGCGGGAAGCGCCCGAAGCGGCGGATGATGTCGCGGTGCTTGCGGCCGTATTCGCCGCTGCCGGCCCAACCGTAGGCGTCGAAGAGCCGCACGACGAGCTCCTGGTCGGCAAGCGACTCGCTGTGTTCCAGCGGCAGGTAGAAGAATGTCCTGAGGCCGCACGGCACCGCGCGGTCGAAGCCGCGCGCCACGGCGAAATGCGCGAGCTCGCGGGCGCGCGGGTCGCCGGCGAAGGCCCGCGCCGTGCCCCGGTAGATGTTGCGGGGAAACTGGTCGAGCAGCAGGACGAGCGCGAGGCAGCGCCGCGGCGTCCAGCGCCAACCGTCGAAGCCGCCCGCAAGCGCCTCCTCCACGGCCGGCTCGAACTGCCGGCAGAGCTCGTCGAAGGCCGGCCCGCCCTGGAACCAGGCTTCGCGCGGCCAGCCGAAATCGGGCGCGTCGGCCGGGCCGAACCAGAAGTCGAACACCGTTTGCGGTTCGGTCACGATATCAGTCCCTTCTCCTGGAGCAGGCGGTCCAGGCGTTCCGGGTCCCGCCATTCCACGGCGACGGGCAGGGTATCGACCGCCGCGCGAATGTCCGCCGGCAGGCGCACGGCGTCCTTCTCGGTCGTGACGCATCTTGCGCCGAGCGCCGCCGCCTGCTCAAGCAGCGCCATCGCCTCCTCCGGCCGGTAGGCGTGGTGGTCGGGAAAGGCACGGAAATCGACCAGCCGCGCGCCCAGCTCCTGCAGCGTCTCGGCGAATTTGGCCGGCCGGCCGATGCCGGCGAAGCCGAACACGGCCTCGCCCGCGAGCCGCTCGCAGCCGGGCGCGGGCGTCAGGCGCGCCTCCAGGCGGGGCAGGCCGTTCGGAAGCGCGCATTGCGGCCTGCCGACGATGACGAGCGCGTCGGCCCGCGCGTGTGCAGCGGCCGCCGGCTCGCGCAGCGGGCCGGCCGGGAAGACGCGGCCGTTGCCGTATCCGACCGCGCCGTCGGCCACCAGGATTGCAGCGTCCTTGGCGAGGCTCCCGTTCTGGAACCCGTCATCCATCACGACGATGCTGGCCCCGGCCGCAGCCGCGGCCGCCGCGCCGGCGGCCCGGTTGCGGGCGATCCAGGCAGGCGCGGCGCGGGCGAGCAGCAGCGGTTCGTCGCCGACATCGGCGGCGCCGTGCGCGGCGGGATCGACCCGCACCGGGCCGCGCAGCCTGCCACCATGGCCGCGCGAGAGGAAATGCGGGCGGTGCCCGGAGAGGGCCAGGCGTTCCGCGACGGCAAGCGCGACGGGCGTCTTGCCGGCGCCGCCAAGCACGGCGTTGCCGACGCACAGGACGGGCACGGGCGCGCGCCACGCCTTGCCGCGCCCGGCCCGTGCAAGGCGGGCATAGAGCCAGCCGGCGGGGGCGAGGAGCCGTGCCTCCGGCGCGCCCGCATCGTTCCAGAAGGCGGGCGGGCGCATCGTCAGATACGGGCGAGCAGCGGCGAGAGCGCGCCGAGCACCTCGTCGAGCACGCCGCCGCGCGCATTGGCCACCGCCAGGGCGCGGGCCGCCTGGGTCCGGCGCGCTTCGCTGTCGGAGAGCAGCAGGTCGATGGCGGCCACGAGCTCGTCCCGGTCCGCGACCCGGCGCGCGCCGCCCGCCGCGGCCAGTTCGGCCACGATCTCGTTGAAGTTGAACATGGCCGGACCGTGCACCAGGGCCGCGCCGAGACGCGCGGGCTCCAGCGGGTTCTGCCCGCCGTGCGGCACCAGGGAGCCGCCGACGAACACCGCCTCGGCCACGCGGTAGAACAGCCCGAGCTCATCCAGCGTGTCCGCCAGATAGACCTCCGTGGCGGCTCCGGGCAGCTCGCCGCGCGACCGTCTGGCGACGGCAAGGCCGTTCCTCGCGGAGAGCTGCGTTTCGATCTCGCCGCCGCGTTCGGGATGCCGCGGCGCGAGGATCGTCAGCACGCCCGCATGGCTGTGCCGCAGCGCTTCATGCGCGTGGGCGACCGCGGCCACTTCGCCGGGATGGGTGGATGCGGCGAGCCAGACCGGGCGGTCGGCCACGGCGTCCAGCACGGCTTCGAGCGCCGCCTCGTCCGCGCCCAGGGGCGGGGCCGAGAATTTGAGATTGCCGGGTATGCGGACGGGATCGGCCCCCAGCATGCGAAACCGCGCGGCATGCTCCGCGTCCTGGGCGAGCGTGACCTCGAAGGATTCGAGCAGCCGGCGGGCGAAGCGCGGGAACCGGCGCCAGCGCCGGAAGGAGGCCGCCGACATGCGCGCGTTCAGCAGCGCCGCCGGCACGCTCTGCGCCCGGAGTTCGCACAGCATGTTGGGCCACAGCTCCGACTCGATCCAGAGCGCGAGGTCGGGCCGCCAGTGGTTCAGGAACCGGCGCACCCAGGCCGTCCTGTCCATGGGATAGTACTGGTGGATCGCGCCCGCCGGCAGGCGCCGCGCCAGCAGGGTGGCGGCCGTGCGGGTGACCGAGGTGGCGAGCACGGCGGCGTCCGGGCGCATGGCGCTGAGCCGGTCGATCAGGGGCAGGACGGAGGCCGTCTCGCCGATGCTCGCCCCGTGGAACCACAACAGGGGCCCGTCGGGGCGCGCCGCGCCGGCGATGCCCCGCCGTTCGCCGAGGCGCCCGGGGTCCTCGCGCCCCCGCCGCCTGCGGTGGGCGACATAGAAGGGCAGGGCAGGCGCCAGGAGGCCGGTCGCCATCCGGTAGGCAAGATGCATCACGGGCCCGCTGAGGACGGCAGGGGATCGTGCCCGCAAAGCCGGTCGGCGCGGTCGGTAAGCGCGTCCAGCGCTTCCTTCAGGCGCGGCAGGGCGTCGTCGTCCGAAACCGGCAGCGCTTCGCCGAACAGGTAGACGCCCCGGTTGACGGGAAGCGGCAGCAGCATCCGGTCCCAGCTTCCGAGGAGGACGCGCCGGCGGACCGACCACGACACCGGCAGGATGCGCACCCGCGTCAGCCGCGCGAGAGCCGTTGCCCCCGGATGCGGCACGCCGCGCGGCCCGCGCGGCCCGTCGGGGGTGATGGCCACGATCTCGCCCGCCCGCACCAGGCGGACCAGCCGGCGCAGCGCCAGCGCCCCGCCGCGCTCCGTCGAGCCGGACACGGTGTGCAGGCCGAATCCATCGGCGATGGCGCCGCCGAGCTGGCCGTCGCGGTGCGCCGAAATCAGCACATGCGTGCGCCGGGGCCACGGCCAGTCCACCGGGAACAGCATCAACCGGCCGTGCCAGAAGCAGACCACGGCGCTGCCGTCCTCCCGGAGCGCCGCTTCGAGGTGCTCGCGCCCTTCGACGCGCCAGCGCGTCGTCCGGGCCACCGCGCGGACATAGCCGACCAGCAGCCGCCGGGCGAAGCGCTGCGTCGCCGGATGGCGCAGGAGCCGCCTGACGGGGCGCCTAGGCACTGCGGCGGCCCGCCTCGGCGAACTGGAGGGCGTGCAGCCGGGCATAGATGCCGCTCTGCGCGAGCAGCGCGCCATGCGCGCCCGACTCGACCAGCCGCCCCTTGTCGATGACGTGGATGACATCGGCATTGGCGACGGTGGAGAGGCGGTGCGCGATCACGACCGTGGTCCGGCCCTGCTTCAGGCGTTCGAGCGCGGCCTGGACCAGCCGCTCGGTCTCGGTATCGAGGGCGGAGGTCGCTTCGTCGAGCAGCAGGATGGGCGCGTCCTTGAGCATGGCGCGCGCGATGGCGATCCGCTGGCGCTGTCCGCCCGAAAGCCGGACGCCGAACTCGCCGACCCGCGAGCGGTAGCCCTCCGGCAGGGTCTCGATGAAGTCGTGCGCGCCCGCATTGCGCGCGGCGGCCTCGACCTCCTCCTCGCGCGCGCCCGGCCGGCCGCAGGCGATGTTGGCGTAAACCGTGTCGTCGAACAGCGACACCTCCTGGCTCACCAGCGCGATATTGGCGCGCAGGGAGGCGAGGGTGACGCCCCGCAGGTCCTGACCGTCGATGGCGACCCGGCCGGCGGTGGCATCGTAGAAGCGCGGGATGAGGTTGAGGATGGTGGTCTTGCCCGCGCCGGACGCGCCCACCAGCGCCGAGGTGCGCCCGGCCGGGAAGGTGAGCGAAAGGCCGGAAAGCGCCGCCGGGCCCCCCGTATAGGAGAACGAGACGTCCTCGAACGCGATCTCGCCCCGGCCGATCCGGAGCGGCGCCGCATTCGGCGCATCCACGATCTCCGGCTTCCGGTCCAGCAGTTCGAAACAGCGCTGCGCCCCGACCAGCCCCCGCTGGATGGCGGCGTTGATGCTCACCAGGCTCTTCACCGGGCGGTAGGCGACAAGGAACGCCACCAGGAAAGCGACGATGGTGCCCGGCGTGATCCCGCCGGCGGCCACCTGGGTTCCGCCGTAATAGATCACGGCCGAAATGGCGGCGGCGGCCAGAAACTCCATGATCGGGCGCGAGAGCGCCTGGACCCGCGCCGCCTTGACCGCAAGACGGCGGATGCGCTCGACGGCGGCGTCGGCCTCCTGCCGCTCGCGGTCCTCCAGGCCGTAGGCCTTGATGTGGCGGATGCCGGTGAGGGTCTGTTCGAGCGTGGCCGTGAACTCGCCCCAGCTCGTCTGCGCGGACAGGGTGATCCGGTGGATGCGGCGGCCGATGCGCAGCACCAGGAGCAGCGCGGTCGGAAACACGAACAGCACGATCAGGGTCAGCAGCCAGTGCTCGTAGAACAGCAGGCCCAGCACGAAGACGATCGTGAGGCCCTCCTTCACCATCGTGACCAGCGTCGTCGAGAGGCACTGGCGCATGAGGTTCACATCGTTGGTGAACCGCGAGATCAGGACGCCGGTGCGGCTTGCGTCGAAAAAGGCCAGATCGGCATGGACCAGATGGCCGAACATGGCGGACTGGAAGGACGCGATCACGCCTTGGCCGACCCTGGCCAGAATCACGGAATAGAAATATGCCGAGAAGCCCTGCGTCAGGCCGAGCGCAACGATCGTCAGCGAGATGACGACGATCAGCGCTTCGTTGCCGGCCACCAGCACGTCGTCCACAAGGTCCTGCACCACCCGGACATAACCGGCGGTGGCGGCGGCGCCGAGCGCCATGGCAAGCATGGCCAGGCGGAGGGCCGGCAGGTTGGCGCGGACATGGCCTCGCCACAGGCGGCCGACCAGCGCACGGGTGGAAAGAGCCTGAGGGGAAGCCATAAGGCCCGTTTCATAGCATGGGCGGACGCCGGACGGGAGCGCGATCCGCCCGCCGCCGGCAGAGCCGCGGCGTCCGGGGAAGACGGTTGGATATGCTATGGTCCCGGCGTTATGCGCGCTGCGGCCTCCGGGAGGTCGGCGAACGCGGATCCGGCGTTGGCTTCGCGTTGCATGCCCCCTCCGTCATGCCTCTTCCCGTCATGCCCGGACTTGTTCCACTGCTGTCCGGTTTATTTTTGTGGACGGGTTGCATGGCATTGATTCTACTGGCGTCCAAGCGCTTGCGAACGTTTTGGACACGAAGGAGGCTCAATGCCATGCGCCATCACAATAGCG
>JAJDYL010000228.1 GCA_022825195.1 Alphaproteobacteria bacterium
CCGGACCCGGCACCCGTGGCCAAGCGTGCGCTTCGCCGTCACTACCCGAGGTAGGAGCCGGATGCGTTAGCGCGCACGTCCGGATCTGTGCGGGGGGCGCCGGGAAACCGGCGTCCCTACCGCGACCGCCGGTCTCCCGGCCGGCGCTCCGGCCGGGGCGAAAAAGGGGGGGCCGTGCGAGGCGAAACCGCCGCAGGCAGATGTGCGAATCCGGCAGCCCCGACGCCGGACGGACGCGGGGGCGAGCCATCGGAATATAAGCACGGTTCGGAAGCGGTGGTGACCCCTACGGGACTCGAACCCGTGTTTCCGGCGTGAGAGGCCGGCGTCCTGGACCGCTAGACGAAGGGGCCGCGCGGCAGGGGCGCATAATGGACGAGGGCGCGCGGAAATCAAGCGCGTCGAAAGCGACGGCCGGTTGTGGCAGAGTCCGCCCGGTTTCCGAACGTGGAGGGGGAAGCGCATGCAAGCGAAGGGCGAAGCGGCGCTGGTGACCGGCGGGGCGTCGGGGCTCGGGCGCGCAACGGCGGCGGCGCTGACAGCGGCGGGCGCGCGGGTGGCGCTGCTGGACCGCAATGCGGAACTCGCGGAGGAGACGGCAGGCGAAATCGGCGCGCTGGCGGTGCCCTGCGACGTGACGAGCGAGGAAGCGGTGGCGGCGGCGATCTCGACCGCCCGCGAGGCGCACGGCATTGCGCGCATCTGCATCAACTGCGCCGGAGTCGGCGGCTCCCAGCGCATCGTGGACCGCAACGGCCGGCGGATTCCGTTCGAGAACTACAAGCGCATCGTCGACATCTGCCTGTTCGGTTCCTTCAACATGCTCTCGCAGGCGGCCGAGGACATGGCGAAGCTGGAGCCGGCGGACGAAGAGGGCCTGCGCGGCGTGGTCGTCAACACGGCCTCGGTCGCGGGCTATGAGGGCCAGATCGGCCAGATCGCCTATGCGTCGGCCAAGGCCGGCATCGTCGGCATGACGCTGCCGGCGGCGCGCGACCTCGCCGGCTGGGGCGTGCGCGTATGCACCATCGCGCCCGGCATCATGGACACGCCCCTGCTCGCCGGCCTGCCGGACTCGACGCTCGACCTGCTCGGCAAGCAGGTGCCCTTCCCGAAGCGCACCGGCCGCGACCGCGAATTCGCCTCCCTCGTCATGGAGATCGTCCGCAACGACTACATGAACGGCGAAACCATCCGCCTCGACGGCGCGATAAGGCTGGCACCGCGGTAGGGGGCCCGGCGCCGCTCCACCCTATTTCGACAGCGCGTCCGCCACTTCCTTCAATTGCGTTCTCGCGCGGAGGAGGTAGAAGCCGAGCGCGGTGAGGTGCGAGGGCATCAGCAGGCCGTCCTCGTAGCCGTTGGAGACGATGGGCGGGTAAAGCTCCGCGCCCTGGCGCAGGCTGGCCAGCATCTGCTGCCAGACCTTGCTCGCCTGCTTCTCGGCGATGGCCTTGTCGAAATCCGTGCCGATGTCGCGCAGCAGCAGGTAATAGGCGTAGAGCCGGCCCTTGACGTTGAACAGCAGGTCGTCGGCGATGGTGTCGAACCAGCCGGCATTGGTCTCCAGCGCGCGCTTGTCGAGCGCGGCGCTGGAGGAGCCCAGGTCCGCGCCCACCCGGTCCAGCAGGGCGATCAGATTGTCCGCGCGGCGGTCGTAGGTCGCCTCCCCCTTCGCGAGGCGCTCATTGTAGCGGGCGAGCGCCTTGGCGGCGCTCAGATACTGGCGCTGCGCCGGCGCCACGGGCAGCAGGCCGCCCGAGCCCCAGTACCAGATGCGGCCATCGTATTTCAGCAGGCCCGCGGCCCGGTCGAGGTCCTTGTCGATGGCGCTCGACCCGCGCGTCCGCCCCAGCTGGTCGCCCATCTCGATGGCGAAGCGGGAGACGGCGTACATGAGGCCAAGCTGGTAGTTCGGCATGTTGTCGAGCGCCGCCGCCGGGTGCCAGAAGGGCTTGTTCGGCGCCCAGCGCTCAATCTCGCGCTCCACCAGGGCCGCCGCCGTCGCCACCGCCTTGGAGCCGCCGGCATCGTAGGCGGTGGGCCTCGGCTCGAAGCTCGCATCGTCGTCGATATGCGTATAGACCGCCATGCCGAGCGGGTACCAGAGCAGCAGGAACAGCACGGCGCCGAGTCCGGCCCAGCGGAGCCAGCGCCACCGTCCGCTGCCGCCGGACATCTGCAGCCGGTAACGCGCCGCCGTTATCCAGCCCGCGCCCCGGTCGATCAACGCGCGCATATGTCCTCCCGCTTCGCCCGCCTCCGCTCCCCTTCAGATTGGGATGCAGTCGGGCTTTGGCAATGCGTCAGGCAAGGCCGCTCTCAATGCGCCCGCCGGCGGCGCGGATATCGTCCAGCATCCGTGAGAGCGATCCCTCCATGTCGATGCCGCGGCAGAGGTCTTCGAGCACGACCGTGTCGAAGCCGGCCGCCAGCGCGTCGAGCGCCGAGAAACCGACGCAGAAATCGGTCGCGAGCCCGGTCAACACGACCCGTTCGACGCCGCGCTCGCGGAGATAGCCGGCCAGGCCCGTCGGGGTCTCGCGGTCGTTCTCGAAGAAGGCGGAGTAGCTGTCGATGCCGGGCCGGAAGCCCTTGCGCAGCACGAGGTCGGCGCCGTCGGTGCGCAGTTCCGGGTGGAATGCCGCACCGGGCGTGCCCTGTACGCAATGGTCCGGCCAGAGCACCTGCTCGCCATAGTCAAGCAGGCCGGTGTCGAAAGGCTGCTTGCCCTCATGGCTGCTCGCGAAGGAGGCATGGCCCGGCGGGTGCCAGTCCTGGGTCAACACCTTGCAGGCATAGCCCTCCCAGAGCCGGTTGATGCCGGGCACGACCGCCTCGCCGCCCGGCACGGCCAAGGCTCCGCCCGTGCAGAAATCGTTCTGCACATCCACCACCAGCAGCGCCTCCATGGGTCCGTCCTCCTTGTGCGGCGCCGCCCTCCCGCCTTCCGGTCAGAGGTCCGGATGGCGGTCCGGCCAACCGGTTGCGCGCTCATAGGCGCGGGCGACGCGGTAGATCGTGGCCTCGTCGAAATTCCTGGCCGCAATCTGGAACGAGAGCGGCATGCCGGCGGAGGAAAAGCCGGCCGGCACGGCGAGCGCCGGATGACCGGTGACATTGAAGGGCTGGCGGGCCTGGCGCGAATAGGTGCGCAGCACCTCCGGTTCGTCCTCGATGGCGCAGGCGGGCTCCATGCTGGACGCGCAAACGAGCGCGTCCACGCCGGCCAGCGCCTCCGACATGCGCCGCGTGCAGCGCCCCCGCTCGCGGAGCGCGCGGAGATAGTCCCCCGCCGAGAGGTAGGCGCCCGCGATCAGCCGTTCGCGGCCAAGGCGGCCATAGGCTTCAGGCTTCTCCTTCAGCCAGCGCTCATGGATCGACCACGCCTCCGCCCAGAGGATGATGCGGTTCACGCGCGAATAGTCCTGCAGCGGGCCGGGATCGACCTCGACGATCTCCGCGCCCTCGCCTTCCAGCACGCGGAGCCCCTCGTCGATGGCGGCGCGCATCTCCGGCGCGGCGGGCATGTCGTCCTCGTGCCAGCGGCGCACATGGCCGATCTTCATGCCTTTCACGCCGCCCTCCAGCCCGGCGGTGTAGGAGGGCACCGGCTCGTTCGCGCTTCCCGGGTCCTCCGGGTCGTGGCCGGCCAGCACCTCCAGCGCCAGCGCATTGTCCTCGACCGTGCGCGTCATCGGCCCGATATGGTCCATCGACCAGGAGAGCGGCACCACGCCCGCCCGGCTCACCCGCCCGTAGGTCGCCTTCATGCCGACAATGCCGCAGCAGGACGCCGGGTTCCGCACCGAGCCGCCCGTGTCCGTGCCGAGCGCCAGCGGGAAGAGGCCTGCCGCCACGCCCGCGCCGGAGCCCGAGGAGGATCCGCCCGGATGGCAGTCCGTGTTCCAGGGATTGCGCGCCGGCGGCCAGGGCAGGTCGAAGCTAGGCCCGCCTATGGCGAACTCATGCGTCGAGAGCTTGCCGAGCAGCACGCCCGCTGCGGCTTCCAGACGGCGCGTGACGCCGGCGTCCTTCGCGGCGACATTGTCCTTCAGCACCGCCGAATGCGCGGTCGTCGGAACGCCTGCCACGTCGATGATGTCCTTCAGGCCGAAGGGCACGCCGTGCAGGACGCCCCGCGCCGGGCCATTGTCCAGCGCGGCGGCGCGCTCGCGGGCGCGGTCGGCCAGCAGCGCCACGAAGGCATCCAGCTTCGGGTTGACCGCCCCGATCCGCGCGAGCAGCGCCTCGGTGTATTCGAGCGCCGAAAGTTCCCGCCGGCGGAGCGCCCGCGCCGCATCCGCGAGCGTCAGCCAGTGGAGCGCCGTCACCGGCCGGGCTCCGGGCGCCAGGTCAGCGCCGGCTCCTCATACATGTGGTGGTCGCGCGGCAGCGCGGCGGCAAGCTCGTCGGCCAGTTTCGTGCCGGCGTCGAGAGCGGCCCTGTCCTCGCCCGTCAGGTGGTCGAGGCCGGCAGCCTTGGCGCGCGGGTCATCGGTCAATATGCGAACTCCTCGAACAGGGGATCGACCTTGCCGCCCCAGCGGCCCTCGAACAGCGCCCGCTTGCGCTCGGCGGCGGTGAGGCCGCTGTCCGCGATCTCCTCGAGATCGGAAAGGAAGCCGGTCTCGTCATTGCCGGCGCCGTCGAGCCGCACGCGCGCCTTCAGACCCTGCCGGGCGATGGCGACCATGTCCCTCGCGATGTCGCGGAGCGACCGGCCGCCGACCTCGGCTCCAAAGCCGAGGCGCGGCGCGTCTGCGCGCAGCCGCTCGCGCTCCTCATCGGTCCAGTGCTTGCAGAGGTCCCAGGCGGCGGCCCGGGCCGCGCCGTCGTAGAGCAGGCCGATCCAGAGCGCCGGCAGGCCGCAGAGCCGCCCCCACGGCCCGCCGTCCGCGCCGCGCAGCTCCAGATAGCGCTTCATCCGTACTTCCGGGAAGGCGGTCGTCACATGGTCTTCCCAGTCGCCGATATGCGGGCGCTCGCCCGGCAGTTCGGGCAGCCTCCCTTCCAGGAAATCGTGGAAGGACCGGCCCGCAACGTCGATATAGCACCCGTCCCGATAGACGAAATACATCGGCACATCGAGGCAGTATTCCGCGTAGCGCTCGAACCCGAAGCCGTCCTCGAAGACGAAGCCCAGCATGCCGCAGCGGTCGGGGTCGGTGTCGGTCCAGACATGCGAGCGCAGGCTCAGCCAGTCCGTCAGCCTGCCCTCCTTGAAGGGCGAGTCGGCGAAGAGCACCGTCGTCAGCGGCTGCAAGGCGAGCGACAGGCGGAACTTGTCCACCATGTCGGCCTCGTCGGCATAGTCGAGATTCACCTGGACGGTGCAGGTCCGGAGCATCATGTCGAGGCCGAGCGAGCCGACCGTGGGCATGTAGCGGCGCATCACCGCGTAGCGGCCCTTCGGCATCCAGGGAATGTCCTCCCGGCGCCATTTCGGGTCGAAGCCGAGGCCGACGAAGCCCAGCCCCATCGCGTCGCCCACCTGCCGGCACTGGTCCAGATGGTCCTGCACCTCGCCGCAGGTCTGATGGACGGTCTCCAGCGGCGCGCCGGAGAGCTCGAACTGTCCGCCCGGCTCCAGCGTGATGCTCGCCCTGCCCATGGCGAGCGCGATGGTGTTGCCGGCTTCGCGCTTCGGCTTCCAGCCGAACGCCTCAAGACGGCGAAGCAGCTCGCCGATGCCGTCCGGGTCGTCATAACCGGGGCGGGAAAGATCCGAGCGCCGGAAGACGAATTTCTCGTGCTCGGTGCCGCAGCGCCAGTCCTCCGGCGGCTTGCAGCCCTGCTCGAACCATTCCACGAGTTCGCGGCGATCCTCTATCGCGCCTTTCGCCTCTACCGCCGCCGCCGTCATCGGCCGTTCCCTCGCTTCAAGCGCCGTCTCCCCAGATCGCGTGGCGCATGGAGAGCGCGGCCACCACCGCCGTTTCCGCCCGCAGAATGCGCGGGCCGAGATCGACGAGGCGAACGAAACCGGTTTCGGCGAAAGCGTCAAGTTCCGCCGCTGCAAAGCCGCCTTCCGGTCCGAGCAAAAGCCCGCCCGGCGCGGGGCCCGCCTGCATCGCCCCGCCGCCCGGATGGCAGGCCGCGAGCGGGCGCCCGGCGGGCCAGGCCGCCAGCAGGTCGCGCAGGGGCGCTAGCGGCGCGATTTCCGGTACGTCGAGCCGCCCGCACTGTTCCGCCGCTTCCACCGCAATGCGGCGCAGGCGCTCCGGGTTGAGCCGGTCCACGACGCTGCGCGCGGCGATGACGGGCAGGATGCGCGCCGCACCCAGCTCCGTCGCCTGGCGCACGGCGAAGTCCGCATTGCCGCGCTTGGCCGGCGCGAAGGCGAGCCAGATGTCGGGAGACCTGCGCTGCGGGCGCAGCCGCCGCCGCACCGTCGCCTGCCCGGAGCCGCGTTCCAGCGCCGCGATCTCCGCTTCCCACTCCCCGTCCCGGCCGTTGAAGATCGCGAACCGCCCGCCCACGCGCCGCCGCATCACGCGGCCGAGCCACGCCGCCTGATCGCTATCCAGCGAAACAGACGCTCCCTCACGAAGTTCGGCATCGACGAACAGGCGGAGCATCCGGATTTGCCCTTCCACGCGCATCGACCGTGCCTACCAATCCTCATGCTATGGCGCGAGTCCGAAACGGCGCTCACGCACCCTTGCGAATGACAGTCCTGTAGATATCGAGAGCCCGCTCGCGCGCTTCCCTGTGGTCCACGATGGGCCGGGGCCAGGTCTCGCCGAGCGTTACCCCCGCTTCCGCCAGGACGGTCTCCGGAGCCTCCCAGGGAACGTGTATCCATTTGTCGGGAAGTTGCCGCAGTTCCGGAAGCCATTTGCGGAGATAGCCGCCTTCGGCGTCGAAGCGCCGCGACTGGGCGACCGGATTGAAGATGCGGAAATAAGGCGCGGCATCGGCGCCGCTGCCCGCGACCCATTGCCAGCCGGCGCTGTTGTTGGCGAGGTCCGCATCCACGAGCGTGTCGAGGAACCAGTCGGCGCCGAGACGCCAGTCGATCAGCAGGTGCTTGGTCAGGAAGGACGCAACAACCATCCGCACCCGGTTGTGCATCCAGCCCGTCGTCCAAAGCTCCCTCATGCCGGCATCGACCAGCGGGTAGCCCGTCCGGCCGCGCCGCCAGGCCCGCAGGCCCTCGGGGTCGTCGCGCCAGGGCATGCGGTCGAAACCGCGCTGGAGATTGACCGAGTCCATGTCGGGATTGTGGTACAGCAGGTGGTAGCTGAACTCGCGCCAGCCGATCTGGCGCATGAAGGCACGGGCGCCGCTGCCGGGTTCGGCCGGGCCGACCGCCTCGGCCACCTGCCGGGGCCCGACCTCGCCGAAATGAAGATGCGGCGAGAGCATCCCCGTGCCCTGCCCTGCCGGGAACTCGCGTCCTTCGGCATAGCCGGAGACACGCTGCCTCACAAGCCGTTCGAGCCGCAAACGGGCGCTCGCCTCGCCCGGCTGCCAGGCCTCGCGCAGGCCGGAGGCCCAGTCCGGCGCGGTCGGGCGGAGCCGCCAATCCGCCAGCTCTTCGCTTGCGGGCCAATCGGCCGGCGGCGGAAGGCGCTGCACGGCGCCCTCGGCCGGCTCGAAGCCCTGTTTCAGGCATTGGCGCCAGAAGGGCGTGAAAACCCGGTAATGCCCGCCCGTCTGCGTGCGAACGGTCCGGGGCTCGAACAGCAGCGCCGCGTTGAAGCACCGGGGCGCCGCGCCCATTTGCCGGCACTGCGCCTCGACGGTCTTGTCCCGCTCGGCGAGGGCCGGTTCGTAAAGCCGGTTCCAGACGATGTCCGCCGCGCCCGTCTCCCGCACGAGCGCGGCGACTGCCCTGCAGGCGGGGCCACTCCGAAGGACCAGCCGGCTGCCGATTCGCGCGAGTCCGGCGCCGAGCGCGCCCAGGCTTCCGTGCAGCCACCATCGCGACGCCGCGCCCCTCCGGCATTCTTCATCGTCGAGAAGGAAGAAGGGAATGACGGGCCGCCCCGTTTCCGAAGCCCGTGCAAGCGCGGGATTGTCGGACAGCCGGAGATCGCGCCGGAACCACATGAGCACCGGAGCGCCGCGGCGTTCATCGCCCCCTGCCAAAGCCGTCGTCTCCTTGCGCTCCGGTCGCCAATAGCGCAAAACTTTGCTCAAGAGATTCCATAGTCGGCCCCGCCCGCCTTGTCATCTGCGCCGGGCTCGCCGCAGCCCACCGCCTCTACAAGATCGCCAGGACCGTCACAGGACCGCCGCTCATGCCCCGAACCAGCCGCCCGCTCGCCCTTGCCGCCGCACTGCTCGCCCTGATCTCCATGCTCTGGACGCCGGCGGCCGCAGAACCGCTTTCCCTCACGCTGGTCCATGTGAACGACTGGGACCGCATGGAAGGCGTGGACGGCCGGGGCGGCGCGGCGAAGATCGCGGCTGTCGTCGCCGGGGAGCGCGCCCGCGCCGAAGCCGAAGGCGGTTTCGTCATCGCCACGTTCGGCGGCGACATGATTTCCCCGTCGATGCTCTCCGGGCTCGACAAGGGCGAACACATGATCGAGTTCGCCAATGCCGTCGGCTTCGACTTCGCGGTGCTGGGCAACCACGAGTTCGATTTCGGCCCCGAAATCCTCATGGAGCGTCTGGCGGAGTCCGAAGCGCAGTGGCTCGCCGGCAATGTCCGCTACAGGGACGGCGCGGATTTTCCGGGCACGAAGGCCACGGCGCTGCTGGAGCTCGGCGGATACCGGATCGGCTTCCTCGGCCTGGTCACGCCCCTGACTGCGGAGATTTCGGCTCCCGGCAAGGACGTTTCCTTCGCCCCGTTCGTCGAAACGGGCGCGGCGCTGGCGGCCGAACTGAAGGCCGCCGGCGCCGACCTTGTGATCGCGCTAACCCACAACGACCTCGAGCAGGACCTGGAGCTGCTGCGCGTTGCCGGCGGGATCGACATCGTTCTCGGCGGGCACGACCATCTGGTGGTGGCCCGGTACGACGGGCGGCAGGCGGTGATGAAGGCCGGTTCGCAGGGAGGCCATATCGGGCTGCTCACGCTTGAGCTCGACCGCGCCGAAGACGGAAAGGGCGGCGCCCGGCTGGTCTGGACGCCGGGATACGAGCTCCGCTCCACCCACGATGTCCGGGGCCAGCGGGCGCTCGCTGCGGCGGTCGAAAAGCGCCGCAGGCAGTTCGACAGAAGTCTGGGCGTTGCGCTCGGAAAGACGGCAACCGAACTGGACACGCGCCGCGCCTCGGTGCGCTCGGGCGAAAACGCCTTCGGCAATCTGGTGGCCGACGCCATGCGCATCGCCGTCGGCGCCGACGCCGGACTCACCAATGGCGGCGGAATTCGCGGGGACACCGTCTATCCCGCCGGTTCCGAAATCACGGGCAAGCTCGTGCTGACGGAGCTTCCGTTCGGAAACAAGACCGTGAAGCTCGCCCTCTCCGGCGCGCGGATCAGGCAAGCCCTGGAGCACGGCGTCGGCAATGTGGAGAACGCCAGCGGGGCGTTTCCGCATGTGTCGGGCCTGACCTTCTCGTTCGATGCAACCCGGCCCAAAGGCGGGCGCGTCGTCGAAGTCGCCATCGGCGGCGCCCCTCTGGAGGACGACCGGACCTATACGCTGGCGACCAACGACTTCCTCGCCGGCGGCGGGGACGGCTACGCCATGTTCGAGGACGCCGAACGGCGCCTCGATACAAGGGACGCCTCCCTGATGGCCGCCCATGCGATGGAATATATCGAGGCCTCGGGCACGGTCTCCCCGGCTGTGGAAGGGCGGATCGTCCGCCTGGATTGAAGGCGGGCCGGGCCTGGCGGGCTACCGGCTCCACACATCCGGTTCCGGCGACTTTGCGTTGCATGCCCCTCTCCGCCGCCCCGGTGTCCGGGCCGCTGCTGTCCGGTTCCACCGGCATTCCATAAAAATATCCGGTATTTTCATTTTTTGTTCCCAAAAAAGCTTGACCTGAGGCGAAGTGTGATAGAATGAAAGTTAAAGAGAGGCGGCTTCCGGGGCCGCCTTTCGGCGTTTCTGCAGAAAGCGACCGGCTGGGGGCCGCGAAAAAGCCCCCGGCGGGAACGGACGGGCGAGGTGCGCCCTGCGTCTCGCGCGCGCAATCAGCCGCGCGAGCCGCGCCGGCGCCGACACCCGCCCGCGCCCGCGCACGCCCGCACACGCGAAACGCGCGGAAAACAAGGGACACCCGTCCCGCCCTTTGCCCCTAAGGAGGCGCGAATGACTGCAACCGACCCCCAACTGGCGGCGAAACCGGCCGCAAGGTTCGCAACCGCCGCCGAAGCCCTGGCCGCACAGCCCGGCGGAGGCGGCCCCCGGATGACAAAACATGACATCTCCGGAGGCCCGCATGACAAAACATGACACATCATGACATTCCATGACATTTCGAGCGCCAGGCTAACTGGTGTGGGGGTAGCGGGTGAAAGTCCTGCGGAACGAAGGAGTAGCCGACCGCGTTTCCACCGCGAGCCGTGCGTTACCGGTCGTGAGGCCGGTGACGAAGCGTCGGTAGCGGCG
>JAJDYL010000073.1 GCA_022825195.1 Alphaproteobacteria bacterium
ACTGCGCCGCATCGAAATCCTCCCTCAATGGGATCCCTGCCCTCATACCGATACTCCAATCGCTGGATCGGCATTGAGTCAGAAGTCGATCTCCTTGGGAATCCCCTCAATGAGTCTCAAACCTCAACCGCTGGTATAAGGAAGCCGCGATGCCTTGCGAACGGCTCCCGGACCGGCGCAAACAGCCGGGCCACAGACCGGCCTCATGACAAAACATGACATCCCATGACATATCCTGACACTTCCACAGGTCTCCCGGCCGCCGCCCGGCCCTGGCGGAGGGCGTCATTCTTCATGAGGCGCAACCCGGCGCTGCCGGCATTACTCCTCGACGGCGTCCGCGAAAATACGCACGGACTCCCGGAGCGGCCTCGACCGGTCCCATGTCTCCTTCGTCTCTTCGGCAAGCGGCGTCCGCGCCAGAAGCCGGAACAGGTCCTCGGCGCCCCGATGGAAGCCGGTCGTCATGCCGAGGCTCTCGAAGAAGGAGGCGACCTCCACCATCTCCGGGTGAAAGCGGTGGGCGTCCGCAGGCAGCAGGCCGATGCGGTCTTCCATGCGGGCAAGCACCTCCGGCTGGCTGAAGGCGAGTTCGGCCCGCAGCTCTTCCGACAGTCCCGCCCGCTCGGCCGCCGTCAACACGGCAGCCTGGAGAGCCCAGTAGCCCTTGTTCAGCGCCGAATAGAGCATCTTCTGCGCCGACGCCCTGCCGATTTCAGCCCCGAGCGGACGCACGGCAATGCGGTCCGAAGCCAGCGCCTCCATGACAGCCGCCGACGCCCCGGAGACGTAGAAGCGCGTCGGCTTCCCTCCCTTGGGAGACGGGCCGACAATGCCGCCGTCCACGAAGCGCTCGGCCGGAAACCGGGCCGCGATGCGCCGCACGGTTTCCGGCGCGACGGCATTCATGTCGGCGAAGACCGGCCCGTCGGCACCGATTCGTCCCGCCAACTCCGCCGCAAAGCCCTCCGCCGCGGCCGGCGGCATGATCGACAGCACGAGATCCGACTCCGCCGCCACGGCGTCGAGCGAACCCACATCCTCGAAACCGGCGGCCTCCGCGAGACCGCGCGTCCTGCCGCTCCGCCCCGAAAGGTCCGTGACGATGCGCAGACCGTTGCATTCCCGCAAGGCCCGGCCGACGCCATGCCCCATATCGCCGGGGCTGAGTATGCCGACTGTCTTTACCGTCATGTCCCGCATCGACTCCGAGTTCCCGCTGACCGCGCCGCTGCGCTAAACACCACTGAACATAGGCGGCAACCGCTCTGCAGCGGCGGCCCGGTCAAGTGCCTTGTCGAAGGTGGCGAGCGGCGCAAGGTGCCGTTTCGCCAACTCCAGATAGACTGCATCGTAGAATGTTAGCCCATGCCGCTCGGCCAGCGCGAACGCGATATCGAAGTCGGCATCCGCGTCAGTGCGAATGGGCAAGGTGTATAGCGCCGCCAGACGTCCCGCCGATCCGGAAGATGCAATGCGTCCGCGGCGCTGGGCCACAAGCAGGCAATTCCGTATTTCCAGGTGCCAAATTTGCGGCACCGCAGCTTCGTCATCTTCCAAACGGGCGAGCGCGCGCTCCGACAGCAGGTTCGTCGTTTCTTCCAGCAGCCATGCGCCGGCAACCGATGCGTCGAGTATGAACAACGCTCATGTCCGATGGCCGAGATGCCGCGCTTCGAGAAGGTCATCGATTGACATGCCCCCGGACTGCCATTCGCCGCGCCAACGCCGAAAGTCGGCAACCGCCTGCTTCCGGCTTGTCCGGTCAACCTCCGGGGCAGGAGTCATATGCGCGACCGTCCGGCCGTGGCGCGTAATCGCCACGGTTTCACCGCGCTCGACTGTCCGAAGCAACTCGGCCAACCGTGCTTTCGCCTCCGTAGCCGGCACTGCTCTCATGCGGAACACTCCAACCAGTCATTATGACCACATAACGATTATCGCAGACCGCCCTTTCCCGCAAGGCCCGGCCGACGCCATGCCCCATATCGCCGGGGCTGAGTATGCCGACTGTCTTCAAGGTCGCATGCTGCATCCGGCTCTTCCCTCCCGTTCCCCGCTCCGGCAAGGTTAGGATGAACCGACAGGAGAAACACCCCCATGAAGGCCGTTGAAGCGATTTCGGAAATCCTGAAGCGCGAGGGCATAGGGACGATCATCGGCTACCCGGTGAACCATATTCTCGAATATGCCGCGCATCTCGATATCCGTCCGATCATCGTCCGGCAGGAGCGTGTCGGCCTGCACATGGCGGACGCAATTTCCCGCATGACTTCGGGCGGCACGCTCGGCGTCTTCGCCATGCAGCACGGCCCCGGCGCCGAGAATGCCTATGGCGGCATCGCCCAGGCGTTCGGCGAGTCGGTGCCGCTGCTGGTGATGCCGATGGGCTACCCGCGCCGGATCGCGCATATCCATCCGAACTTCAACTCCACGCAGGCGATGAAGCCGATCGCGAAATCGACCGAGCCGATCACCTCCGTGGAGGAAATCGCCAATGTCATGCGCCGCGCCTTCACGCGCCTGCGGAACGGGCGCGGCGGTCCGGTCGTGGTGGAGGTCCCCGCCGACCTGATGAACGAAGAGCTGCCGGGCGAGCTTGTCTATGAGCCGGTGTTCGCGACCCGCAGCGGCCCGGATCCGGCGGGCGTGGCGCAGGCCGCGGACATGCTCAAGGCGGCCAGGAGGCCAGTGCTCTATGCCGGCCAGGGCGTCCACTACGCCAAGGCGTGGCCGCAACTGAGGGCGCTTGCGGAGCAGCTGGCGATCCCGGTCTGCACCAGTCTCGAAGGCAAGAGCGCCTTCCCGGAGGACCATCCGCTGAGCCTCGGCACCGGCGGCCTCGCCATGCCGCGCCCGGTGCGCAGCTTCCTCGACCGCGCGGACCTGATCTTCGGCATCGGCTGCAGCTTCACCGAGACCAATTTCGGCGTCTCCATGCCGAAGGGCAAGACGGTCATCCACGCAACGCTCGACCCCATGGACCTGAACAAGGATGTCCCGGCGGCGCTTGGCCTTGTGGGCGACGCGGCCCTTACCCTCGACGCGCTGCTGGCTGCGCTCGCCGGCGAGCCCGCGCGCGACTCCAGCGGCGTCGAAGCCGAAATCGCAGCGGGCATGGAGAGCTGGCTGGCGGAATGGGCGGCCAAGCGGGAGAGCGGTGAGGCGCCGCTCAATCCCTATCGCGTGCTGGCCGAACTCGAACGCGCGGTCGACAAGAAGAATGTCGTCATCACCCATGATGCCGGGAGCCCGCGCGACCAGCTCTCGCCCTTCTGGAAGGCGACGGAGCCGCTGTCCTATATCGGCTGGGGCAAGACGACCCAGCTCGGCTACGGCCTCGGCCTCGCCATGGGCGCCAAGCTCGCCTGCCCAGAAAAGCTCTGCATCAATGTCTGGGGCGACGCCGCCATCGGCTTTACGGGCATGGATTTCGAAACGGCCGTGCGCGAGCGCATTCCGATCCTGTCGATCCTGCTGAACAACTTCTCCATGGCCATCGAGCTCAAGGTCATGCCGGTCTCGACGGAGAAGTTCCGCTCGACGGACATCTCCGGCGACTATGCGGCGATGGCGCGGGCTTTCGGCGCCTATGGCGAGCGGGTCACCGATCCGGGCGACATCCAGGCCGCCATCGCGCGCGGCATTGCGGCGACAGAGGCAGGCCAGCCGGCCCTGCTGGAGTTCATCACCTGCAAGGAGGTGGACGTCTCCCGCCAGTAGGCGGGCGGCAGGCCGGCTACGCCGGCTCGCGCATGGTCACGAACTCTTCCGCGGCGGTCGGGTGGATGCCGACCGTCGCATCGAACTGGGCCTTGGTCGCGCCCATCTTGACGGCGATGCCGAGGCCCTGCGCGATCTCGGGAGCGTCGGCGCCGATCATGTGCGCACCCAGCACGCGGTCCGTCGCCGGATCGACCACCAGCTTCATCAGCGTGAACTCGTCGCGGCCGGTCAGCGTGTGCTTCAGCGGGCGGAAACGGCTCCTGTAGATGTCGACCTCGCCATATTGCGCGCGCGCTTCGGCCTCGGTCAGGCCGGCGGTGCCGATGGGCGGCTGGCTGAATACGGCGGTCGGCACGTTCGCGTGGTCCGCCTGCCACGGCTTGCTGCCGAAGACGGTGTCCGCGAAGGCATGCCCCTCGCGGATCGCAACCGGCGTCAGCGCCAGCCGGTCGGTCACGTCGCCGATGGCGTAGATGTTTTCGACGGAAGTGCGCGACTCCGCATCGACCGCCACCGCGCCCTTGCGGTCCAGGGCCACGCCCGCGGCTTCCAGCCCGAGGCCCGCAATGTTGGGATGACGGCCCGTTGCGAACATGACCAGGTCGGTTTCGACGACCCTGCCGCTGTCGCCCGTCACGCGGTAGCCGTCGTTCGTCTTCTCTATGGCCGTCGGATTGGTGCGGTTGACGATATCCACGCCGTCGGCCTGCATCTGCCCGCCGAGCTCCTTGCGGATGTCGTCATCGAAGCCGTTCAGCAGGTGCTCGGCCCGGATCATTTCCACTGTCTCAACGCCGAGCCCGTGGAAGATGCCGGCGAACTCGACCGCGATATAGCCTCCCCCGACGATCAGGATGCGGTCGGGCCGGCACTTCAGCTCAAGCGCCTCGTTCGAGGTGATGGCGTGCTCGATTCCGGGAATGTCCGGCAACCAGGGCCAGCCGCCGACCGCGATGAGCAGCCTGTCGGCGGTGATGCGGCGTCCGCCGAGGCGCACCGTATGCGCGTCCTCCAGCACGCCGCGCTCCTCGATCAGATCGACGCCCGCTCCCGACAACAGGGAAAGGTAGATGCCGTTCAGGCGGTCGATTTCCCGGTCCTTGTTGGCGATCAGGCGCGACCAGTCGAACCCGTTTGCCGCCGGACCCCAGCCATAGGCGCAGGCGTCTTCGAAATCGCGGGCGAAATGCGAGGCATAGACAAGCAGCTTCTTCGGGATGCAGCCCCGGATGACGCAGGTGCCGCCGACGCGGCTTTCCTCGCAGATGCCTACCCGGGCCCCGTGCCCGGCCGCGATGCGCGCCGCCCGGACACCGCCCGAGCCCGCACCGATCACAAACAGGTCGTAGTCGTAACGCGCCATCCGGCTTCGCCTCACTCCATGAAACGGGCGCTGCCGCCCCGGCCCACGATCACATCGTCGGCCATATCGATGAACAGTCCGTGCCCGACGATGCCGGGGATGGCATCGAGCCGCGCCGCGAGCGCGGCGGCATCGACGATCCCGTCGAAACGGCAATCCAGTATCCGGTTGCCTTCATCGGTGACGAAAGGCCCGCCCTTCCCGGCGCGCGCTTCGACCGACGCGCCGAGCGCCAGCAATTGCCGCCGCACCTGCTCGCGGGCGAAGGGGACGACCTCCACCGGCAGCGGAAATGCGCCCAGCCGCTCGACCGTCTTTCCGGAATCGACGACAATCACCAAGCGGTCGGCGGCGCTCGCGACGATCTTTTCGCGCAGCAGCGCGCCGCCGCCGCCCTTGATGCACCGTTTCTGCCGGTCCACTTCGTCGGCGCCGTCTATCGCCAGGTGAACGCGCTCGACCCCGTTCAGATCGACGAGCGGAATGCCCTCGGCCAAGGCAAGCGCCGCGCTCGCTTCCGACGTCGGCACGCCGCGTACGGCCAATCCTTCCCTGACCCGCCTGCCCAGCGACCGGATGGCGTGGGCGGCCGTGCTGCCGGTCCCGAGGCCGACCGTCATGCCGGCCTCGACCAGGGCCACGGCGCGCTCCGCAGCGAGTCGTTTCTCCTCGTCCGCTCCCAAGGCTCAGCCGACGGCCATGCACAGATATTTGACTTCCAGATAGTCCTCGATGCCGTAGTGCGACCCTTCGCGGCCGATGCCCGATTCCTTGAAGCCGCCGAAGGGCGCCTCCGCTGCCGAGATCAGGCCGGTGTTGACGCCGACGATGCCGTATTCGAGGCCCTCCGAGACCCGCCATGCCGTGCCGAGGTCGCGGGTGTAGAAATAAGCGGCCAGGCCGAACTCGGTATCGTTGGCCATGGCGATCGCCTCTTCCTCCTGCTCGAACCGGAAGAGCGGCGCGAGCGGTCCGAAGGTCTCCTCCCGCGCGACCTTCATGCCCGGCGTCACGTCCGCCAGCACGGTCGGCTTGAAATAGGTGCCGCCGAGCTCATGCCGGCCGCCGCCCACGACGACCCGTGCGCCCTTGGCGAGCGCGTCCTCGATATGCTCCTCGACCTTCTCGACTGCGCTCATATCGATCAGCGGGCCCTGCACCACGCCTTCCTGCATCCCGTCGCCGACGGACATGCCGGAAACCGCCTGACTCAACCGGGCCGCGAAATCCTCGTAAACGCCGGACTGAACCAGCAGGCGGTTCGCGCACACGCAGGTCTGGCCCATATTGCGGTATTTGGACGCAATCGCGCCTTCCACCGCAGCGTCCAGGTCGGCATCGTCGAACACGATGAAGGGCGCATTGCCGCCGAGTTCGAGCGACACCTTCTTGATCGTGCTCGCGCACTGCGCCATCAGCACCTTGCCGATTTCCGTCGAGCCGGTGAAGGACAGCTTGCGCACGATCGGGCTCGTGGTCATCTCGGCGCCGATGGCTCCGGACGCGCCGGTGACGACGCTGAAGACGCCCTTCGGGATGCCCGCCCGCTCACCCAGTTCGGCCAGCGCAAGCGCCGAGAAAGGCGTTGCCGAGGCCGGCTTCAGCACCATCGGACAGCCGGCGGCAAGCGCAGGACCGGCCTTGCGGGTAATCATCGCGTTCGGGAAGTTCCACGGCGTGATCGCCGCGCACACGCCGACAGGCTGCTTGATCGCCAGGATCCGCTTGTCGGCCTGGTGCTGCGGGATGGTGTCGCCGTAAACGCGGCGGCCTTCCTCTGCGAACCAGTCGATGAAGGAGGCTCCGTAGCCGATCTCGCCGCGGGACTCGGCCAGCGGCTTGCCCTGCTCCGCCGTCATGAGGACCGCGAGGTCCTCCTGGTTCTCCATCATCAGGTCGTGCCAGCGGCGCAGGACGACGGCCCGCTCCTTCGCCGTCTTCGACCGCCACGCCGGCCAGGCGCGCTCCGCCGCCTCGATAGCGCGGCGGGTCTCGGTCGCGCCCATCTTCGGTATGGTGCCCAGCACCTCGTCCGTGGCGGGATTCGCGACCGCAATCGTTTCTCCATCGTCGGCATCGCACCAGGCGCCGTCGATGTAGCATTGCTGCCGCAGCAGGGATGGATCGTTCAGCTTCATGGCAGGGGTCTCCTCGCCGGCGGACCGCCGGGTGGGGGAAGCGGCGGACAGCTAGGGTCCAAGGGGCGCCCAGTGGGCATCCACCAGCTGCTCCACCGCCGGGAATCGTTGCTTGTAGTCCATCGTACCGCTGCCCGAAATCCAGTAACCCAGATAGACGACATCCAGTTCTGCGGAGCGGGCAATGTCGGTCAGGCGCAGAATCATGAAGGTTCCGAGGCTTCGGCGCGCCTCGGCGGGATCGAAGAAGCTGTAAACGGCGGAAAGCCCGTCTTCCAGCCAGTCGGCAAGACATGCGGCGAGCAGGCGGCCCGATGAATCGCGGACCTCCAGAACGAAGCTCGACACCGGCGTCTCGTCCACCATGCTGCGAAAGTCGGCAAACGTCATCGACGCCATCTTGCTGCTCGCATGCCGGCTCGACTGATAGCCGCGGAAGAGCGAATACTGCTCCGCCGTGCCGACAGCCGGACGGAGCTTGTCTGCAAGGTCGGCATTGCGGCGCCGGACCCGCCGCAGCGAACGGTTGTCGCGGTAAGCGGCAACATTGATGCGGACCGGCACGCAGGCCGAACAACTCTTGCAGGCCGGACGATAGGCATAGCCATAGCTGCGCCGGAAGCCGGCGCGGGAAAGGTCCGTATAGAGGGACCCGGCTTCCGGATCGCCAAGCTCGATCACGAGCTTGCATTCGAGTTGTTCCGGCAAATAGGGACAGGCGCCCGGGGAGGTGGCGTGGAAAAGCTTCGGGCGTCTGGCCTTGCCGAGGTCCATGAGCGGATCCGGGGAACTGCGTTGGCGGAAATATAAACCGCTGCGGCGCCGGGACAACCGGTTATACTTGCGCCGATGTCCCACCCGCACGCAGGCTGCCGCCATGTTTTTCAACCTGATGAAGAAGGTCCAGATGGTGAGCCCGGACCGGGCGCTGCCGGACCGCGACCGCGTCATGCCGGTTCCGCCCCAGCATTTCGTCAACGGCGCGTCCATGACGCCCCCGTTCCCGGAGGGCCTGGAGCGGGCCCTGTTCGGGCTCGGCTGTTTCTGGGGCGCGGAGCGGAAGTTCTGGGAAACCGCCGGCGTGCGGACCACGGCCGTCGGTTACGCCGGCGGCTACACGGCCAACCCGACCTATGAGGATGTCTGCACCGGCCGCACCGGCCACAATGAGGTCGTGCTCGCCGTGTTCGACCCGGCGAGAGTCTCCTACGACATGCTGCTCAAGGTCTTCTGGGAAACGCACGACCCCACCCAGGGCATGCGCCAGGGCAACGATATCGGCACGCAGTACCGCTCCGGCATCTATGTCTATTCCGCAGCGCAGCGCAGCGCGGCGGAGGCCTCGCGGGACCGTTTCGCCGCCGCCCTGAGGCAGGCGGGCTACGGCGCGGTCACGACCGAAATCCTCGACGCGCCGCCCTTCTACTATGCCGAGGACTACCACCAGCAATATCTGGCGAAGGTGCCCTACGGATATTGCGGCCTCGGAGGCACGGGCGTCGCCTGCCCGGTCGGCGTCGCGGCGGCGGAGTAGGCGCGGGGCGCATCAGCCCATCGCCTTCCGGAACCGCCTGAACGCATCGAGATGCTCCGCCGGCGTCTCGAAGCCGGAATACATGGTGCGCACCGTCACATGGCTGACGCCCAGGGATTCCCAACGTTCCAGTTCGCGCGCGGCTTCCTCCGGCGCGCGGTCGCCGATGTGAATCGTTGCGTCGATGCCGAGCGCGGCCGGATCGCGCCCCGCCTTCTCCGCCGCCCCCCGCGCAAGGCCGATCTGGCGCGCCATTTCGTTTCCCGGCGGCACGCGGGGGTTGGCGAACCAGCCGTCCCCGATGCGCCCGGCGCGCTCGATCGCCGGGTCCTCGAAGGCGCCGACCCAGACCGGGATGGGGCGCTGCCGGGGCAGCGGGTTGATGCCGGCGTCCGAATGGCGGTGCCACTCGCCCGCGTAGGTGCCGGACCGCTCCGTCCACAGGCGCCTCAGATAATCGACCTGCTCCTCCATCCGGCGGGCGCGGTTGCGGAAGGGCTGGCCCAGCACTTCGAACTCCATGGCGTTCCACCCGATGCCGACGCCGAGGCGCAACCGGCCGCCGGACAGGAGGTCGATTTCGGCCGCCTGCTTGGCGACCAGCGCCGTCTGCCGCTGCGGCAGGATCAGGATCGCGGTGGCCAGCTCGATCCGCTCGGTGGCGCAGGCGAGGAAACCGAACAGGGTGAGCGGCTCGTGGAAGATGTTGTCGAGCGTGTAATAGGCCCGCCAGTCTTCGGCGTCGCTGGCGGCCTCCTGCATCACATGGTCGATGCAGGTGATATGGTCGTAGCCGAGCGCCTCGACTTCCCGGGCAAAGCCGCGAATGACCGCCGGGTCGGTGCCGATCTCCGTTGTCGGAAAAGCCACTCCGATCTTCATGAGCCTCTGCGTCTCCTGTCCAAGGACCGATCCGCGCCAGCATGAAGCCGCGCCCGCCAGGCCGCAACCGCCGCCGGCGCCCGCAGTCGACGGTCCGGAAGGTCCCGGGCCGGGGAGAAGATGAGTGTCCGGGAAGATGCCATTGGCGCCGGCGGGAATCCGGGGGCCGGTCGCGCGGAGCTACTGGATCGTCGAGGGACGTCTCGCTGCCGGCGCCTACCCCGATTCGCGTCCCGGCTGCGACAGGCTCGGCCCGTTGCTCGACGCCGGCTTCGATCTCTTCATCGACCTCACCGAGGACCGGCCGGGAGGCGGCGATGCGCTGCTGGACCGGTACGACCTGCGCGCGCCGGAACGCGCCGCCGCGGTTCGGCGGTTCCCGATCGCCGACATGAGCATTCCGGCAGAAGCGTTCATGGAACGCATCCTCGACGGGATCGACAAGGGCCTGGACGACGGCAGACGGGTTTATGTCCATTGCCGGGCCGGACTGGGGCGCACCGGCCTTGTCGCCGGCTGCTGGCTGATCCGCCACGGGTATGCAGACGCAGGGCATGTCGAGAGCGTTCTGCAGGACCTCCGAACAGGCGACCGGGAGACCGGCCGGCGCGCGAGTCCCGAGACGCCGGCGCAAATCCGGATGATGCGGGCATGGTCGCGGCGGTGACCTGCGGCGAGCCGACCGATACCGGGGTCCGTCGATTGGCACCCGTGGCGCCGGGCCTGCCGCATGCCCCCATCCCGTGCCGGTTTCCGCCCGGTATGCCGTTGGCGCCCGCCACCGATGCCGGGCGGCGTCCGGGAGACCGGCGGTCGCGGTAGGGACGCCGGTTTCCCGGCGCCCCCCGCACAGATCCGGACGTGCGCGCTAACGCATCCGGCTCCTACCTCGGGTAGTGACGGCGAAGCGCACGCTTGGCCACGGGTGCCGGGTCCGGG
>JAJDYL010000210.1 GCA_022825195.1 Alphaproteobacteria bacterium
CATGCCGGTCTCGGTCGAGCCGTAATATTCGACCAGCACCGGCCCCCACCACTCGATCATCGCCCGCTTGACGTCCGGGGCGCAGGGCGCGCCCGCATGGATGACGCGCCGCAGCGAGGAGAGGTCGTAGCGCGCCCGCACGGACTCCGGCAGCTTGAGGAGGCGCACGAACATGATCGGCGCCATGAAGGCATGGCCGATCCGGTGTTCCTCGACCGCGGCCAGGAAGCGTTCGGCGTCGAAGCGCCCCATGAGCACCAGATGGCCGCCGGAGAGCCGGGTCATCATGGCGTGGTTGTTGGGCGCGGCGTGGTAGAGCGGCGCGGTGACGGCCGAGACCATGCCGGGATGCAGGCCGTAGATCTCGGCGAGGAAGGCCGCGATGGTGTCGCGCTGCGCCTGCGTCGCCGGCCGGCGGCGCACGCCCTTGGGCCGGCCTGTCGTGCCGGAGGTGTACATCATGGAACCGGGCGGATCGAACGGCGCTTTCGCCCAGGGCGCGTGCGAGGCCAGCCAGTCCGGCCACCCGGAGAGCGGGATTGCCGGTATTTCCAGCTCCCCCAGCGGGGCCAGCAGTTGCGGATGCCCGACCAGCGCCTTCGCGCCGCTGTCGGCAAGGATGTAACGGACTTCGTCGGGCGCCAGATGCCAGTTGACCGGCACCGCGTAGGCGCCGAGCATCCCGGCCGCATCGGTGACCGTGAACACCGCGGCGTCATTGTGGAGCAGCCAGGCCACCGAATCGCCGGGGCCGACGCCGAGTCCGGCGAATCCCGTTGCCGCGCGCGCCGCCCTCTCAGCCATTTCCGCACCGTCGACCAGGCTGTCGTCCAGCCTCACCCAGCCGTCCGTCATCCCTTCGGGCCTCCCTCTCTTCAGTCCCGCCAGCGCTTATGGAACCACAGCCAGTCTTCCGGCGCATTGAGGATGTCGGCCTCCAGCCGCGCCGCATAGCGGCGCACGATGCCGGCGTCGGGATCGTCGTAGGGCGGCGCCGCAAGCGTCTCGACCCGGCACCGGTAGCGGCCGCGGCCCGTGCGCTGGCAGGAAAGGTAGTAGACGGGCCATCCGAGCGCGCGCGCGATGCGGTCCGGCCCGGCGAAGAACGCCGTCTTCCGTCCGCAGAACTCGACCTCGCGGCGCTCGGCCCCTCCCGGCTGCTGGTCCGCGACCAGCACGAGGATTCCGCCTTCCTGCCGGCAGCGCAGCACCAGCCGGCGCACCTCCCGGAGCGGCACCAGCGACCCGTCGAACCGGTTGCCGACGGCGTTCAGCAGGCGGCGCAACACGGCGCCGTGCGGCGGCTTGTAGACGACATGAATCGGCGCAGGCACCGCTTCCGCCAGCGCGCCGACGGCCCAGAGCATGTTGCCGTGATGGGCCGCCAGCACCAGCGCGCCGCGGGCCTCCAGCGCCTCCTCGCCTTCCAGGAGGACGCGGGCCCTGAGTTGCGCCTTCGGCATCGACAGCAGCCGGATCGACTCCATCGCCACATCGGCGCTGGCGGCATGGAAGCGCCGGGTCAACGCCCTGAGCCGCGCCTCGGGGAAGACGGCGGCAAGGTTTCGCGCCGCCACGCGGCGCCGGCTCGGCACGGCCGCCAGGGCAAGGGGAACCAGCAGGCGCCCGACAGGGTAGAGGCAGGCGAGCGGCAGGCGGCTGGCGATGCGCAAGGCGGCGAACAAAGCGGCGATACCCCGTCCTTTCCGGCCGTCCGGGCGCGGTGCGGGGCAGGATAGGGGCCGGCGCCCGCCATGCAAGGGGCGCCGGCCCGCCGTCAGGCCCCGGGCGGCACGTCCAGGGTCGGGTTGCGGTCGAAAAAGCCGTCGGCCTCCAGCCGGAAACCGGTGCGCGCCACGGGCTGGACCGGCCAGTCCTCGAGGCGCGGCAGGTGCAGCAGGCCGAAGGTGTGCCAGAGCACGATGTCGGCATCCTCGATGGACCGGCCCTGCTCGACCCAGCTTGCGATGGTCTCCGAGCCGTCGCTCTGGTTGACGAAGCGCCCGGCCGGGTAGCGCTCGTCCGGGTCGTACGGCGTGCACCACAGATGGTTGAAGATGAAGGCGGCGCGCTTCGACATCGCGGTCCCGGCATGGAACCAGGGCCGGAGCATGCCGTTCGAATGCAGGCGGTAGGCGGTCGGCCGGCCGAGCGCGTTGGTCGCAGAGGCGTTTTCCACCTTCCAGAACCGCTCGGTGTCGGCGTTGCGGGTCCGGCCGGTTTCCGTCTTCAGCACCGTGCGCTCGGCGCGGAAGGCATTGCCGTTCGGGTTGCCCTCGTCCATCGGCGGCTGCACGACATTCATTTCCACCAGGCGGTTGGCGTCGCCGTCCACCGCCATGTCGAGGCGGGCGCAGAACAGGTGCTGGTGGTTGGGCGCGGTCACGCCCGGCATGACCTCGGTGCCGTAGTCCGTTCCCGAAACCGCATTCAGGCCCTGGGTGTTCATGATGCCGGTCGCCTTCACGTCCAGCTCCAGCGTCCCGTCCATGTGGAAGACCCAGTAGAAGCCGTATTCGTAATTGCCGACCGTCGCGATCATGGACACCAGCAGCCGGCGCGCCCGGCGGTGCTCCATCTCGTCGGTCATGTAGTCGGTGTGCTTCCACAGCATCCCGTCGTCTTCCTCGTGCAGGCAGATGGCGTTCTCGACCACTACCGGCTCGCCCGAGGTCACCGTGTACACGCCGTCGAAATAGTGGATATGGCCGCGGCAGTCGCAGCCGAGCTTCAGCGGGTTGGCGACCTGGCCGAGGCCATATTCGCCGACGTCGAAGGCGTTCTTGCGGTAGTTGTTGAATGACGGATCGCCGTAGGGCACGACCATTTCGGCGATCGAGGCGCGCCAGATCAGCGGCCGCCAGGGCGCCTTCTCGCCGCCGCGCACCTGGATGTCGTTGAGCACGAGCCCCTCGCGCGGATGGAACTCGACATGGAAGCGCCAGTTGGCCCAGGTGACCACCCGGTCCTCCACGGTGAAGGAAGGGCCGTCCGGCTGCGCGATGTCGATGGGCTTCAGGTCGCCGCGCAGGATTTCGGCAATCTCGGGCCGCGCGGCCTGGTAGTTCGACGACGCTCCCGGCACGTCGTGGACCGCATGGTCGATGACGCGCATGATCTCGACCCGGTTGAGGTCGAACAGCACGTTCAGGCCCTCCACGGGGTGGGCGTAGCCATTGTCAGCCGGGTCGGAGCGCAGATAGACGAGGCAATGCACCAGCCGGCGGGCCTCTTCGTCCCCGAAGCCGAAATTGCCGGCGGAGAAGGGATCGACCTGGATGTTCGAAAGGTCGGTCACGCCGCGCCTTGCCATCGCCGCGATGAAGTCGGGATGCTGCGGCACGGTCTCGGCGCAGACCAGGAACTCGTCGACATTGATGGCCGGACGGGCGCCCGGAACCTCCACTGCCGAGTCCACCCTGCCGCCGGCGAGGTCCACGATGAGCTCGCATACGCTGACGGCGGCCGTATCGTAGATGCTGACATAGGCCTTGCGGCTGCCGCCGGCGCCGCCCGCGGCAATTCCGGCCCGGCATTCGGCCTTGTCGGGATAATGCAGGCGGATCGACTCGAATTTCGTCGTCCCGGTCCATCCGTCCCACGCCCGGACGACGGCGCCCGCCGCCTCGATCTCGGCCGGCGTCAGCGCGTTCAGAGGGTGGGCGCCGCGCTCGGTCGCCGGGGTGTTGCTGCTGGTATTCGCCATCGGTTCTGTCCTTCCCAGGCAGGCGTGCAAGCCGTCGGCCGGACGGGAGCAGGCCCGCGCGGCTCAGCTGCCGGTGAAGACCGGGCGGCGCTTTTCCATGAAGGCGGTGCGGCCCTCGCGGTAGTCGGCGCTGTCGAAGCAGGCTTTCGCCAGCGCTTCGATGAGGCCGGCCTCGCGGTCGTGCCGGTCGGCCATCACTTCGCGGATGGTGAGCTTGGAGGCGCGGATCGAGAGCGGCGCGTTGACGGCGAGCTGGGCTGCGTAGTCGCGCACATGGCCTTCCAGTTCCGTCGCCGGCAGCACGCGGTCGATCAGGCCGACGGCGTAGGCCTCCTCCGCCGGGAGCCGGCGGCCGGAGAACAGGATGTCCTTGGCCCGCGCCGGCCCCACCAGCCCCACCAGGCTGCGCACATTCTCGAAATTATAGGCGATGCCGAGCCGGGCGGCGGGAATGCCGAACTGGGAGCCCTCGGCCGCGAAGCGCAGGTCGCAGGTCATGGCGATGCCGAGGCCGCCGCCCATGCAGAAGCCGCGGATCATGGCGATCACGGGCTTCTCGGCACCCACCAGCCTTTGGCGGCCGGCATCGGTCGCGGCGTTGTAGCGCGCCGCGGCCGCGGCGTCGGCGCGGTTCTTCTCGAATTGCGAGATGTCGGCCCCGGAAACGAACGCCTTGTCGCCCGCGCCCTTCAGCACGATGACGCGCACCTCCGGGTCGGCCTCGAAGTCGGCGAGGATGGCGTCGGCGCCCTGCCACATCTCCATGGTCATGGCGTTGCGCCGGGCCGGATTGTTGAAGGTCATCCAGCCGATCCCGGCCTCCTTCTCGCCCAGCATTCTGCCGTCGGCATATTCCATTCCGGCGCTCCTCGCCTGCGGATCCGTTTTCCGTCCCCGGTATAGCCCGGTCAGCCGGCGGCCGCATCCTCTTCGCGCCGGGTCTTCGCCACCTGCTTGATGCGGTCGAACTCCGCCCGGCGCCGCGCGATCTCCTCCGGCGGCACGAGGTCGATGTTGGAGTAGTCGCGTTTCCAGGACGGGTCCCCGGACCACCGGATCGGATTGCGCACCGTCGTGTTCGGGCCGGGCGCGCTCTCCAGCAGCCGGAGCGCGAGCGCGAGCGTTGCGCGCTGCGAGGCCGGGTCGTGCGGGCGCCCCGCAGGGTTGCCGAGCGGAAAGTCGCTGAAGAGGAAGCGCGGCACGCCGGCATGCTCCACGATGTCCCGGGCGCAGCCCATGACCACGGTGGGGATGCCGGCGGCTTCGAGCGTGCGCGCGGCCAGACTCACGGTCTGGTGGCACACCGGTCAGTTGGCCGCGAGCAGCACCCCGTCGGCCCCGTCCTCCCGGCAGCGCGCCAGCAGCTCCGGGGCATCGGCCTCGATGGTCGCCGCATGGCTGCGGTTGGTCGGCGCGCCGTGGAAGCGCGGCGCGACCTCGCCGATCCGGCCCTCCTCGGCAGCGGCCCGGAGCGCGCGCAGCGGGAACCAGCTGCCGATATCCTCGGCCGTGCTGTGGTCGCGGTCGATGGCGATATGGGAAATGCGGAGATCGGGGTCGGTCGCGCTGTCGCCGGAATAGACGCTGTAGAACTTGGCCGCCGCATTGTAGGGCGCACCCGGTCCCTGGTCGCCCTTGTCGGGCTGATACGGTGCAGCCGTCGTAACCAGTCCGATGCGCGCCTCTGCCAGCGGCTTCTCCAGCGCCGCGAACGGTGTCTCGACATAATGCGCCCATTCATAGGGCTTGCCGTAGCCAAGCGTCTCGTAATAGCGCCGGATGCGGTCCAGATAGGGGATCGGCCGGTCCTCCGCCGGCGCGAAGCCGAAGCGCCCGCTCATTTTTGTCCTCCTTGTCGCCGGGTCGCGGTCATTCGCCGGGGGCCATGCCCTTGGCGGCGAGTTCCTCCAGCGCCTCCGGCGCCTTTTCGAGATGGCCGAGGCCCATGCCGCGCAGCACATGGTCGGCCTTGGTGTACTGGATCTTCGTGTAGGTGGTGAGCTCCACCCGGTTGCCCCAGGGGTCGAGGAAATCGGTGAACGGCCCTTCGAGGAACGCCACGCCCATCTCCTCCAGCCGGCGGATGGCGCGCTCCTTGTCGTCCACGGCGATGCCGAAATGGCGGCTGTCGTCGGGCCCCTGCCGGCGGCCCAGGGAGAAGTTGATGAACTGGTCGCCGAAATAGACGAA
>JAJDYL010000109.1 GCA_022825195.1 Alphaproteobacteria bacterium
CCCCAGCCATGCTTTCTGCAGAAAAGCGGAACGGCGGCCCCGGAAGCCGCCTTTCTCTCATGCCTATTCTACACCATTTCTCGGGAAATCAAGTCGTTTCAGGAACAAAAATTGAAAATATCGGACAACTTTCTTACAATCCATTGAATCGGTGTGATAATTACAGGCGTTCAATATGCCGTTTCGCGGCTGCTCGGGAACAAGGGGCCGGAACAGGTCTGTGCATGACGGGCGGGGGCGGCCCCGTCATCGGTTCCGATCGACGACCGCTGGTGCAAGTCGCGAAAGACGGCATATCCCCAGGAGCGTCAGTCGGTGGAACATTCCGGTGTTGGCTGCATCCGCAGCCGCTGTACTATGCCCTCTTCCAACTTCCGGGGAGGCCCGCCATGCCGCTCACCTGCGCCCACCTTGTCGGCAGCCTGCCCTATCCGGACGCCGACACGGCCTTCACGGAAATCGGCAGCCGGCTCGGCAGTCATCTCAGGCGGATTCCGGACGGCGAAACCGGCGAGCGGGCCCGCTGGATCTACTGGCAGCGCGCCAAGGTCGCGGCGCATCCGGCGATGGAGGTGGCGGCCGACGAGGACAAGGCGCGCATCCACCAGTGGGACGGCAAGCTGATCCGTGAATGGGAGCTGCTGCGCTTCCGCGCCGGCGTCGATCCGGCGACGGTCGAGTTCGACCCCGGCTATGCGCCCGAGGCCGCCGCCTCCTACGCCCGCTTCACCGCCATGCGCGACGCCGGGACCCTGCCGGCCGGGGTCCGCTTCCAGGTGTGCCTGCCGACGCCGATGGCGATCGGCTACTGGTTCGTTTCGCCCTCGTGCCGTCCGGAATTCTTCGCGGCCTATGAGCGCGCCTTCAAGGCCGACCTCGCGAAAATCTGCGCCGCGATTCCGAACGACGACCTCGCGGTCCAGTGGGACGTGTGCCAGGAGGTGCTGGCGTGGGAGGGGTATTTCCCGAACCGGCCGGCGACCTACAAGCAGGACATCACCGCCATGCTGGCGCGCCTCGGCAACGCCGTGCCGGAGCCCGTGGAGCTCGGCTACCACCTCTGCTACGGCTCGCCGAAAGACGAGCATGTGGTGATGCCGACGGATCTCGCCAATGCGGTCGAGATCGCCCAGGGCATCGTCGGCGGGCTGGAGCGCTCCCTCCAGTTCGTCCATGTCCCGGCGCCGAAACATCGGGACGACGCGGCCTATTACGCACCGCTATCCGCGCTCAGCCTGCCGGAGGGCTGCGACCTCTATCTGGGCCTCATCCACCATGACGACCGGGACGGCGACCGGCGCCGCATCGCCGCCGCGGCGCAGACGGTGGACACGTTCGGCATAGCGACCGAATGCGGCTGGGGCCGCAGCGACCCGGCGCGCGCGCCCGGCCTGCTCGACAGCCACCGTGTCGCGCTGGAGGCGGAATGAGCTTGTCTTGAAGTTCATGTAAGCGCATGCAATGCGGCTTCGGGAGCCTTGTCGAGGACTCTTAGCAGGGCGCGCGCCGCGCCTGTCGGCCCACGCTTGCCTTGCTCCCAGTTGCGGATCGTCTCGTGCGGCACGCCTATGCGGTGCGCGAACTCCACCTGGGTGAGCCCGAGACGCCGGCGCACACGCCGGGCGAAGCGCGCCATATCCTGCATCGCCTCGGCATCGTCCTCGCGCGCCTGCTGCGCGATATCCTCCTCGGTCGTCGCGTCCAGCATCGCATGATCGACCCGTCCCGGAGGCAGGGTCTGCAGATCGTCCGGGTTAATCCTGACGCGCGTTCTGCTCATATTCCCGAACCTCCCTGGCATTGGCCTTGCGAGCCGACACGACGCGGATCACAGCACCTCGCATCGTGTAGATCACAACGAACACCCGGCCCTCTATCTTCCCGAGCAATCTGTAGCGGTCCTCGCCATGGTCGAACCGGCGATCCTGACCGACAGTCCTGTCGCGGTCCAGAAATGCGCGGATGACGTAGGAGAAATCAAAACTCCGCTGCGAGGACAGTCTTTAGCTTTTGGCATCGTCCCAATCGAATTCTACAGCAGTATGTAGGCCATTGGCCGACAATTGTCGAGAGCCGGCGCGGTGGCGTCTGTCCCGACTACCGGCCGCCATTGCTTCCCGCCCGCCCGATTTCCTCCTTCAGCGCGCGGATTTCGCTGCGCAGGCCCTCCAGTTCCGTTGCGAGGAAGGAGGCTTCGGCTTCCGTCACCTGCCGGAGCACCGCCTCGGTCTCTTCCCGGTCGGCCGTGTGCAGCGTCTGCATGGCATCGACGATGACGGCGATGAAGAGGTTCAGCACCGCGAAGCTGGTCAGCAGGATGAAGGGCACGAAGAAGGCCCAGGCCCAGCCGAAAGTCTCCATCACCGGGCGCACGATGCCCATCGACCAGCTTTCCAGCGTCATGATCTGGAAGAGCGAATACATGGACGCGCCGACGCTGCCGAACCACTCCGGGAAGGCATCCCCGAACATGCGCGTCGCCATCACCGCGCCGACATAGAACACGAGCAGCAGCAGGCTGGAGATCGAGCCGAGGCCCGGAATGGCGTGCAGCAGCGCCTCCACCACCTTGCGCATCTGGGGGACGACCGACACCAGCCGGAGCACCCGCAGGATGCGCAGCGCACGCAGCACCGAGAGATTGCCGGTTGCCGGGATCAGCGTGACGGCGATGACCGCGAAGTCGAACAGGTTCCAGCCGCGCGTGAAGAAGGCCGGCCCCTGAGCCACCAGCCGCGCCGCGATCTCGACGACGAAGACCGCCACGATGGCCTTGTCGAACCAGCCGAGCCAGGGCGACAGCGCGTCGTTTACCGTCGCGGAGGTCTCGAGGCCGAGCGTCACCGCATTGACGACGATCAGCGCCGTGACCAGCCGTTCCGTCTTCGGCGAACACACAAACTCATTCAACCGCTCGCGCCAAACCGCCATTGCCGCCTCCCCTTCCGTACCGCCGGCCTGATAATCAAGGCCGGCGGCCGGGCGCAAGCGGTTGCGGCGCCGGCCCCTTGCGGCTATCCGGCGCGTTCATGTCCGCCGTCCTGCCCGCCCTCATCGCAACGCTCGCGATGCAGGCCATCGTCGTCATCGCCTCGCTCATCGTGCCGATCACGATGCAGGAGAGCGCCGCCGCGCTCGGCATCGACCCGGCGCTCGTCGGCTATTACACGATGGTGATGTGGCTCGGCGGCATGGCCTCCACCCTGTTCTCCGGCGGGCTGATACGCCGGTTCGGCGCGCTGCGCGTCTGCCAGGCGACGATGGCGCTGGCCGCGGCGGGCGCGTTGCTCACCGGCGTGGCGAACGTCGCCGCCTTCGCGCTTGCAGGCTTCCTGATCGGCATGGCCTACGGGCCGGCCAATCCCGCGGGCTCGCACCTGCTTGCCCGGCTCTCGCCGCCGCACCTGCGCGGGCGGGTCTTTTCGGTCAAGCAGACCAGCGTGCCGGCGGGCGCCACGATCGCCGGCCTGCTTGTGCCGGCGCTCGCGCTCGCCTGGGGCTGGCAGGCCGCGGGCCCCGCCATTGCCTTGCTCTGCATTGCGGCGATGGCCGCCGTCCAGCCGTGGCGCGCCGGCCTCGACGGCGACCGGGACGCCGCCGCGCGCCCCTTTGCCTCCCACCCGCTCGCCTCCATCCGCCAGACCTGGAAGCCTCCCGCCCTGCGGCGAACCGTCCTCGCTTCCGCGGTGTTCTCCATGGGGCAGTTCTGCTTCACGGCATTCTTCGTCGTTTTCATCATGCAGCGGACCGGGTTCGACCTCGCCGAGACAGGCTCCCTGTTTTCGGTCGGCTTCGTGGCCGGCATCGCGGCCCGTGTCGGCTGGGGATGGGTGGCCGATGCGACTTCAAGCCGCGCCGCCCTCGCCGTCCTCGGCTTCGCCATGGCCGCAACCGCGCTGGTTGCGACGACCGTCGGCCCCGGTTGGCCCTGGCTGGCGGTCGCCGGGCTCTCCGCCGCCTTCGGCGCAACGGCCGTCGGCTGGAACGGCGTCTATCTCGCCGAGGTCGCCCGGCTCGCACCCGGCGGCGATGTCGGCGCGGCGACCGGCGGGGCGATGTTCTTCACGCTCTCGGGTTCCGCATTCGGCCCGGCATTGTTCGGCGCGACGGCCGCTTCCTTCGGCTACGGCGCCGCGTTCGTCCTGATGGCGGCAGCGACCGGAGCGGCGGGCGCATGGATCGCGTTTGGAAGGGACGCAAGCTAGCCCGTCCAATTTCGCTTGCGCGCAGCGACAGGCTGCGTATTTTGTCGCGCCTTGCCGCGCCCGGCGCCGCAAGCCATCTCAAGCTTCGGGAGGACGCCTTTGGCCCAGACGTCTGCCGCCGTTTCGGATGAGGCGGTGACCGCCCGCCTGTTTCCCCGCGAACAGCCCGCGGTCAAGGACTACTATGTCGAGCGGGACGGCCTGCGCTACGCCGGCACGCACCTGCTGGTGGATTTGTGGGGCGCCAGGGACCTCGACGATCCGGCGGCGATCGAGCGCGCCCTGCGCGCCTGCGCCGAGGCGTCGGGCGCGACCGTGCTGGGCGTCGACCTGCACCGCTTCCAGCCGAACGGCGTGTCCGGCGTGCTGCTGCTGGCGGAATCGCATATCTCGATCCACACATGGCCCGAGCGCGGGTTCGCCGCCCTCGACCTGTTCATGTGCGGCGAGTGCGACCCCTATGCCGGCATCGAGGTGCTCAAGCGGGCCTTCGAGCCGGAGCAGATGACCCTGACGGAACACAAGCGGGGCATGATCCCGTGACCGCGGGGGGCTGGTTCGAGGAAGCCATCCACGCCCACGCGACCCAGAAGCTCGAAATCACGCAGGTCCTCTACAGTTCCGACACGGAGCTGCAGAAGATCCTCATCTTCGAGAACCCGACCTTCGGCCGGGTGATGACGCTCGACGGCGTGGTGCAGGTCACCGAAGGCGACGAGTTCATCTATCACGAGATGATGGCGCATGTGCCGATCCTGGCGCACGGCGCGGTCCGCGACGTGCTGATCGTCGGCGGCGGCGACGGCGGCCTGCTTGAGGAGGTGCTGAAGCACCCGGTGGCGCGCGCCACCATGGTGGAGATCGACCGGGGCGTGTTGGACCTCGCCCGGCGCTACCTGCCCTCGATCTGCAAGGACGCGTTCGACGATCCGCGCGCGGAGCTGGTGATCGCCGACGGCGCGCGCCACGTCGCGGAAACGGACGCCCGCTACGACGTCGTGCTGATCGATTCGACGGACCCCGTCGGCCCCGGCGAAGTCCTGTTCCAGCGCGAGTTCTACGCCGGCTGCAAGCGCTGCCTGAAGCCGGGCGGCATACTGGTGACGCAGAACGGCGTGGCCTTCGTGCAGGGCGAGGAGCTGACCTCCTCCTGGCGCCATTTCGACGCCCTGTTCGCCGACCCCGCCGCCTATGCGGTTGCGGTGCCGACCTATATCTGGGGCTTCATGGCGCTCGGCTGGGCGAGCGACGACCCCGCCCACCGCCGCAGGCCGCTCGCCGCCATAGAGGAGCGCTACGCGGCTGCGGAGCTGGACACGCGCTATTACAATCCGGAAATCCATCTCGGCGCCTTTGCGCTGCCGACCTACATGAAGGAGTTGATGCGGTGACCTCCGGCGCAGAACCGGTTCCGATCGAAGTCGTCCCGACAGGCTTTGCGCTCGGCGCGGAAATCCGCGGCGTCGATGTCCGAAAGAGGCTGCCGCCGGAAACGGCCGCGGCCTTGCGCGAAGCCTGGAAACAGCACCTCGTGCTGCTGTTCCGGGGCCAGACGGGCCTGACGGATGAGCAATTGATCGCCTTCACCGAGGTGTTCGGACCTCTGCAGGACGCGCCGAACAGCGAGGTGACCGCGAATTTCGGCTCGTTCCGGGACGTGCCGAAGGAAGTGACGATCATCTCCAATATCGAGGTGGACGGCCGGCCCATCGGCGCGCTCGGCGCGGGCGAGGCGGACTGGCACACCGACATGTCGTTCATCGACGAGCCGCCCGCCGGCTCGTGCCTCTACGCCATCGAAGTGCCGCCTTCCGGGGGCAATACCTCCTTCACCAACATGCACCGCGCCCTCGACACGCTCGACGCCGACACGGCGGGCGCGGTGGCGGAGGCATGGTGCGTCCACGACGAATCGCTGACCTCGACCGGAGCGCAGCGGCGGGGCGTCCCGGAGGTGACCGACGTGCGCGAGACGCCGGGCGCCCGCCACCCGGTGCTGCGCACCCACCCCGACACCGGACGCAAGGCGCTGTTCCTCGGCCGGCGGCGCAATGCCTGGCTGGTCGGGTTCGACGTGGACGAGAGCGAGCGCCTGCTCGACCGGCTCTGGACCCATGCAGCCGACGAGGACCATGTCTGGGAACACCGCTGGCGCGCGGGCGATATCGTGCTCTGGGACAACCGCGCCGTCATGCACAGGCGCGACCCGTTCGACCCGGCGACCCGCCGCCTGATGCACAGAACCCAGGTCGCCGGCGGCCGGCCTTTCTGACGGGGTTGCCGACCGGCGGAAGGGTGCTCGGCCGGGACAGTTCAAGGCCCGCCTGAAACAACCGGCCCCCGCCTCCTTGCGTATGGGCGGCGGCGGGCCTAAGAGGGGCCGCCATGCAGATCTATCTGCCGGTTGCCGAACTTTCGGTCGATGTCTTTCTGTTGCTGGGGATGGGCGCCGGGGTGGGCGTGTTGTCCGGCCTGTTCGGCGTCGGCGGCGGCTTCCTGATGACGCCGCTCCTGATCTTCATCGGCATTCCGCCGCCGGTCGCCGTGGCGAGCGAGGCGAACCAGCTCGTCGCCACCTCCGTTTCCGGCGTGCTGGCCCATTGGCGGCGCGGCGCCGTCGATTTCAAGATGGGCCTGGTGCTGCTGTCCGGCGGCGTGCTGGGCTCGGGCCTCGGCGTGTGGCTGTTCAAGCTGCTGCGCGGCCTCGGCCAGATCGATCTGGCGATCTCGCTCTGCTACGTCGTGTTCCTCGGCATCGTCGGCGCGCTGATGATGGCGGAGAGCCTGCGCGCGCTCCTGCGCCAGCGGAAGGGCGTGGCGCGGCGCGGCAAGCTGCACCGCCATACCTGGATCCACGGCCTGCCGCTGAAGATGCGCTTCCAGAAGTCGCGACTCTATATCAGCGCCGTCATGCCGTTCCTGATCGGGCTGCTGGTCGGCCTCCTCGCGGCCATCATGGGCGTGGGCGGCGGGTTCATCATGGTGCCGGCGATGATCTACCTGCTCGGCATGCCGACCTCCATGGTGGCGGGCACCTCGCTGTTCCAGATCCTGTTCGTGGTCTCGACCGTGACCCTGCTCCAGTCCGCCGCCAACCAGACCGTGGATGTCATCCTGGCATTGCTGCTGCTGGCGGGCTCGGTCGTGGGCGTGCAGGTGGGCTCCCGTCTCGGCGCGAGGCTGCCGAGCGAGCAGTTCCGGGTGCTCCTGGCGGCCCTGGTGCTGGCGGTCTGCCTCAAGCTGCTGTTCGACCTGGTGACGCGGCCCGAAGACCTCTACTCGCTCCATCCGGGGCTCCTCTGATGCGCGCGCTCGCCGCCGTCCTGCTGCTCGCCGTTGCGGCGCCCGCCTCGGCGGACCAGTTCGTGGTGGATGTCTCCGAGCGGACCGTCGCCATCACCGCCGGCTTCACCGGCGCCGAGCTCGTGGTCTTCGGCACGGCCGCGGAGCCGCAGGGCTCGACCGCCGAACAACATGGCGTGATCGTCGTCATTCGCGGGCCGGAGCAGCCGACCATGGTCCGGCGCAAGGAGCGCAATTTCGGCGTCTGGGCCAACCATGGCGGCGTGGCCTTTCCGGAGGCTCCGGCCTTCGTCTGGGTCGCCGCCAGCGAGGCCTTCGTCAAGCGGCCGGTGACGGAGGTGCTGGACGAATACGAGATCGGGCAGGACTTCCTTTCGCCGGCGCCGGCCGCGGAGGGCGCCCCGGAACTGGCCGAATTCCAGGCAGCGCTCGTCCGGCGCAAGCAGGCGGCCGGGCTCTACTCCGAGACATTCGGGCGCGTCGAGTTCCTGGGCGAGCACCTGTTCCGCACGCGCGTCGCGTTCCCGGCCAACGTCCCGGTGGGCAGCTACCGCATCGAGGTCTTCGAGGTGCGCGACGACCAGGTCGTCAATGTCACGGCAAGCGCGCTCCATGTCCGGAAAGCGGGGCTCGAGGCCGCGGTTTTCCGGTTCGCACACGATTTCCCGATCCTGCACGGTCTCGTTGCCATCGTCCTGGCCTTGATGGCAGGATGGCTCGCAGGCGCCGTCGCGCGGAGAACCTGACTCCTTGACCGAACTTCCTTCCCCTTCGACGCGCACCCTGCTGTGCGTCGTCGACGAGAGCGACGAACTGCCGGTGGCGCTGACATTCGCCGCGCTCAGGTCCCGGCGCACGGGCAGCCATGTCGGCCTGCTCTACGTCATAGACACGCCGGCGGACTTCCAGCACTGGTCGGCCGTCGGCGAGCTGATGCGCGAAGAGGCCCGCGAACACGCCGAAACGCTCATCCTGCAGGCGGCGGCGCAGGTTCAGCGCCTGTCCGGCAGGGTGCCGTCGCTGGCGATCCGGGAGGGCGACAAGGTGGACGAGACCATCCAGGCCTGCGAGGAGGACCCGTCGGTCGCCTTCCTGATCCTCGCCTCGGACACGGGCCCCAAGGGTCCGGGACCGCTGATTTCATCGCTGACCGGCAAGTCCGTCGGTCGCCTGCAGGTGCCGGTGGTCATTCTGCCGGGCAATCTCTCCGAGGAAGAGATAACCCGTTTCGCGTGACGGAGCCGGGAGGGCGCGGCGCCGACCTTGACAACCCATCCGGACAATAGTTTGTATCCGTCACGGGGGCGGATCGATATTGTCGCTCGGGGCGTTTCACGGAACAGGCTGAGATCGGGGCAGGCGCGTGTTCACCAGTAATCCCTTCGCGGCGCTTTCGGAGTCCGTTGCGCCTGCCGCCATGCAGGCCTACGTGGTCGTCATGATCCTCCTGGTCGTGGGCGGCACCCTGTTCGACATCTGGCACAAGGGCAGCGCCGCCTATTTCTTCCGCAGCTGGCGGAAATCGCGGGACACGGGAACGCGCCGCGTCGGCGGCGGGGAAATGTCGGCGCTCGCAGTCCGGACCGCCCTCTCGGAGGGCCTGACGTCGGCCGAATTCGGTCCGGGACGCCGCCGGGTTGCCCACCTGCTGACGATGTACGGGTTCCTGGCCTATGTCGTCACCACGGTCATCATGGTGTTCTGGTATCCGACGCCCGCCGCGCCGACGCCCGCCATCCTGCCCCTGCTGTGGGTCGTCGGGGCCTTGTCGGTCTGCGCGGGCGGCTACTGGTTCTGGTTCTTCATCCGGGTCGATGTGGCGGCCGAGGGCCATACGCCGCTCCGGGCGATGCGCGCCGACCTGTTCATCCTCTCGCTGCTGGCGAGCGCGACGCTGGGGCTGGTCTGGGCCGGCCTGCAGGCGGCGGAGAGTTCGTGGACGACCGTGTTCCTGGGCCTCTACCTCATCGCCACGACGGTGCTGTTCGGGTCCGTTCCGTGGTCCAAATTCGCGCACATGTTCTACAAGCCCGCGGCGGCGCTGGAGAAGCGGGTTTCCGAGGCGACCGGTTCGAGGCGGAACCTTCCGGCTCCCGCGGACAAGCCGGAAATGTTCGGCAGCGCCCGCGAAAGGCCGCGCCACTACTGATCGGCCCGTATCGGTCGTCAATGCAGGAGATAACGGAACCCGATGCCGACATTCGTCTATATGACCAGTTGCGACGGCTGCGGATATTGCGTGGATATCTGTCCGTCCGACATCATGCACATCGACAGCACCACCCGGCGCGCCTACAACATCGAGCCCAACATGTGCTGGGAGTGCTACTCCTGCGTGAAGGCGTGCCCGCAGCATGCCATCGACTGCCGCGGCTATGCCGACTTCGCGCCCCTGGGCCACAGCGTCCGGGTGCTGAGGGAGGAAGAGAAGGGCTCCATTTCCTGGAAGATCAAGTTCCGGGACGGCCAGGAAAAGGATTTCATCTCCCCGATCCGGACCGAACCCTGGGGGTCGATCAAGCCGCCGGCCGATTACGAGGCGCCCTCCCCCGAGGCGATGAAATCCCAGCAACTCGCGCATGAGCCGGACGCGCTGCACATCGAGGCGCTGCCCACTCTGACGCCGGGTCGGACCAGTGAGGGAGACCACCAGTGAGTCTGTTCGCTCGCCGGAAAACGGTTTTCGTGGACGCGGATATCCTGGTCGTCGGCGGCGGCATGGCCGGCTGCGGCGCGACCTACGAAGCCGGGTATTGGGGACGCGACCTGAAGGTGGTCTGCGTCGAGAAGGCGAACATCGAGCGCAGCGGCGCCGTCGCCCAGGGCCTGTATGCGATCAACTGCTACATGGGCATGCAGTGGAACGAGAACCAGCCCGAGGACCATGTCCGCTACGCCCGGAACGACCTCATGGGCCTGGTGCGCGAGGATCTGGGCTTCGACATCGCCCGGCATGTCGACTCCACGGTCCACAAGTTTGAGGAATGGGGCCTTCCGATCATGAAGGACCCGGAGACGGGGCGTTATCTGCGCGAAGGCAAGTGGCAGATCATGATCCACGGCGAGAGCTACAAGCCGATCGTCGCGGAGGCCGCCCGCAAGGCCGCCACGGAAGTCTATAACCGGATCATGGTGACCCACCTGCTGACGGACTCCGCGAATCCCAACCGAGTCGCCGGCGCCGTCGGGTTCAATGTCCGCAGCGGGGATTTCTATGTCTTCCGCGCGAAGGCCGTCATCGTGTCCGCCGGCGGCGCGTCGCACATCTTCAAGCCCCGGGCGGTGGGCGAAGGCATGGGGCGGACCTGGTACGCCCCCTGGAGCAGCGCGTCGGCCTATGCGCTGCCGATCCTCGTCGGCGCCAAGATGACCCAGATGGAGAACCGGGTCGTCCTCACCCGCTTCAAGGACGGCTACGGTCCGGTCGGCGCCTATTTCCTCCACCTCAAGACCTACACCGAGAACGCCTACGGGGAGGAATACGAGTCCAAGTGGTACGACCATACCAAGGAGCTGGTCGGGGACTATATCGACCGGCACCCGGTGCCCACCTGCCTGCGCAACCACGCCTTCCTGGAGGAGGTCAAGGCCGGCGGAGGCCCCATCCGCATGGTGACCAAGGAGGCCTTCGCCGACCCCCATCTGGAGCAGGTCGGCTGGGAGAACTTCCTCGGCATGACGATCGGGCAGGCGGTCGTCTGGGCCTCGCAGAACATCGATCCCAAGCACACCAATCCGGAGCTGACCACGTCCGAGCCCTATGTCATGGGCTCGCACGCCACCTGCTCGGGCGCCTGGGCGAGCGGTCCGGAAGACTGCGCGCCGGCGGACTACCAGTGGGGATACAACCGGATGATGTCCGTCGAGGGGCTGTTCGGCGCCGGCGACACCATCGGCGGCACCGCCCACAAGTTCTCGTCGGGGTCCTTCACGGAAGGCCGGATCGCCGGAAAGGCGGCGGTCAGCTACGTCAACGACCTGAAGGGCGACCGGCCGCAGGTAAGCGAGCGGGAGTACGAAGACCTGAAGAGGGCTGTCTTCCAGCCCCTGGAGACCTACCGGGTCGGCCGCAACGAGATCGTCGCGGGAACCGTTTCGCCCAGCTACATATTGCCGATTCACGGTCTCCAGCGTCTCGAAAAGATCATGGACGAATATGTCGGCGGCATCAGTTCGAACTACATCACGAACGAGCCCATGCTCACCCGCGGGCTGGAGCTGCTGGGCATGCTGAAGGAAGACCTCGGCAGTCTCGGAGCCGAAGACCTGCACCAGCTTCAGCGGGCGTGGGAGCTTCACCACCGGGTCCTCGCCTCGGAGTCGGTGACCCACCACACGATGTTCAGGACGGAAACGCGCTGGCCGGGCTACTACTACCGGGCCGATCATCCGAAGCTGGACGACGCCGACTGGCACTGCTTCACCTTGTCTCGCTACGATCGGGAATCCGGGGAATGGACCATGGAGAAGGCCCCCGTCCACCACATCGTCGACTAGCCCCGATTTCCTGCTACCACGGCGCCCCATGTCGACCCTGATCGCCCCGCACGGCGGCACCGCCCTGAAGCCCCTGCTGCTGCCCGGGGAGGAGCGGGACGAGGGCCTGAAGCGGGCGCGCACCCTGAAACAACTGCCGCTCTCGAGCCGCGAGGTCTCGGACCTCTTCATGCTCGCCATGGGCGCCTACACCCCGCTCGACGGGTTCATGGGCGCGGCCGACTGGCGCGGCGCGTGCGTCGATATGCGGCTGGAGAACGGGCTCTTCTGGCCCCTCCCGATCACGCTTTCCTGCGACGGGGACTTTGCGGTCGCCGTGGGCGAAGAAGTGGCGTTGACGGACGAGGGAGGCGGGATCCTCGGCGTTCTCACGGTCACCGAGACATACGCCATCGACAAGGCCCTCGAATGCCGGGAGGTCTATCGCACCGCCGAGGAGGCCCATCCGGGCGTCGCCAAGGTGATGGCGCAGGGCTCCGTCAACCTGGCGGGCCCGGTTTCGGTCTTCTCCGAGGGCCATTTCCCCAAGACCTACCGGGGGCTCTACCTGCGCCCCGCCGAAACCCGCGCGCTGTTCGCCGAAAAGGGCTGGTCCACGGTCGCCGCCTTCCAAACCCGCAACCCCATGCACCGCAGCCACGAGTTTCTGGCCAAGGTCGCCATCGAGGTGTGCGACGGGCTGCTCATTCACCAGGTCCTGGGTGCGCTCAAGGAAGGCGACATTCCGGCCGATGTCCGGGTCCGCGCCATCGACTGGCTGGTCGCCAACCACTTTGCGGACGGCAAGGTCGTCCAGGCCGGCTACCCCATCGAGATGCGCTACGCCGGCCCCCGGGAGGCGCTGTTGCACGCGCTGTTCCGCCAGAATTTCGGCTGCTCGCACCTGGTGGTGGGGCGCGACCATGCCGGGCTCGGCGGCTATTACGGACCCTACGACGCGCACCGCATATTCGACGAAATCGGCGACGACAGCCTCGCCATCCGGCCGCTGAAGTTCGACGACACCTTCTATTGCTTCGACTGCCGGGGCACGGCGACGGGGAACGTGTGCTTCGCCGCCGGCGGCGGGAAGGCCCCGCCGGGCGAGGAGGAGCGCTATCGCGCGGTGGCGGCGGTGGCGACGGGCAAGGCCGCGGGCCGGCCCTGTCCCGAAGGCGACGACGGAAAGCTCCGCATCTCGGGCACCCGGCTGCGCGAAATGTTCGCCAACCGCGAGACGGTCCCGCCCGAATTCAGCCGCGACGGCGTGGTCGCCATCCTGCAGGCCTATTACGACGGCGCCGCTTGATTTCGCGGCGGTTCCGGTCCATCTAGGCAGTTCTATCGGGCCGGAGGACGCAGCCGATGTTCATCCAGACGGAACAGACCCCCAATCCCGCAACGCTGAAGTTCATTCCCGGCGTGCAGGTGATGGCGCGCGGCACGGCCGATTTCCCCTCGCCGGCGGATTCGGAACGCTCGCCGCTGGCCCAGGCGCTGTTCGACGTGCCGGGGGTGAGGGCGGTGTTCTTCGGCAGCGATTTCGTGACCGTCAGCAAGGACGATGCGCGCGACTGGCAGACGCTGAAGCCGATGATCCTGGGCGCGATCATGGACCATTTCATGGCCGGCCGGCCGGTCATGCTGGACAGCGGCGCGGACGACGCCGACGACGGCGCGGAGGACAGCGAGGTCGTCTCCCAGATCAAGGAGCTGCTGGAGACGCGGGTCCGCCCGGCGGTGGCGCAGGACGGCGGCGACATCGTCTTCCGCGCGTTCGAGGACGGCGTCGTCTATCTGAGCATGCAGGGCGCCTGCGCCGGCTGCCCGAGCTCGACGGCGACCCTCAAGATGGGCGTCGAAAACATGCTCCGCCACTACATTCCTGAAGTCGAAGCGGTCTATCCGGTTCCCTGAGGACGCCCGGGCGGGGGCGCCCGCCGGGTATCCCCACGCATCCCATGGTCGAACTCGCGCTCGATTGCGCGGCCAATGCCTGCTCCGTCGCCGTCGCGCGGGGCGGCAAGCTCGTCGCGAGCCACTGGCGGGCGATGGCGCGCGGCCATGCCGAGGCGGCGCCGGTGATGGTGGAACGCGCCATGGCGGACGCCGGGGCGGACTTTCCGGAAATTTCGCGAATTACGGTCACGCGCGGCCCCGGCTCCTTCACCGGCATCCGCATAGCGCTGGCGGCGGCGCGCGGCCTCGCGCTCGCCACCGGGGCCGGGATTGCGGCCGTGCCCACCTTCGAGGCGCTGCGCCCGCCGGAGCCGCCGGAGGGCCGGCTGTTGGCCGTGCTCGATACCAGGCGCGGCAGCCTTTACGCCGCCGATCTTTCCGGCGCCGCCGAGCCGTTCGTCACGACGGCGGAAGCCCTGATCGCGGAAGCGCCTTTCGCCGCCGTCGGCGACGCGGCGGCAGCGCTGGCGGCGCTGGCGCCGGGTGCCGTTCAGGCGCTCGCGCCGGCTCTTCCCGACGCTGCGCGGCTTCTGGACCGGCCGTTCCCGCCCGGTCCCGTCTCGCCGCTTTACCTCACCCCGCCGCACACCGGGCCTGCCCGGCCATGATTTCTGCGGACCCGTCTCACGCGGAGGTCCTGGCTGCCATCCATCGCGCGGCCATGCCGGGGGACGCCTGGTCGGCGGATGCCTGGCGCAGCCTGCTTGCGGCGCCGGGCGCCCGCACACGCATCGCCATGGACGGAACCGCGCCCGCCGGCTTCCTGCATCTGCGCTGCGCCGGCGGCGAGGCGGAGGTGGTGATGATCGCGACCCATCCTTCCGCGCAGCGGCGCGGCATAGCGACGGCGCTGCTCGAAGACGCGCTCGCCGCTCTCGACGGCGGGATGGCGCTGTTCCTCGAAGTGGCCGAACGCAATCATGCCGCCCGTGCGCTCTATGCGGGGTTCGGCTTCGAGCCGGTCGGACGCCGGCCCGGATATTATCGCACCCCCTCAGGCCGGCAGGACGCGCTTGTCCTCCGGCTCGGACACAATACTGGCGGTCCGGGTCAGCGCCGGTAGTCGTCCATGCCGGCGCGTTCGAGCTGGCGCAGCAGGGCCGGCCATTCCCTGCCGACCTCGATGAAGCCGCCGCGGCCGTACATCGACTTGCCCGTCGCGATGGTCTTCTCCCGGGTCGCCGGAGAGATTTCGCGCAGCGCCGCACCGCCGGACTGGGCGTCGATCTGGTGGCGGCAGGCCGTCTCGATCCGGTACATCCACACGAACGCCTCGCCCATCGTCTCGCCGACCGTCAGCAGGCCGTGATTGCGCAGCATCAGGATCCGCCGGTCGCCCAGGTCGCGCACGATCCGCGGCCGCTCGTCCGCGTCGGTCGCCGTGCCCTCGAAGTCGTGGTAGCCGAGCCAGCCCATGACGGTGAGCGCCTTCTGGCTGGCCGGCAACAGCCCATGGTCCTGCATGGCGACGGCAACGCCGTATCGCGAGTGCGTGTGCATGATGAAATGCAGGTGCGGCATGGCGGTGTGGATGGCGCCGTGGATAACGAAGCCCGCGAGATTGGCGCCGTGTCCCGTCTCGCTCTGCACATTGCCTTCCCGGTCCACCACGATCAGCGAGGACGCCGTGATCTCCTCGAAGAACATGCCGAAGGGGTTCAGCAGGAAGGAGTCCTCCGTGCCCGGCAGGCGCGCGGAAATGTGGGTGTTGTTGAGGTCTGTCCATCCGTAGAGCGCGCAGAGCCGGTAGGCCGCGGCCAGATCGCACCGCGCCTCCCATTCCCCGGCGCTCATCCCGACCGGCCTGCCGTCCGCCATGCTGTCCATATCCGCCGCCTCCTCGTTCGGGTCGGCGGAGCATACCCCCTGCCCCGGCCTTTCGGCAAAGCGGGCGCGGACTCGCTACAGGCGGCGGAGGCGGCTGTCGATATCCGTCCAGTCGATGTAGAAGCCGCGCAGCCAGCGCTCACCGGTCGAGGGATCGAAAGCGTCGCGCCCGTGAAGCACGCGCCGGTTGTCGAACGCGACCATGGAACCGGCCTCCAGTTGCATGTGGATCGTCAGCTCCGGGCGGCGGGTGATCGTCATGAAGCGCCGCCACGCCGTATAGTAGGCGCGGGTCTCCTCCGGGTCGGCGTCGAGCCGCATCTCGTCCGCCGTGGTCGGGCTGAGCGCCACCTCGACCAGCCGCCCCTCGCGGTCCAGGGTCAGCGCCGGGCGGCTGCGGCGAATGTCCGCCGTATCGTCGATGAAACGGAACGGCACCGGCCGCCGGGCCAGCAGGTCGAAATCCGCCGGCGCCTCCTCGCGCAGGATTTCCGCAGCGAGAAAACCGTCCACGAACAGGCTGGCGCCCCCTTCCGCCGCGTTGCGCACGCAATGCAGGCATTGAACGCCGGGCGGGGTCTCGAAATAGGGAAGGTCGGTATGCGGCGGCAGCGCATAGGCCGTATAGGCGAGGCTGTTCGGGTTCGGGCGGGTATGAACCTCGAAGATGCGCCCGAAATAGGTCTCCTGAATGGGGCCGATGCGCGCGCCGAAAGCCGGGCCCGCTTCCGGATCCTCGCCCAGCCCGTCCACCAGCGCCACGCCGCAGCGCTTCAGGTCGGTCAGGAATGCCCGGAGGTCCCCGTCCGGTTCGTGGCGCGGAAGCCTTTCGGCGAGGGAAGCGTCCCAGAGTTCGGGAACGAGCGCCGCGGGATCGGCCGGCTCCGGCGCTTCCGGCCGGCGGGCCTCCAGCCAGGCGAGCGGCACATGGCTGGCGCTGGCGCTGTCCGGCCAGCGAAGGACCAGGACGTCCCCGCTGAGTTCGACGGCCTCGGGGCGAATGTCCGGCGCGACGCCGGCCAGGTCGAACCGCCGTTCCCGCGTGACCGGATCGAACGCTCCCGGTTCGTTGACGCGCATCCAGATCCAGGGAAACCGCGTCGAATTGCCCTCGGGCCAGCGGACCTCCAGATCCAGATCGTCGTGCGTGATCGCGTAGGCGTCCATGGTCAGGCCTCCGTTCGCGCGAGTGTGCCGTTGGCGGGGAGACGGAGCGCCGTGAACGGGGCATGACAGGCTGACGGGCGACGGGAACCGGCGAGCAGCAACATGACGATCCCACCTCCCGCAACAGCCCGGCCATCTGTCGTCGGCGCCGGCCGTCGTTGCGTCGGGAAGCATCGACCGTTCCGAGGGAGCAACACTTGTCGCGATCCGACCGGCCGGAAGCCCGGATGCGACCTCCGGCCGGGAAAATTGCCCGGAACGGCAAAAGCCCGCTCTTGCCGGACGCCCGTTCAGCCCTTATTTCGGCCTGCACATGGTCGTCGCGCAGACAGGGGAAGCGCCGCAAATGAGCGACGAGACGCAAGTCCGCCAGGACCTTTTGGAGCAGACCTCCCGGATCGTCTCGGCGCATGTCTCCAACAATACGGTTCCGGTCGGCGACCTGCCCGACCTCATTCGCCAGGTTTACAGGACCCTCGCGAGCCTGAACGAACGCGCGCCGGCACATCTCGACCGCCCCGTTCCCGCCGTTCCCGTTCGCCGGTCGGTGATGCCGGACCACATTGTCTGCCTGGAGGACGGCAAGAAGCTCAAGATGCTCCGGCGCCATCTCAAGACCGCCTACAACATGACGCCGGAGGAATACCGCGAACGCTGGAACCTGCCGGCGGACTATCCGATGGTCGCGCCGAACTACGCGGCCCAGCGCAGCGAACTCGCCAAGAAGATCGGTCTCGGCCGCCGCAGCTCCCGCGGATAACCCGGATGCGGACAGGGCGTCAGGCCGGAGGACGCGCAGCCATACTAGGCGCGCCGCACCGGGCGGAGTAAACTGGGGCCGGTCAGGGAAAGGCGCCGGGTTGGCTCTCAAGGTCAGGAAAGCCGTGAGTCGGGTCGTGCCGCGGCGGCGGGTGACGCCGCCCGGCAAACGCGGACTCATCGTGCCGTTTTTCGGCCCGGCCGCCCGCCGGCGGCGCGCCATTCCGGTGAACCAGCGAAGCCCGTTCATCGTGGAGTCGGGCGACCTCGTGGTCCGCCTGGCCCAGACCGACGCGGATATCGACGCAGCGCAGGCCCTGCGCTTCAAGGTCTTCTACGAGGAGATGACGGCGCAACCGAGTCCGGCGATCGCTGCCGCCGAACGCGATTTCGACCGCTTCGATCCCTATTGCGACCACCTCATCGTGCTGGACCGCCGGCTCGGCGGCGGGTCGTCCGCCATCGTGGGCACCTACCGGCTGATGCGGCGGGACGCGGCGGCCCGCATCGGACGCTTCTACACCCAGGACGAATACAACATCCGCAAGCTGCTGCGCGGCGGCCGGCAGATCCTCGAACTCGGCCGGTCCTGCGTGCACCAGGATTATCGCCGCCACCACACCATGCAGATGCTCTGGCGCGGCATCGCGCGCTATGTGCTGCACTACAACGTCAAGCTCCTGTTCGGCTGCGGCAGTTTCCCCGGCGCCGATCCCGACGCGCACGCCCTGCCGCTTTCCTATCTGCATCACAGGCACCTGGCGCCGATCGGGCTTCGGCCGAAGGCGCTGCGTTCGCGCCATGTGGACATGCGGCGCATGGCCAGCGAAGAGATCGACGAAAGGAAGGCGCTCGCCGCCCTGCCGCCGCTCATCAAGGGCTATCTGCGCCTCGGCGGCGGCGTCGGCGACGGCGCGGTCATCGACCGCGAATTCGACACCGTCGACGTCTGTATCGTGGTGCGCCCGGACGGCGTGACCGACCGCTATCTGCGGCGCTACAGCCGCGACGGCGAAGTCACGCGGGAGGCGCTGGCCTCGTGATCCGGCATTCGCCGCTGCGCGCCCTGGGACGCCTTCTGGCCTACGTCATCTACACGCTCCCGCTGATGCCGGTGCAGGCTGTCGCGGTGTTCTTCAAATGGCCGTTGGCCGTCCGCCTGCCGCTTGCCTACCACCGGCGCTGCGCCGGGCTTCTGGGCTTCGAGCTCAGAATGCACGGAACGCTGAGCACCGCGCGGCCGACCCTGTTCGTGTGCAACCACGCCACCTATCTCGACATCGTCACCCTGGGGGCGACGCTGCCTGCATCCTTCGTCGCGAAGTCGGAGGTTGCCGGCTGGCCCTTCTTCGGGCTGCTCGCCAGGCTGCAGAGAAGCGTGTTCGTGGACCGGCGGCCGCGATCGACGGCCGGTCAGCGCGACGCCATGCAGACGCGCCTCGAAAGCGGCGACAACCTGATCCTTTTCCCGGAAGGCACGTCGAGCGACGGCATCCGGGTATTGCCCTTCAAGAGCGCGCTGTTCAGCGTCGCCGAGCGCGAAGTCAACGGCAGCCCCCTCGTGGTGCAGCCGGTGTCCGTGGCCTATTCCGCCATTGACGGCCTGCCGACGGGCCGGGCGCACATGCCGCGAATCGCCTGGTATGGCGACATGGGCATGGCGGGGCATATCTGGACCGTTCTCGGCCTCGGGCGGATATCGGTGGATATCGTGCTGCACAGCCCGACGAGCTTCGCGGAGTTCGCCAACCGCCGCGACATGGCGGCGGCATGCCACGGAACGGTCGCGGGCGGCGTGGAGCGGGCCCTGGCCGGCCGCTTCACCGGCGGTTGACGCGCACCCGCCGAGTGCTAGCTTTCCCGACACCGATGAACGAGAGACCGACAAGGCAGGCATTGCGCAAGAAACTGTTCGTCAGGACATACGGTTGCCAGATGAACGTGTACGACTCCGAGAGGATGTCGGAAATGCTGGCGGCCGTGGGCTACGAGGCCGTGCAGGCCGCCGAAGATGCGGACCTCGTCGTGCTCAACACCTGTCACATCCGCGAGAAAGCCGCAGAGAAGGTCTATTCCGAAGTCGGCCGGCTGCGCGCGCTGAAGCAACGGCGTCCGGACATGCTGATCGCCGTCGCCGGCTGCGTCGCCCAGGCCGAAGGCGGCGAAGTGATGCGCCGCGCGCCGGCGGTCGATATCGTCGTCGGCCCCCAGGCCTACCACCGCCTGCCGGAAATGCTGGCCCGGGCGGACCGGGCCCGGGGCGGCGGGATCGTCGATGTGGATTTCCGGCCGGACGCGAAGTTCGACGAGCTTCCGGTTCCCCGGCGGCCGGCAGGGCCGAGCGCCTTCCTCACGATTCAGGAAGGCTGCGACAAGTTCTGCACCTTCTGCGTCGTGCCCTATACCCGCGGCGCGGAATATTCGCGGCCGGCAGCGGCCGTCATCGCGGAGGCGAAACAGCTCGCGAAGGGCGGCGCGCGCGAGATCGTGCTGCTCGGCCAGAACGTCAACGCATGGCGCGGAGAAGGGACGGACGGCCGCGACTGGACCCTGGCGCGCCTGATCCGGGCGCTGGCGGAGATCGAGGGCGTGGAGCGGCTGCGCTACACGACATCGCACCCGCGCGACATGTCGGACGACCTGATCGAAGCGCACGGCGCGGTGCCCGCCCTGATGCCGTTCCTGCATCTGCCGGTCCAGGCCGGCTCCGACCGGGTGCTGGAACGGATGAACCGCAAGCACCGCGCAGACGACTATCGCCGGATCGTCGAACGCCTGCGGGAAGCCCGCCCCGACATGGCGCTTGCGTCCGACTTCATCGTCGGATTTCCGGGAGAAAGCGAACGCGACTTCGAGCGGACCTTGGCGCTTGTCCGCGAGGTCGGCTACGCCCAGGCCTATTCGTTCAAGTTCAGCGCCCGGCCGGGCACGCCGGCCGCCGCCGATCCCCTCCAGGTGCCGGACGCGGTCAGGAGCGAGCGCCTGGCGTGCCTGCAGGAGCTTTTGAACGGCCAGCAGCAGGCCTTCAACCGGAGCTGCATCGGCAAGCGCCTTCCGGTGCTGTTCGAACGCCCCGGCAGGCGGCGCGGCCAGCTTGTCGGGCGCTCCCCCTACATGCAGGCGGTCCACACGGAGGCGGGCCCGGCGCGGATCGGCGACCTTGCAGAGGTCGAAATCCAGGCGGCCGGACCCAACAGCCTCTCCGGCGGGAGCCCCGCAATTTGACCGAAGCGCGCCTTCAGTTCGACGACAACAGCCTCCTGCCCGCGCTTTACGGCGCGCATGACAGCAACCTCGCCCGCCTGGAACAGAAATTCGGCGTCTCGATGCGCGCACGCGGCAACGAACTGGCCATCGCCGGGCCGGAAGGTGCGGTGGCGGCCGCGCGGTCGACCATGGACCTGCTTTACGATCGCGCCCGCAGAGGGCTCGAGATCGACCCGGGCGAAGTGGACGGCGCGGCGCGGCTGGCCGAAGTCGCCGGCATCGCAAGACTGCCGGGCGTCAACAGCGACCTGTTCGGAATCGACAATGAAACCGTCGAAACCCGTCGGCGCCGGATCATGCCGCGTTCGCCCAACCAGGCGCTGTATCTCAAGACGATCCGCGAGCGCGATGTCGTCTTCGGCGTCGGGCCGGCCGGCACGGGCAAGACCTATCTGGCCGTGGCGGCGGCCGTTTCCATGCAGACGGCGGGAGAGGTCGACCGCATTGTGCTGTCGCGCCCGGCGGTGGAGGCCGGCGAGCGGCTCGGTTTCCTCCCCGGCGACCTCCGCGAAAAGGTCGATCCCTATCTCCGTCCGCTCTACGATGCGCTGCACGACATGGTCTCCGGCGACCGGGTGATGCGCCAGATCGGCAATGGCGAGATCGAGATCGCGCCGCTCGCCTTCATGCGCGGGCGCACATTGGCGCGGTCCTTCGTCATCCTCGACGAGGCGCAGAACACGACCCCGACGCAAATGAAGATGTTCCTGACCCGCCTGGGCGAAGGCTCGCGGATGGTGGTGACGGGCGACCTCTCGCAGGTGGACCTGCCGGGCGGCGTGCGCTCGGGCCTGACCGAGGCGCTCGACGTGCTCGACGGGGTGGACGGCGTCGGCACGGTTCGATTCACCTCCCGGGACGTGGTGCGCCATCCGGTCGTGACACGCATCGTCGATGCCTACGACGCCGCCAGGGGACGCCGCGATGGCTGAGTGGACCGTCGATGTGTCGCTCGGCGAGGGCGAGTGGCCGGACGGCGAAGAGGCCGCCGACTGGTGCAGCCGTGCAGCATGCGCGGCGCTCTCCGGTGCGGGACGAACGGACCCGGCGGAAATCTCGGTCCTGCTCGGCAGCGACGCCGAAATTCGCGAGTTGAACCGTCGTTTCCGCGGCCGCGACCGCCCGACCAATGTGCTCTCCTTTCCGGCCGGCGACGATCCCTGGCCGGGCGGCGCGCCGCCGCTGGGGGAGATTGCGCTGGCCAGCGGAACGGTGCGCCGGGAAGCGGCCGCGCAGCGCAAGACGCTGCACGACCATCTGTGCCATCTCGTGGTTCACGGAACGCTGCATCTTCTGGGTTTCGACCATCGAACGGAGGAGGAAGCCCTGAGAATGGAGCGGCTGGAGGTGCGGTGCCTGGAAACGCTGTCGATAGCCGATCCTTACGGGGACCGGGGCTGAACGGCTGTGGATACGACCGCTCATGCATCGAACGGCAATGGCGGCCGCTTGCGGGGCCTCTGGCGCCGGCTTGCGGGCAGGCGCAACAATGAGGGCTCCATCAGCGAGACCCTGTCGGACCTGGCGGCGCAACATAACGAGGACGTGAAGCCGATCGACCCGCTTGAGCGGTTCCTGCTCGAAAACACGCTGAAGCTGCGCCGCATGACGGTCGAGGATGTGATGGTGCCGCGCGCGGACATCGTTGCCGTCTCCGCCGCCGCGGCGCTCGGCGAAGTTGTCGACGCCGTCGAGGAATCGCGCCATTCGCGCCTGCCGGTGTTCGAGAAGGACCTCGACCAGATCGTCGGAATGATCCATGTGAAGGACGTGCTGGCGCACATCGGCAAACCCGACCCGCCGTCGCCGAAGGAGCTCGCGCGCGAGGTCCTGTTCGTCTCGCCGGCCATGCTGATTCTCGACCTGCTGCTCGACATGCGGCTCAAGCGCACGCACATGGCCCTGGTCGTCGACGAGTTCGGCGGCGTCGACGGCCTGGCGACCATCGAGGACCTTGTCGAGGAAATCGTCGGCGACATCGAGGACGAGCACGACATTGCGGAGGCGCCGCAACTGGAGACGCGGCCCGACGGCACGCTGGTCGCGGACGCGCGGGCGACCCTGGAAGATTTCGAGTCCGCGGTCGGCGAGGTGCTGTCCGACGACGAGCGCGAGGATATCGACACGCTGGGCGGGCTGGTGTTCAACCTTGTCGGCCGGGTCCCGAGCCGGGGCGAACTGGTCTCGCATCCCTCGGGTCTGGAATTCGAGGTGCTGGACGGAGACCCGCGCCGGCTGAAGCGGCTGCGGGTGCGCAATCTGCCGGCGGACGGATGAGGGCGCGGCTCGCCGGTCTGGCGGGCCGGAACCGGCTTCTGGCCGCAGCGGCGGCGGGCATCGGCGCCACGCTGGCCATGCCGCCCCTGGGGGCTACGCCTTTCCTTGCGGCGGGCCTCGTTGCGCTCGCCTGGCTGCTGGACGGGACGGTGCGGTTCCGAAGCGCCTTCCTCGCCGCTTTCGCTTTCGCGTTCGGGTTCTTCGCCGCCGGCCTTTACTGGGTTGCCGGCTCCTTCTTCGTGGTCGGCGGCGCCACGGCCGTGGCCGGACCGGCGGCCGTACTGGGCCTGGCGGCGCTGCTTGCCTTCTTTCTGGCTCTACCGGCCGCGCTCGCGCATCGCCTGACGCAGCCCGGCCTCGGGCGGGCGCTGGCGCTGGCGGCCGCGCTCGGACTCGGCGACTGGCTGCGCGGCCACCTGCTCACCGGCTTTCCGTGGAACCTGTTCGGTTACGCCTGGCTGCATGTGCCGGCGGTCGAACAGGCGGCAGCGGTCATCGGCATATACGGGGTCGGCCTGGCAACGCTCGCCGTCTGCCTCCTGCTTTCCGTCGCCGACCGGCGCGCCTGGACGGCGGCGGCGCTCACGGTCGCGGTGATGTTCGCTTACGGCGAGGTCCGCCTCGGCCGCGCGCCCCAGGCCGAGGCGGCCGACGGTCCGCTGCTGCGCCTCGTCCAGCCCAATATCCCGCAGTCCGAAAAATGGCGCCGCGAGGAGGCCGCAGCCCATTTGCAGCGCCTGGTGCGTCTCGGAGCGGCGGACCCCGAGCCCGATGCGGTCATCTGGCCCGAAACGGCGGTCGTAAAGCTGCTGCATTCGAGGTCGCCCGTCGTCGAGGCGCTCGGACGCAGTGTGCGGAGCCGCCGGGGGCTGATCTCGGGCGCCCCCTGGCGGGAGGACGGACGCTATTACAACAGCATCCTTGCGATAGACCGCGAAGGCCGGGTGCAGGGGCGCCACGACAAGGCGCATCTTGTGCCGTTCGGCGAATATGTGCCGCTGCGCGGCCTGCTCGGCGCGGCGAAGCTGACGGTCGGAGGCAAGGACTTCGCCGCCGGGCCGGGCCTCTCGACGCTCACCCTGCCCGGCCTCCCGCCGTTCGGCGCGCTGATCTGCTTCGAGGCGATCTTTCCGGGCGAGGCGGTGGCGGCCGACGCGCGCCCGGAATGGCTGCTGAACCTCACCAACGACGCCTGGTTCGGCGAAACGGCCGGGCCGCGCCAGCATTTCGAGATCGCGCGGATGCGCGCCATCGAGAACGGCCTGCCGGTCGTGCGCGTCGCCAACACCGGTATCACCGGCGCGGTGGACGGCTACGGGCGACGGCTCGGCAGCCTCGGACTCGGCATGTCCGGCAGCCTCGACATCCGCCTCCCGCCCCCGCTTGCCGAAACGCCCTATGGCCGCCTGGACGACCTGCCCTTTCTAGCCGGCCTCGTTCTGCTGGCAGGCCTCTCCGCCTCGCGCCGACGCCGCCGTCGTGAGGCGTCGTGAAGTGTCGGGCTTTTGCCGTGAGGCTACTGCGCCCGGCCTATGTACCCGATCTGTTTTCGGCATTCCCTGCGGCTCGTCACTCGACCCGAAATCGAAAAGGCGGCCCGGGAAGGAGCCGCCTTCGGCTTCTTACCGGTTTACCGCCGATTCGCCTGTACCGAACGCCGCGGACGTCAGGCCGGAACTCCGCGCCATTGGCGTTCCGACCGGATGAAACCCCTGCCGCAAACGCCGGCATCGATGCTGGACTCAATCGCGGACGCTGTATTACGATGCGCGGCCGTTCGGGCAGTAGAGCCATATTGCGCTCCGGCAGTCCGCGCATTTTCCAGGGGAGGAAAAGATGTCCATGTTCAAACCTTTGGCGCTGGGTTGCGCAATGGCCGCCGTGGCGTTCCTGCCGGCCAATGCCGTGACGCTGATCGGCGCGGTGCAGTTCGACGAAAGCCACGCGTTCACCAAAGCGCTGCGCAAGTTCGAGCAAGAAGCGTCCGCCTGTTCCAACGGGTCTCTGGAATTCGACTTGCACCTGAACTCGGAACTCGGTCTTGAGAAGGACTATTTCGAGAATATGAGCCAGGGCATCGCGGTCGATTACGCCATCGTCGCGCCGTCGCACATGTCGACCTTCAGCGCCAAGGCGCCACTGATGGACATGCCATTCCTGTTCCGCGATCTCGACCACTGGAACAAGGTGATGGAGGCCGACGCGCTTGCGCCGCTGGCCGACGATGTGCTCGAAACCGCGAATGTGCGCCTGATCGGCTATGCCGGCGGCGGCACCCGGCAGTTGATCGTGAACCGCCCGGTCACCAACATGACCGAACTCGAAGGCCTGCCTATGCGCGTGATGGGCGCGCCGATCCAGACGCGGATTTTCGAGGCGATCAGCGCGCATCCCTCGGTGATCGCCTACGCCGAGGTTTACAACGCCATCCAGACCGGTGTGATCGACGGGGCCGAGAATGAGGCCGCCGGGATCGAGCAGATGAAGTTCTACGAAGTCGGGCCGCACATCTCGCTGACCGCGCATGCGATCACCGTGCGTCCGCTGGCCTTCTCCGAGACGACCTTCGAGCGGCTAAGCGCCGATGAGCGGGCCTGTGTGCTCGAGGCCGGCAAGACCGCCGGCAAGCACGGCCGGGACATCGAATCGAGCCAGGACAGCGCTAAGCTGAAGGCGATGGAGGATGCCGGGCTCCTGACGACCCATGTCTTCACGGAGCGCGACAAACTTCTGGAACTGGCTGGCCCGGTCAAGCGCGCCTATGCCGAGGAACTGGGCGCGATCGACGTGCTCGAGGCGATCGAGGCAGTCCAGTAGTAACAACGCGTCAGCCGGCGGAGCCTCCCGGCTCCGCCGATTCCCCGTGTCCCGCAACCGAACCCGGGAGATGCGTGTGCGCAAATTCCTGGGGGCCTATTACCGTCTGCTCAAGGTCCTGCTGACCGTGCTGATGGCCGTGCTGATCGTACCGGTCGCAATGCAGATTCTGAGCCGCTACACGGGGATCATCCCGCGCTTCATCTGGACCGAGGAGATCGCGCGCTTCTGCTTCGTCTGGATCATCCTGATCGGCGCCATGATCGCGGTGCGCGACCGTACGCATTTCGATGTCGACGTCCTGCCGCGCAGTTCCAACCGGCTGATTGAACTGATCTCGACGCTGTTCGCTCATCTTGGGGTGCTGGCCGTGGCCCTGACCTTCGTGATCTATGGCTACGACTTCGCCATTCTCGGCTCGCGCCAGCGTTCGGAAATCGCCAGCCTGCCCATGCTTTCGATCTACATCGCCTGGCCGATCGCCGGGGTGACCTGGGTAATGTTCCTGGCGGAGAAGATCTGGGACCTGATTCTCGAATACCGCAGCCGGAGCGCCCATGGCGCCGGGTGAGGTCGCCGCAATCCTGTTCGGCGTCTTCGCCGTCCTGGTGATCCTGCGCGTACCGGTGGCGTTTGCGCTGGGGCTCGCGGTCGTGCCCGTCTTCTTCATTGAGGAACGGCTGACCCCGGTGCTGCTCTTGCGCGAGATGTTCAAGAGCTACAACGCCTTCGTCCTCCTGGCGGTTCCATTCTTCCTGCTGGCGGCCAACCTGATGAACGCCGCCGGCATCACCGACCGGTTGATCCGGCTTGCGCGCGCCATGGTCGGGCACCTGCCGGGCGGGCTCGGTCATGTCAATGTCGTGGTCTCTATGCTCTTTGCCGGCATATCGGGCTCGTCGACGGCGGATGCGGCGGGGATTGGCTCGCTCCTGATCCCGCAGATGAGAAGACAGGGCTATGACGCACCTTTCGCGGTCGCGATCACAGCATGTTCCTCTGTGATGGGTGTCATCATTCCGCCCTCGATTCTCATGGTCGTCTGGGGCGGGTTGATGTCGGTCTCGATAGGCGGGCTCTTCCTCGCCGGCGTCGTGCCGGGCGTGCTGATTGCCGGCTCGCAGATGCTGACGGTCTATATCTACGCCAAGCGCCGGGGCTATCCGGTCTACGCCCGCTCCACCTTGATCGAGCTGATGGTAGCCGCAGCGAGCGCCTCCCTGGCGCTGATGACGCCATTGATAATTGTCGGCGGGATCGTCGGCGGATTCTTCACGCCGACAGAAGCCTCCGTCGTCGCCGTGATCTATTCGCTGGTCCTCGGCGCCGCGATCTACCGGTCGGTCGAACTGCGCGCGCTTCCGGGCATTCTCTACGACAGCGCCCGGTTCGCCGCGATTTCGCTGTTCTGCATCGGCACCGCTTCGGCCTTCGGCTGGTGCCTGGCCTTCTTCAAGATCCCGGCGGCGCTGGTAGGCCAGATCGAGGCGATGGGGCTCGGGCTGATCGGCACCGGCGCAATGTGCGCGTTGGCTTTCCTGGTGATCGGCATGTTCATCGACGCAATCCCGGCCATCATCATTCTCGGCACGGTGCTCTTCCCTGTGACCCAGCATGTCGGCATGCATCCGATCCACTTCGCGATCATCGGGGTAATCAGCCTGGCCTTCGGGCTGGTGACGCCGCCCTACGGCCTCTGTCTGCTGATTACCGCCGCCATCGGGCGGATCCGACTGGTCGACGCGCTCAGGGATGTCGCGATCATCCTGTTGCCGATGATCGTCGTCCTCGGTATCGTGATCGTCGTTCCGGATGTGATCCTGACTCTGCCGCGTTGGATCATGCCCAAATTCATCGACTGACGCGCTAGATCGCAGGGTCAGAGGGATGCCACGCTATCGGGTCAGGCCGCTAGGGGACCGGTTCGGGGTCGAGGTCACCGGGCTGGACCTTTTCGCCGGGCTCCGCCCGGACGAGATGGCCGCCCTGCGCCGGCAATTCCACGACAGCCAACTCATGGTGATCCGCGGCCAGAACATCGAGCCCCGCCGCTTCCTTTGGTTCGCCCGGCATTTCGGGCGCCCGCAACCGCACATCGCCGCACACTTGCGCCACAAGGAAGTGCCCGAGATTCTGCCGCTTTCGAACATCTTTGTCGACGACAAGCCGATCGGAATCTTCGACGGCGCCGCGTTCTGGCATCAGGACATGGCCTATGAGGATGTGGCCTCGAACGCCACTATCGTCCATGCGATCGAGACGCCGGACCGGGGCGGAGACACGCTGTTCGCGGATATGTGGGCCGCCTACGACGCGCTTGAACCCGGGATGCGCGAGCGCATTTCCGGCCTGGTCGCGCGCCACCGCTACGGCAACCGCGCCGACGAGGACTACAGGACCCGCGCCAAGGCCATGGAACTGACGGCCGAGGAGCAGCGCCGGGTGCATGACGTCTACCACCCGCTGGTGCTCGCACATCCGGTCACGGGACGTCGCGCACTTTATGGCGTCGCGTCCACTTCGAGGGGTATCCGGGGCCTGGAGGACGCCGAAGCCCGCGCGCTGCTGGACGCGCTCGGCCGGCACGCATCGCAGGACCGGTTCGTCCAGGCCCATCGTTACCGGGTCGGGGACATTGTGCTCTGGGACAACTTCTCGCTGATGCACAAGGCCACGCCGATCGACCGCGCGAACGGGCCGGGGACGCGGCGCTACCTGCACCGGATCAGCACCAAGGACCTGCTGACAGCGGCCTGAGGCCGAGACTCCCGCCGGTTAGAGCGAACCGCTCCGCAAATTCGGCCGCCTCCGGCAGAAATGCGGGCAGCGGCACCGCAGCTCCTTTTCCGGCGGATGCGGCGTCAACACACTTGACCCTCCCGGTCGCGGCTTGCGACAACGAGCCATCGACCCGCACCGTTCGGCGGGCCTGTTCGATGACTTAATCAGGGAGCGTCCGCCCCGTGTTCGAAGGCAATTACCAGTTCACCAGCGAGTCGGTGTCCGAAGGCCATCCGGACAAGATTTGCGACCGGATTTCGGACTCGATCGTGGACGCGTTCATGGCGGAAGGCGAACCGGAGCTGAACCGCTGCGGCGTCGAGACCATGGTAACCACCAACCTTGTCGTTATCGGCGGCGAAGTCCGCGGTCCCGCCGCCATCACCCGCGAACGGATGAGCGAACTCGCCCGCGAGGCCGTGCGCGAAATCGGCTACGAGCAGCCCACCTTCCACTGGCGCGACAGCACCGTGCTCTGCGTGGTGCACCAGCAGTCGGGCGACATCGCCATGGGCGTGGACGGATCGACGGGGGCGGGCGCGAACAAGGACGAAGGCGCCGGCGACCAGGGCCTGATGTTCGGCTATGCCTGCCGCGAGACGCCGGAACTGATGCCCGCGGCCATCCAGTACAGCCACGAAATTCTGCGCAGAATGGCGCAGGCCCGGCACCGGGGCGAGTTCGGCGACAGCCTCGGACCCGACAACAAGAGCCAGGTCACGCTGCTCTACGAGAACGGGCGCCCGGTGCGCGCAACCTCCGTGGTGGTATCCACCCAGCACAGCCCGTGCCTCGACCAGCGCCGGGTGAAGGAGCTCGTCCGGCCCTATGTCGAGCAGGTCCTGCCCGAGGGCTGGATGTGCCCGGAGGAAGACTTCCATGTGAATCCCACCGGCCGGTTCGTGATCGGCGGGCCGGACGGCGACGCCGGCCTCACGGGACGCAAGATCATCGTCGATACCTATGGCGGCGCCGCGCCGCACGGCGGCGGCGCCTTCTCCGGCAAGGACCCGAGCAAGGTGGACCGCTCCGCCGCCTACGCGGCCCGCTATGTCGCCAAGAACGTGGTGGCGGCGGGGCTGGCGGACAAATGCGTCGTGCAGGTGGCCTACGCCATCGGCGTTGCGAAACCGGTGTCGGTGCTGCTCAACACCCAGGGCACGGGCCGGGTCCCGGACGAGAGGCTCGCGGACGCCGTGCGGGAAGCCGTCGATCTCAGCCCGCGTGGCATACGCCTGCGCCTCAACCTGAACCGCCCGATCTACAAGCGCACCAGCTCCTACGGCCATTTCGGCCGCGAGCCGGAGGACGATGGCGGCTTCTCCTGGGAACGGACCGATCTGGCGAAGGACCTGCAGGCCGCGCTTACTTGAACGAGCCGACCGACTACCGCTTCTACGGCCGGCGGCGCGGCCGGCCCCTGAACCCGGGACGCCGGCGGGCCCTGGACGCCGTGCTTCCCTCCATGCTGCTGCCCGACGGGCCGCTCGACCCGGCGGCGCTGTTCGGGTTCGACATCGAGGATCTGTGGCTGGAAATCGGCTTCGGCGCCGGCGAGCATCTTGCCTGGCAGGCCGCCCGCCATCCGCGCATCGGCTTCATCGGGGCCGAACCCTATATCAATGGCGTTGCGAGCCTGGCGGCCCGCGCCGAAGCAGAGGGCCTCGGCAACCTCCGCATTCATTGCGACGACGCGGCCGGCGTGCTGGACCGGCTGCCCGGGAATGTCCTGGGAAAAGTGTTCATCCTGTTTCCCGACCCATGGCCCAAGACGCGGCATCGACACCGGCGCCTCGTCGCGCGGCCGATGCTGGACAGGCTGGCGCGGGTCATGCGGGAAGGCGCGGAACTCCGCCTGGCGACGGACCACGGCGACTATCTCGACTGGATGCTGGAGCGCCTGACGACGCACCCCGCGTTCGCGTGGACGGCCGCCTGCGCGGACGACTGGCGCAAACGCCCGGCCGACTGGCCCGAAACGCGCTATGAGGCCAAGGCGCGGGCCGCAGGCGTCAAATCGACCTATCTGAGCTTTGCCCGCCGCGGCGCCGTTGCGGTTTCCCTTGTCTGACGCTATAGTCCGCGCGCTTGCCTGCTTGTCTTGGATGCGGGCTGCTCATTCTTGACAGTGGGAAGCGAATCGGGGGCTTCGGGCCGCCTTTTTTCGTTGGGAGAAGACCGACGGCCGTAACCATTGCCGACAGCGCCGCCGCGCGGCGCGTGGCCGACCTGGTGACGCCCGCCCTGGAAGGTTTGGGCTACGAGCTCGTGCGCGTCCGGTTCGGAGGCAGCGATCCGGTGCTGCAGATCATGGTGGAGCGCCATGACCGAAGCGGCATGACCGTGGACCATTGCGCCGAGGCAAGCCGGACGCTTTCGGCGCTGCTGGACGTCGAGGACCCGATTCCGCAAGCCTATTCACTGGAGGTGAGCTCCCCCGGGATCGACCGGCCGCTCACCCGGCCGGGCGATTTCGAGCGTTTTGCCGGCTTCGAGGCCCGAATCGAGCTTGAGGACGGCATGGCCGGCCAGCGCCGGTTCCGCGGCAGGCTCGACGGCCTGCAGGGAGGCGCCCTGCGGCTGCAGACGGAACAGGGCGAGACGGCATTGCCGCTGGCCGCCGTCAAGTCGGCGAAACTGCTGATGACCGAAGCGCTGCTGGCGGCTGCGGCCGACGGCGCAATCTAGGAAAGCGAGGGCGACCCCGCCATGGTGAACATTCTCGGGCCCGAACTGCTGCAGATCGCGGATAGCGCGGCGCGCGAAAAGGGCATCGACCGCGACGAGGTCATCGTTGCCGTGGAGCAGGCGATTCAGCGCGCGGGCCGGTCCAAATACGGCCTGGAGCACGACATTCGCGCCTCCATCGACCGCCAGACCGGGGAAATCCGGCTGGCGCGCTACCGGGAGGTCGTCGAGGAGGATGCGGAAATCGAGGACGAGTTCGCGCAGCTCCGGCTGAGCCACGCGCTGCGCTACAACGCTTCCGCGAAGGTCGGGGACATGCTGGTCGACGATCTGCCGCCGATCGATTTCGGGCGCGTCGCCGCCCAGTCCGCGAAGCAGGTCATCGTCCAGAAAGTGCGCGAAGCGGAGCGCGCCCGGCAGTACCGGGAGTTCGTCGGACGGGTCGGCGAGATCGTCAACGGCCTCGTCAAGCGCAACGAGTTCGGCCACGTGGTCGTCGATCTCGGCCAGGCCGAGGCGGTGCTCCGCAGGGACGAGATCATTCCGCGCGAGCATCCGCGCCGCAACGAGCGTGTCCGCGCCCTGATTCACGAAGTTCGCGAAGAGACGCGGGGCCCGCAGATTTTCCTGTCGCGCACGCGCAACGAATTCCTGGTGCGGCTGTTCGCCCAGGAGGTGCCGGAGATCTATGACGGCATCATCGAGATACGCGCCGTGGCCCGCGACCCGGGCAGCCGCGCCAAGATCGCGGTGATCTCCAACGACCCGGGCATCGACCCCGTGGGCGCCTGCGTCGGCATGCGCGGCAGCCGCGTCCAGGCGGTCGTGAGCGAGCTCCACGGCGAAAAGATCGACATCATTCCCTGGTCCGAGGACCCGGCGACCTTCATCGTCAATGCGCTGGCCCCGGCGGAGGTGGTGAAGGTCGTGCTGGACGAGGAGGACGGACGCATCGAAGTGGTGGTGCCGGACGACCAGCTGAGCCAGGCGATCGGCCGCCGGGGCCAGAATGTCCGCCTCGCGAGCCAGCTGACCGGCTGGTCGATCGACATTCTGACCGAGGCCGAGGAATCGGAGCGCCGCCAGGAGGAAATGCGGCAGCGTTCGGCGCTGTTCATCGACGCGCTCGACGTCGACGAGGTCATCGCGCAACTGCTTGTCACCGAGGGGTTCACGACCCTCGAGGAAGTCGCCTATGTCGGCATCGACGACCTGATGGAAATCGAGGGCTTCGACGAGGAGATCGCCGAGGAACTGCAGCGCCGCGCGCAGGATTTCCTCGAACTGCAGGCGGCAAGGCTCGACAGCGAGCGCATCGAACTCGGCGTATCGGACGATGTCGCCGGGATCGAAGGCCTGAACGGCCATATCGTGGTGGCGCTCGGACAGGCGGGCATATTGACGCTCGACGATTTCGCCGACCTTTCGAGCGACGAGTTGCGCTTCACCGCGAGCCCGATGCACGAGGGCCGCGACCTGGACGCGATTGCCGGGCTCGACCTGGAAACGCTCGAAGCCGGTCTCGCGGCGAGCACCCTCGATCCCGACATGGCGGACGCGATGATCATGGCAGCCCGCGCCCACTGGTTCGAAGACGAGCCGGCCGACGAAGAGCCGGCCGAAGAATTGTCGTGAGGAGTCGGACGGGAACGTGGCCAGCGCGGCAACCAGGGTGGATGACGGGATGCGCCGGTGCGTCGCGACGCGGCGGAGCCGGCCGCGCGGGGAACTGATCCGGTTCGTCGTCGGACCGGACGGCGGCCTCGCGCCCGATTTCGAGGAAAAGCTGCCCGGGCGCGGCTACTGGGTCGGCGCCGATCCGCAGAGCCTGGAGGCCGCCCGGCGCGAACGGGCCTTCCAGCGCGCGGCGCGGCGGCAGCTCTCCGTGCCGGGCGACCTTGAAGCGCGCGTCGAGGCCGGCCTCGTGGAGCGTTGCTGCAGCCTGCTGGGCCTCGCCCGCCGCTCGGGGCTGCTCGCAGCCGGTTTCGAGGGCGCGGGCGAATGGCTGCGGGACGGGCGGGGCGCAGTTCTGGTCGAGGCGCTCGACGGCGCGGAGAACGGAAGGCGGGCGCTCGCCGGACTGGCGCGCGGCCTTCCGGTGGTATCGGTTTTGACCGCCGCCGAAATGGGCGCGGCAATTGGGCGTGACATGACCGTTCATGCGGTGCTAGGTCCGGGTCGGCTGGCGGAGCGGTTCGCCCGCGAAGCCGGACGGCTTGCCGGCTTCCGCAATGGAACGGCGGACGGGAGACAGGGATGACCGAAAGCGGCGATCGCGAGAGCGGCAAGCTCAGCCTCTCCCGCCCGGGTAAGCTGGAGTTGAAGAAGCGGGTGGGCGCCGGGAAGGTTCGCCAGAGCTTTTCCCACGGCCGGTCGAAGCAGGTCACGGTCGAGGTCAAGCGCAAGCGCACGATCATAACCGACAAGCCCGGCAGGGAAGCCGAACAGAAAGCCGGCGGGCTGAGCACCGAGGAGCGCGCAGCGCGGGCGCGGGCCTTGCAGGCCCGGCCGAAGCCGGCGCCCGCCCCTGCCGCAGCGGAACCGGCGCCCGAGGCGCCGCCCTCTCCTCCGCCTCAGCCTCAGAGCCCTGAAGAAATCCGTGCCGAACAACGGGCGCGCGAGCTTGCCGAGCTCAAGGCCGCCAATGCCGAAGAGCAGCGCAAGCAGGATGAAATCGAGGCGCGGCGCCAGGAAGAGGAAGAGAAGAAGCGCGCCGCCGAGGAGGCCCGCCGCGACGTGGCGCGCCGGGCGGAACCGGCCCGGGGCGACCGCCAACCCGGCAGTGCCGCCGCCCGCCGCACCGCCGATACGGGCCCTCGCCGCCCGAGGCCGGCAGGCAGGCCGTCGGCGCGGCCGTCCGAGGCTCCGGTTCCGGCGGCGGATCTGCCGGGCGGGCGGCGCTCGGGCGGACGGGACGAGGACGACCGCGGCGGACGGAGGCGGAACGACAAGCGGCCCGCCGCGCAGCCGCGCCGCACGGAGCCGCGCCGGCGCGCCGGCAAGCTCACCATCGTCCAGGCGCTGGATGAAGAGGTCGAACAGGAGCGGCAGCGCTCGCTGGCGTCGGTGCGCCGGGCCCGCGAACGCGAACGCCAGCGCCAGGCGTCGGGACAGGGGCAGCAGTTCATCCAGCGCGAAGTCGTGGTGCCCGAGACCATTCTCATCAGCGAACTCGCCAACCGGATGGCGACGCGGGCCGTCGATGTGATTCGCGTCCTGATGCAGAACGGCATCCGGGCCACGCCGTCGCAGTCGATCGACGCGGACACGGCGGAACTCGTCGTCGAGGAATTCGGACACCGCGTGATCCGCGTTGCGGAGAGCGACGTCGAGGCAGGCCTCGCCGGGCCGCCGGACGACGAGACCGACCTGAAGCCCCGCGCGCCGGTGGTCACCGTGATGGGTCATGTCGACCACGGCAAGACATCGCTTCTCGATGCGCTTCGGCAGACGGATGTCGTGAGCGGCGAGGCGGGCGGGATCACCCAGCATATCGGTGCATACCGGGTGCGGACGCCGTCCGGCGCCGACATCACGTTCCTCGATACGCCGGGCCACGAGGCCTTTTCGGCAATGCGCGCGCGCGGCTCCCGCGCAACCGACATCGTAATCCTCGTGGTTGCCGCCGACGACAGCGTCCAGCCGCAGACGGTCGAGGCGATCGCGCACGCAAGGGCGGCGGAAGCGCCGATCATTGTCGCGATCAACAAGGTCGACCGTCCCGAGGCCGATCCCGGCCGGGTTCGGAGCGACCTGCTGCAGCACGAACTGGTCGCGGAGGAATTCGGCGGCGATGTGCAGATGATCGAGGTATCGGCGACGCAGAAGACCGGCCTCGACACCCTGGAAGAAGCCGTCCTGCTTCAGGCCGACATGATGGAGCTGACGGCCAACCCGGACCGCGGCGCGAGCGGCATCGTGGTCGAGGCGCAACTCGACCGGGGCCGCGGTGCGGTCGCAACCATTCTGGTTCAGAGCGGCACGCTCGAAGTGGGCGACATCGTCGTCGCCGGCGCGGAATGGGGAAAGGTCCGGGCGATGGTCGACGACCGCACCGGAAGGGTGAAGGCGGCCGGTCCCTCGGTGCCGGTCGAGGTGCTCGGCCTCTCCGGCCCGCCCGTTGCGGGCGACGAGGTTGTGGTCGTGGACAGCGAGGCGCGCGCCCGGGAGGTCACCGAATACCGCGCCCGGCGCGAGAGGGAGGCCCAGGCGGCGCCGGTCAGGCGCGGCTCGATAGACGACATCTTCAAGAGCCTCGCCGCCGGCAGGACCGAGAAGGTGCCGTTGGTCATCAAGGCGGATGTGCAGGGCTCGGTCGAAGCCATTGTCGGCGCTCTCACGAAGCTTGGCAGCGACGAGGTGGAGGTGGATATCCTGCACAGCGGCGTGGGCGGCATTTCCGAGAGCGATGTAACCCTCGCGCATGCGTCCGGCGGCTTCATCCTCGGCTTCAACGTGCGCGCCGGAAATCCCGCGCGCCTTGCAGCGCAGCAGCATGGCGTCGATATCCGGTACTACTCGATCATCTACGAGTTGATCGACGACATTCGCGACGCGATGGTCGGAAAGCTGGCGCCCGAATTGCGCGAACGCCAGATCGGCCAGGCGGACATCCGGGAGGTCTTCAACATCACCCGGGTCGGCAAGGTGGCCGGTTGCCGGGTCATCGAGGGCGTGGTGCGGCGCGGAGCCGGCGTGCGGCTGCTGCGCGACAACATCGTCATCCATGAAGGCCGCCTCGCGACCCTCAAGCGGTTCAAGGAAGAGCAACGGGAGGTGCGCGAGGGTTTCGAATGCGGCATGTCGTTCGAGTCCTACCAGGACATCCAGATCGGCGATGTCATCGAATGCTACGAAACCGAGGAAGTGCAGCGCACGCTGCCATGAAGCACGCCCGGACCGGCCCGCGGCGGCTGCGCATGGGCGAGACTGTCCGCCATGCGACGGCCGGCATTCTTGCGCGCGCAACCTTCCGCGACCCCGACCTGCAGGCACTGGAGATGGTCACCGTTTCCGAGGTCGTGATGTCGCCCGACCTGAAACGGGCAACGGCGTTCATCTCGATGCTCGGGCGCGACGATATCGACGACACGGTCGCGGCGCTCAATCGCGCGGCAGGCCATATCCGGGGCGAGCTCGGCCGCATGCTCGAGTCGAAATTCACACCTGTCGTCGAGTTCCGGCGCGACCGCAGTTTCGACGAGGCCGAGCGGATCGAAACACTTGTCCGGCAGAACAGGCATGGCGCGTAGGCGGCCGAAACGGACCGACCTCAACGGCTGGATTGTCGTGGACAAACCCGCCGGCATGACGTCCACTGATGTCTGCAACCGGATCAAGCGGTTGAGCGGCGGCGCCAGGATCGGGCATGGCGGGGCGCTCGACCCGCTGGCCACCGGCGTGTTGCCCGTCGCTCTCGGCCAGGCGACCAAGACGGTTTCCTGGGCCATGGAAGGCAGCAAGGTTTACCGCTTCTCGTTGCGGTGGGGCGAGGCCCGGGACACCGACGACGCCGACGGCAGCATTACCGGGACCAGCGCCGTCAGGCCGGACGCCGATTCCATACGCAGGGCCCTGCCCGCCTTCACCGGACGGATCATGCAGGCCCCGCCGCGCTATTCCGCCGTCAAGATCGGGGGCAGGCGCGCCTACAACCTCGCCAGGGCCCACGAGGAGCCGGACCTGCCGCCGCGGCCGGTCCATGTGATCGAACTGCGCCTGGAGCGCCGGCTTGACGACGACGTTGCGGAATTCACGGCGGAGACCGGCAAGGGCGTCTATATCCGCGCCATTGCGCGCGACCTCGCCGCCGCCCTCGGCACGGTCGGCCATGTCTGCGCGCTCAGGAGGTTGCGCGTCGGCCCGTTTCGCGTCGAGGACGCAATAACGCTGGAAGAACTCGAAGCTCTGGCCCATATAGGCCCGGAGAGTGTATTCTTGCTGCCGACGGACAGGTCGCTGGCCGACATCCCGGCTCTGTCCGTCTCGGAGCAAGAGGCCGCAGCGCTCAGGAACGGACAGGCGTTGCGGCTGTTCAGCGCGGGCGATCTTTCGCGGATCGCCGGGTTTCACGACGGCATGACGATCCGGGCCCGGATGGGCGAGGTTCTGATTGCGGTGGCCCGGTACGAGTCCGGAACGGTTCGGCCGGTGCGGGTTGTCAATCCATAGCTGCAAGGAACGAGAGCAACAGATGTCGATTACCGCCGCAAGAAAGACCGAACTCATTCAGGAGTTCCGTACGAACGACGACGACACGGGATCGCCGGAGGTGCAGGTGGCGATCCTGACCGAACGCATCCGGAATCTGACCGGGCACCTCCAGACACACAAGAAAGACCGCCACTCGCGCCGCGGCCTGCTGGTCATGGTCGGCCAGCGCCGCGGCCTGCTCGACTATCTGCGCAGGAAGGACAACGGGCGCTACCGGACGTTGATCGAACGCCTCGGACTGCGCCGCTGACGACCGGGGCGCCGGAAGGCCGGCGTCCGAGAGAAAACATGCAAAGGGCCGCACCGTCCGGGTCGCGGCCGTGGAAAGGATTGCATCCGATATGTTCGATATCGTCCGCAAGGAAATCGACTGGGGCGGACGCCCGCTGGTCCTGGAGACCGGCCGCATCGCGCGCCAGGCCGACGCCGCCGTCATGGCCAGCCTCGGAGAGACGGCGGTGCTCTGCACCGTGGTCGCCGAAAAGAGCCCGCGGCCCGGCCTCGATTTCTTCCCTCTGACTGTCAACTACCAGGAAAAAACCTATGCCGCCGGCAAGATTCCCGGCGGTTTCTTCAAGCGCGAGGCGCGGCCGAGCGAAAAGGAGACCCTGACCTCCCGGCTGATCGACCGGCCGATCCGGCCGCTCTTCGCCAAGGGTTTCCGGAACGAAACCCAGATCATCTGCACGGTGGTGAGCCACGATCTGGAAAACGATCCCGACATCGTGGCCATGGTCGGCACCTCGGCCGCGCTGACGCTTTCCGGAATCCCGTTCCTCGGCCCGATTGCCGGCGCAAGGGTCGGTGCGGTCGATGACGCGTTCGTCCTCAATCCCACCTCCGAGCAAATGGAGGCTTCCGTCCTCGACCTCGTGGTCGCCGGCACCTCGGAGGGCGTGCTGATGGTGGAGTCGGAAGCGCAGGAGCTTTCCGAGGAGAGAATGCTCGAGGCCGTGATGTTCGGCCACCGGGGTTTTCTGCCGGTTATCGACGCCATCATCGACATGGCCGAGGAATGCGCCAAGGACCCGTGGGACCTTCCCGAACCGGAGGCCGGCACGGCCGAGGCAAAGGCGAAGGTCTATGAAATGGGCCGCGCGGCCATGGAGGGGGCCTACGCGCTGCGCGAGAAACAGGCGCGCCAGACGGCGATCGCAGCCGCCAAGACCGACGTTCTCGGGAAGCTGGAAGGAACGGAGACCGACCCGGCGCTGGCGGCGCCGTTCTTCAAGGACCTGGAGCGCGACATCGTGCGCGGCGCCGTCCTGGACACCGGCAAGCGGATCGACGACCGCGACCTGGACACCGTCCGCCCGATCGATTGCGAGGTCGGCATCCTGCCGCGCCAGCACGGCAGCGCGCTGTTCACCCGCGGCGAGACGCAGGCGCTGGTGGTGTCCACGCTCGGCACCTCGCAGGACGAGCAGATCGTCGATGCGCTGGACGGCGAATATCGCGAGCATTTCATGCTCCACTACAATTTCCCGCCCTACTCCACCGGCGAGGCAAAGTTTCTGCGCGCGCCGGGCCGGCGCGAGATCGGGCATGGAAAGCTCGCCTGGCGCGCCGTCCGGCCGCTGCTGCCGAAGAAGGAGGACTTCCCCTACACCGTCCGGGTGGTCTCGGAGATCACGGAGTCGAACGGCTCGTCCTCGATGGCGAGCGTCTGCGGCGCGTCGCTGTCGCTCATGGATGCGGGCGTGCCCCTGAAACGACCGGTCGCCGGCATCGCGATGGGCCTCATCAAGGAAGACGACCGCTTCGCGGTGCTCTCGGACATACTGGGCGACGAAGACCATCTGGGCGACATGGACTTCAAGGTCGCCGGCACCGAAGCCGGCGTGACCTCGCTCCAGATGGACATCAAGATCACCTCGATTACCGAGGACATCATGCGCACCGCGCTGGATCAGGCGCGGAACGGCCGGATGCATATTCTGGCGGAGATGGCAAAAGCCCTCGACACGGCCCGCGACGATGTGAGCGACTTCGCGCCCCGCATGACCACCATGTCGATCCCGCGCGACAAGATCCGTGAAGTGATCGGTTCGGGCGGAAAGGTCATTCGCGAGATCGTCGATACCACCGGCGCAAAGATCGACATCGACGATGACGGCACGATCAAGGTGTCCTCCGTCGATCCCAAGGCTTCCGAAGCCGCGATCGAGTGGATCAAGGGCATCGTCGCCGAACCGGAAGTCGGCGCGATCTACACCGGCAAGGTCGTCAAGGTCGTCGATTTCGGCGCGTTCGTGAACTTCCTCGGCAGCCGCGACGGGCTGGTGCATATCAGCGAACTCGCTCCGCAGCGGGTCAGGACCGTCGGCGATGTCGTGGAACAGGGCGACCAGGTGAAGGTCAAGGTGCTGCGCGTCGACGATCGGGGCAAGGTGAGCCTTTCGATGAAATCCGTGGATCAGGAGACCGGTGTGGACCTGACGGCGGCAGCAGGCTGACGCCCATGGCGGTGGTGCGCCCAGTCGTCTTTTCGGGCCGCGAGGTCTTTCCGCTCATCGAGGGCGGCAAGGGCATCGCGATCTCCAATGGAGAGAGCTCGGGCGCCTGGGCGGCCTGCGGCGGCGTCGGCACCTTTTCCGGCGTCAACGCGGACAGTTTCCGCGAAGACGGCACCGCCATCGCCCAGTACTACTACGGGAAGACCCGTCGCGAGCGGCATGAGGAGCTGCTCGCGCATGCAATCCGGGGCGCGATCCACCAGGCGCGCATCGCCTATGACGGCGCGGGCGGCCAGGGCCGTATACACATGAACGTGCTGTGGGAAATGGCGGGCGCGGAACGTGTTGTGAATGCCGTCATGGAGGGCGCCAGGGGCCTGATCCACGGCATTACCTGCGGGGCCGGGATGCCGTACCGGCTCGCCGAGCTCGCAGCGCGTTTCGGTGTCCACTACTACCCGATCATTTCCTCGGCCCGCGCCTTCCGGGCGCTCTGGAAGCGCGCCTACCGCAAGTTTCCGAACCTGCTTGGCGGCGTCGTCTACGAGGATCCGTGGCGCGCCGGCGGGCATAACGGCCTGTCCAATGTCGAGGACCCGAACCGGCCCGAGGACCCGCGCCCGCGAATCGTCCAGCTGCGCCGGCAAATGGTGGAAGTCGGCCTTGCGCACGTTCCGATCATCATGGCGGGCGGTGTCTGGTGGCTGGATGAGTGGGCCCACTGGATCGAGGACCCGGACATCGCGCCGGTCGCCTTCCAGTTCGGCACCCGGCCCCTGCTGACCCGGGAAAGCCCGATCTCCGACGAGTGGAAGCGCAAGCTGCTGACGCTGAAGGAGGGCGATGTCTTCCTCAACCGCTTCAGCCCGACCGGCTTCTATTCGTCGGCCGTGCGCAATGCCTTCCTGGACGAACTGCGCGAGCGCGCGGAGCACCAGATCGCATTCTCGACGGAGCCCGTTGGCGGCCACGATGTCGCTTTCCCGGTCGGTCCGCGCGGGCGGCCCGTCTATGTCGCCGACGACGACAGGCTGCGCGCCGAAAGCTGGATCGGCGCCGGCTTCTCGGAGGCCATGCGCACGCCCGACTCAACCCTTGTCTTCGTGACCCCGGAGCGCCGGCGGCAGATCCTGACGGACCAGATCGAATGCATGGGCTGCCTGTCCGCCTGCCAGTTCAGCAACTGGTCGCAGAACGAGGCCGGCACCACCGGCCGCAAGGCGGACCCGCGGTCCTTCTGCATTCAGAAGACCCTGCAACAGATCAGCCACGGCGGCTCGGTCGAGGAGCAGTTGATGTTCTCCGGCCACAACGCCTACCGCTTCCGGTCGGACCCCTTCTACGCGAACGGGTTCATTCCGACCGTCAAGGAGCTTTTCGAGCGCATTCTGACCGGCAGATAACCGCCGCCGGGTCAGACGGCGGTCATGCCCCCGTCGATCACCAGTTCCGCGCCCGTCATCCAGCCCGACTCGTCGCTCGCCAGGAACAGGCAGCCGTTGGCAATGTCGACCGGCTTGCCGAAACGGCCCATCGGCGTCTCGTCCAGCCGCGGTCGGGCGAGGTCCGGGTCGCTGTGGACCGCCTCCGTCATCGGGGTGTCGACATAGCCCGGATGGACCGAGTTCACCCGAATGCCGTCCTTTGCATACTGGGCGGCCGCCGACTTGCTGAACGTCCTGACGGCGCCCTTCGAGGCGTGGTAAGCGGCGTTGTGGACGGAACCGACGATTCCGTAGATCGACGAGATGTTGATGATCGAGCCGCCGCCGGCGGCTTGCATCGCCTCGATGGCGTGCTTGGTGCCGAGAAAGACGCCGGTGGAATTCACATCCATGATGCGGTTCCAGTTTCCGAGGTCCGCCTCGCCGATGCGAGGGGCCGCCGAACCGTCGGGCATCCGGCCGGAGACGCCGGCGGCATTCAGCATGATGTCCAGCCGTCCGAAGCGTTCGACGACCGTCCGCACCGCTTCGCGCCACTGGTCCTCGTCCACGGTGTCGAGGTGGAGATAGCAGGCCGCGCCGCCGGCGGCCTCGATGTCCCGGACCACGAGCGGACCGAGATTGTCGTTGATGTCGGCGACCGCAATGCTCGCGCCATGCTCCGCGAACAGGCGGGCGCTCGCGGCCCCGATTCCCGATGCGCCGCCGGTAATCATCGCCACCTTGCCCTGAAGCCGTCTCGCCTCGGCCATCGGCCGCCCTCCCCTGCCGGAATTCTTCTGCGGCTACCTTATAGCAGGGTGCGCAGCGCAGGACTCATGTTGAGGGCTTCCGGTTTTTCCCCGCCCGCCGCCCCGGCCTGTCCCCACCCTCTCCTCCGTCATCCTGAGTAGCGACGCCGGCCGCGTATCGAGGGAGCCGGAAATTTCTTTGCCGGTTCAACGGGTTGTGAGAAAACTGCCCGATATTGTCATTTTTTGTTCCTAAATGGCTTGATTTTCCGAGAAATGGTGTAGAATAGGCATGAGGGAAAGGCGGCTTCCGGGGCCGCCGTTCCGCTTTTCTGCAGAAAGCATGGCTGGGGCGCCGCAAACGCCCCGGCGCGAGCGGACGGGAGGGGTGCGCCCTCTGCCCGGCCTGCCGCTGTGCGCACGGGCGCGCGGGCAATCAGGCGCGCAAACCGCGCCGCCGCGATGCGCCCGCCCGCGCACACGCACCCACCCGCGCACGATACGCGCGAAACAGGGACACCCCGTCCCGCCCTTTGCCCCCAAGGAGGCACGAATGACCGCAACCGACCCCCGACCCGAACTGGCGGCGATGCTGCTGGAGCGCCTCGCGCCGGCAGCCGAAGCCCTCGCCGCTGCCTGTGCCGAGGACATCGACGCCGGACCGCCGCCGCAGGACGACCGCGACCGCGCCGATTACCACCGCGCCGGACGCGCCCGGCTCGCCCATCTGCGCCAGCTCCTCGCCGTCCTCGACTGGGGCGCCAAACATCTGCCCGAACCGGAACCCGAACCGCAGCCTGTCGAGGAACCGTGGGAGCCGCCGCCCCCCATCCTCTCCGACTATGACGGCAGCGAGGACGAGTTCCACTACCGCAGCGAGGTCTATGTCGGCAGCCAGGAAACGCCGGAGTTCCGCGCGTGGTATGC
>JAJDYL010000179.1 GCA_022825195.1 Alphaproteobacteria bacterium
CCGCCCGCGCCGGGGCGTACCGTGTGCGAACCCTGCGGCGAGGCGCGGCGTGCGACCGCGCGGGCCCGCTACGCGACGGGCAAGGCCGAGGGCAAGCTCTACGGCGGGCGCAACGTCGAGACCCGGCGGCGCATCGGGCGCGAGAAGAGCGCGAGACGCCGCGAGGCACGGCTCGCCGCGGGGTTGTGCACGAGCTGCGGCAAGCGGCCCTCGGCCGGCGACGGCACGCAGTGCGAGCCCTGCCGCGAGGCGCGCCGAGCGTTCGAGCACGAGCGCTACGCCGCGCGCAGGGCCGCGGGGCTCTGCGGCGCCTGCGGGGGGCCGACCCTCGACGGCGGCTCGCGCTGCGGACCGTGCGCGGTGCGCGAGACCGAGCGACGGTCGCCCGAGAAGAAGAACGCCGCCGCGCGCCGGCTCTACGCGAGGCGCCGGGCCCAGGGCCTTTGCACCGACTGCGGCGAGCCCTCGCAGGGGGCGGCCCGATGCGAGCCCTGCGCGCGCCGCTCGTACCACCGCTCGCAGCACTTCCGCGGGCTCCCGCTCTACCCGCCGCAGTACACCGTCGTCGAGCTCTCCAACGGCGAGGACCACGGCACCTACGACAGTTGGGACGAGGTGGCCCTGTGTCTCGCCTTCGCGCGGCTCTCGCTCGAGGAGGTCGAGGTCCTCACGGATCAGTCCCCGATGGCGACCATCGCCGCATGGGAGTAACCCCGTACCGCTGCGGACGCACGACCGCGGCGGCGCACGGAACGTCCCGCCGGCCGGGGTCCCGCGGGCGGGGGGCGGCCCTACGCCGTCGCCCGCCGGGGCCCGTGCCGCCGGCCCGCCTGCCCACACACCACCACCCCCGGAGGAGCCCCGATGAGCACCCACTTCCTGTCCGACGAGCCGGACTACGCTTTCTGTCCGGCTGCAGATTCCCACGACGGCCCGTTCCAGATCCGCATCGCGGTCGAGGACATGCCCGTGTCCATCCCGACCTCGCTGTTCGCCGTGTCGCTCGCCGAAGCGATGAGTGCGTGCGATCGCCTGAACCGCAAGCTCGGACTCGACCGCGCGGCCTGGACCGCCCTGGTGGAGCGGTGCATGCACCCGGCGGGCGCGGGCGGCCACACCGTGCACTGACGCCGGCGGCCCGGCACGGCGCCCGGGGCCGTCCCCGTGCCCCTCGACGGCGTTCGGCCGGGAGTCGGAGCGAAGCGAGCACGGGGCGAGCGCCCGGCAGGAGAGAGGGCGCGGGTCCCTCGCGGCCGGGCGCGCCACAGGAGATCCCACCCATGATTGCGGTAGGGACGCCGGTTACCCGGCGCCCCCCGCGCAGATCCGGACGTGCCCGTTAAGGCATCCGGCTCCTCCCTTGGGTTGCGCCCATGACAGCGCTGACGGCGAATCGTTGGTCCGGCCATGGGTGTCGGATTTCCGGCTTGGGCCAGTGTCTCCCTTTGAGCTTCGCGAGGCTGGCCCACTGAAAGCGGTCCTTCTGCGACCTGCGGCGTACCGTCTTGTGCCACAGCCGCGCCAGGCGGTCGACAAATCGGCGTAGGTATCGAAAACTGGTCGGGACGGCGTAGTAGTTCAACCATCCGTTGACAACCTTCCCCAGCCATTTCGCTGTCTCCTCCACCTTGTGATGCATCCGCCTGCGTAGCGCCTCCTTGAGCCGCTTCAGGGTCCGACTCATCCGCTTCGCGACTGGCTTGCGCCCCAACTGGAATCGACCCCCTCTGGCCTCCGCGCAGTAGTGCGTGAATCCCAGAAAATCGAAGGTCTCCGGGCGACCCTGCCCGCGTTCTCGACGACGCGCCGTGGCGTACCGTCCGAACTCGATGAGCCGGGTCTTGTCGGGGCTTATCTCCAGCTCGAAGTTTCCGAGCCGCTCTTTCGCGGCGTTCAGGAAGCGCTCCGCGTCCCGCTTGTGCTGGAAACCCACCACGAAATCGTCGGCGTACCGCACGATGACTGTGTCGCCTTTGACTTCGTGGCTGCGCCACTTCTTCTGGAACCACAAGTCGAGGACGTAGTGCAGGTAGACGTTCGCCAAAATCGGCGAAACCACCGATCCTTGAGGCGTTCCCCGCAGGTTGTCCTTCCACTCTCCAGCTTCCATGACGCCGGCGTTCAACCATTTGATGATGAGCCTGATAACCCGCTTGTCCGCGATGCGGTGTTCAAGGAACCGGACCAGCCAGCTCCTCGAAACGTTGTCGAAGAATGCGCGGATGTCACAGTCCACCACCCAGTTGATCTTGCGCCGCATAATCCCGACCGAGAGCGCATCGAGCGCATCGTGCGCCCCACGCCCGGGCCGGAACCCGTAGCTGAACCCCAGGAACTCCGCCTCGTAAATCGGCGTCAGGATTATCTCCGCCACCGCCTTCTGGACTATCTTGTCCTCTATGGCGGCGACGCCGAGCGGTCGTGTACCGCCATCCGGCTTCGGAATATTCACCCGCCGTGATGGCGTCGCCCGGTACGCTCCCGAGTGCACGCGGTTGTGCAGGTCGGCCAGACGGCCTTCCAGCCCTTCCTCGTACATCCGCCACGTCATGCCATCCGCGCCTGCCGCCGCGTTCTTCTTCAACTCGAAGAACGCCCAGCGCAGCGCATCGACCGTGACGTGGTGGAGAAGCGCCGTCAGACGCTCCCGTGGCTCCCGTTGTACAAATCTCCGTATCCGGTCGGCCGCTTGTGACACGCTTTCCCGATGCTGCGCCCGGCGCGTGCTTTGGCTTCCCGAATTCCCCTTGGGCTCGGTCCTTGGCTCCATCGGCTCCGCCGGGACCGAGGTCCCTTTGTTCGCCGACTTCACAGCTACTATGACCGAGTCTGACTTCTCCATGCCGTTCATCATCGGTTACGGATTCCTCCTTTCCTCTGCGGTCCCGCTACGACTGCGGGACGGCATGGAGACCTCCCAGGTCCCGGTGCAGTGCGTACGTACGTGCCTGGGTTCTTCGACACCGCGGGATTCCGACCCCCCTCGCCATATCGGTGGATCGGATGCTGCCTTCGGCCATCAAAAAAGCCTCGGCATCCCGGACTATCTTTATCGGTGCTCAATAGCCCCGCCCGCACGCGCCCCTGTCAACGCTTAACCCCCATCCTCGCGGATGGCGGCCCATGACTCGGGGTGAGAGTGGTGGCTTGCCTTCTCCTCCCTGCCGGACTTTCACCGGCTGCACTGGCACCAGTTCGCCTGGCGCACTTCGACTCGGACTTCGATCCCGTGACGCCGGCCGGCGGCGACCTTCTGCAGCAGCTCGGCCTCGATCTGCGCTCGGTACGCGACTCGCTCGCCGACGATCTCGCCCGGCGCTGTCCGGACCGGGAGGCCCCGGCGGACCCGAGGTAGCGGGCAAGCGGCACGGCGCGGGCGGGCGCGTCCCGTCGTGCCGCCCCCACGCAACCCCGACCCGAGGCGGCCCCCGATGGCCCCCTCGACGACGACGTCGCCCTTCACCCCCTTCAGGCCGGCCTGCCCCTGCCGGGCGGCGTGCCGTCCCCCACAGGCACGGGGACGGCGCCTGGAGCGCGTTCCACGCCATCCCCACCTCCTCCGACGAGGACCGCCATCGCGCCGACCCCGAGCAAGGTGATCGGCACCCGAGCCTGATCGCTGCCGGCGCGATCCGCCTCGACGGCTCCCACCATCCCGACGACGCGCCCCCACCGTTCGGTCCGGGGGGCTGCCTTCGGCTTGCGTCGTCCCGCCGACACCCCCCCAACCACACGCCCTCCGCAGTGCCGGGACATCCTGTCACACGTCCTCGCACCGTCAACCCGCGCGGGCGCGGGTCCTCCGCTTCGCTCCGGCCGCCGGGGCGGTGACGGCGCTGCGGGCGCGTGCCAGCGAAGTCCC
>JAJDYL010000224.1 GCA_022825195.1 Alphaproteobacteria bacterium
GGGGACGGGGACGGTGAGCTTCTGCTGGCGCTGGAGAGCGAGGCGGAAGGGCTCACGCAGAAGGACTATGCGCTCCGGCTCTGGACGCCGGAGCGGGTCGCGGAGGAATACTACACCGGCAGCTGGATGCATGAGCGCGTCAAGCGGCGTCACTCCAGGGCAAGGGCGATCCTGAAGCGGTATCGGGACATGGCGACGGGCAAGTAGTCCGCAGGACTCGGCGCGCCGGCTGCCGGTAAGCGCCGCGGTTTCGTTTCCGATTGAAATCGACACGGAATCCCCGGTTCGGCTGCCGAGAACGCAGGTGAGGGTGACGCCGATCCTGCCTGTGTGACGACACCATCCTCCCCGCCGGATACCCGCACGCCCGGATCGAGACGACTGCCGGTGACGGTCGTCGCCTGGTGCATTCCGTCCTTTCTCGTCCAGGTCTATCGAACGTCACCGTCGCGCTCGCCCGGCCGCAGCGGACGGTCGCGCCGGGCACCGGGCATCCACCGCCGATTCTCAATATAGCCACCGCTTCCAACGCGGTCGCCTGACCGGCCGAACAACGGAGCCGTCCGGGCCGGATCGCGCTTGCCGATATCCCCCCGTTCCGGACCGCCATGCGCCTCCATGGAGGGGCAATTCGGTTCCCGCCCGGCAGAACCCGCCGACAGCGCATGGATGCGAATTCGCAGTCCCGGCGGCGATCGGCGGCGACCGGCGCCCGCTGGCGGTCAAACTGAGGGGCGTTTTTCGACTCGTGAAAATCGCCCCTGTCCCTCCCCGCCCTTCTTCGCTCCGATGGCCGCATGTGCGCCCCGGATCGCCCGCCATCGTGCGGGGGCAGGCGGGGTCCGGGACCGGAAAGGAGACGGCGATGACGGACGGGGAGACGATCTATCTGAACACGCGCGCGGCGGCGGCGCATCTGGGGCTGTCGACGCGCACGCTGGACCGCTACCGGGTGTCGGGCGACGGGCCGGTGTTCCTGCGCTTCGGCGGAAGGGTGCGCTATCTGCGCGAGGACCTCGACGAGTGGGCGAGGACGCGCCGGCGGAAATCCACCTCCGACGATGGCACCGCGCTTGCAGGGGCGGGCCGGTGAGGGGCGGCGCCGAAAGAACGGTCGCTGCGACGGCCGGGATGAACCGGACGGAAACCGCGCTGCGCCGGACCGCCATCCTGGCGCTCGGCATCGCGACAGTGCTGGCCGGTCCGGACATCGCGCTGGCGACCACCGACACGACCTTCGACGCGCCGCTCGACACGGTGCAGGACATCGTCGGCGGCACGGGCGGCCAGCTGGCGGCGGCCTTGGCCGTCGGCGCGGCGCTGGTCGGCTCCGTGCTGCGCTTCAACGCCATGCAGCTGATGGGCGCGGTGGGCGTCGGCATCGCCGCCGGCGCCGGCACCGGCATCGTCACCGGCCTCGTCGGCACGGCGATCGTCTGACGGCGGGCGTCCGATGAACGAGAGCGCCCGCCATGCCATTCCGCGCCGGCTCGACGATCCGGAGCGCTGGCTGTTCTGGACCGTGGACGAGGCGGCGGTGCTGATGGGCCCGGCCCTGCTCGGGCTCGCGGCCAACCAGTTCGTGACCGGGCTGGTCGCCGGCATCGGCGGCTGGCTTGTGCTGCGCCGGGTCAAGCGCGGCGGCGGGGCCAATATCGCGCGCTACGCGCTCTACTGGTTCCTGCCGGACTTCGTGCTGCGGTTGAAGGCGACGCCGCCGAGCCATCTCCGGCGGTTCACGGGCTGAGGCGGGGCGATGCGGCGTCTCGACCTCGACAATGCCGTGCGCCGGGTGCGGGACATCCGCCTGGCGCTGGCCGGCCTGCTGGTGCTCTCGATGACGGTCAACCTGGCGCTCACCGTCGGGCTGGCGAACCGCGAGGGGGTGACGGTGCTGCTGCCGGCCGCTGCCGGGCCGGAATGGGCCGTCGGCGGCAGCCGGATGGAGCCCGGCCCGGCCGGAACCCGTTATCTGGAAGACATGGCGCGCACGGTGGCGGTGACGCTGCTGACGCTGACGCCGGAGAACGCGGCCCATGTGCGCCTCGCGGCGGCGCGGATGAGCCACCCCTCGGCACGCGGCGCGATCGGCGCCTGGGTCGAGGCAGAGGCGGCGCGCATGGCCGGGCGCGACCTCGCCAGCGCCTTCTATCCCGACAGCATCGAGGCCGACCCGGAGCGGCTGACGGCGGAGATCGCGGGCGAGCTGGTGAGCTGGATCGGGCGCGAGGAGGCGGCGCGGGAGGAGCGGCGCTATCGGCTCGCCTTCCGCCTCGACGCCGGCCGCATCGGCCTCTTGCGCTTCGAACAGATGGAGGATTGAGAATGGCACGGATTTATCGGCGGACGCTTGCCGCTGCATGCCTTCTGTTTGCGGGGGCGCTCGCCCTGCCGGCCCCGGCTGCCGCGATGCAGCTTCTGGATGCGGTCGACCATGCCGAGTTGTCGGCGGAGGTCTCGGCGACGGAGATCAACCGTATCGCGCTTCTGGGCGACCGGATCGCGAAGGTGGTGCGCGCGCCGGACGGGTTCGAGGTCGAGCACGACGCCGCCTCGGGCGACCTATACCTGCGGCTGGTCGGGACGGTCCCCGGGGATGGAGGCCGGCACGCGGAGGCGAGCCTCTTCGTCGGCACGGAGAAGGGCTTCACCTACCGGCTGACGCTCACGGCCTCCGACCGGGACGCGGCGCAGATCCTGATCCGCAATGCCGACGCCATGCCGGAGGCGGCAACGGGCACCGACATGACTGCGGGTCCAAACGATCCTCACATTGCCGGGCTGGTCAAGCTGGTGCGCGCCGTGGCGCGGCGCGAAGCGTTGGTGGGTTACGCAATTGAGGCTGGCCGCGGTGCGCCCCTTCCCGGATTGAGCCTTGTCGAGAC
>JAJDYL010000062.1 GCA_022825195.1 Alphaproteobacteria bacterium
TGTCCTCGATACCCTGACCGGATCCTCCGAAAGCTTCATCGACGGCATCAAATACGCCTGAACGGAACCCGGACATCCCTAACGCCACGGGAACCATCCTGGGCAGTTACGATATGTCATGTTTTGTCATGGTCGCCATGCGCGGAGCGCATATTCGCCGGCCCGTTCCGGCATAGCGCCGGTCGTTCGCAAGGCATCGCGGCCTCCTCGCCGGTCCCCGGTCCCGGATGCCCGGTTGCCGGAGACGCGTCCCTCCCCCGCGCATAATGCGCGCGCGTTTCGCGGCGGCGCGCCCGTGCGCCCGCGCGCGCGAGGCGGCGGGGGCGGGCCTTGCGGCCAACGCCGCCGCCTGTCGGGGGCAGGGGTCGGTTTCGGTCATTCGCGCCTCCTTGGGGGCAAAGGGCGGGACGGGGTGTCCCTGTTTCGCGCGTATCGCGCGCCGGTGCATGCGCGGGCGGGCGGGCGTATCGCGGCGGCGCGGTTTGCGCGCGTGATTGCCCGCGCGCACGGGCGCGCGGCAGCGGGCCGGGCAGAGGGCGCACCCCTCCCGTCCGCTCGCGCCGGGGGTTTGCGGCACCCCAGCCATGCTTCCTGCAGAAAGCGGAAAGGCGGTCCCGGGAGCCGCCTTTCCCTCATGCCTATTCTACACCATTCCTCGGGAAGTCAAGTCCATCAAGGAACAAAAATTGAAAATATCGGCTAATTTCCCCACAACCCATTGAACCGGCGGGATAATATCAGCGGCCCCGATTTAGGACTCATGCCTTCTTCTCGTCATGCCCGGAACAAGTCCGGGCATGACGGAGGGGGCCTGCCCCGGACCCCGGTCCGGGGGCGTTCGGCTATGGCCGACAAGGGGCGGACGGGCGGGCGCGGGGCCGCGGTCAGAACAGGCCGACGACCTCGCCGCTTTCGTCGAGGCCGATGGCTTCGGCCGCCGGCACGCGCGGCAGGCCCGGCATGGTCATGATGTCGCCGCAGACCGCGACCACGAACTCCGCGCCGGCCGCAAGCCGCACCTCGCGCACCGGGATGGTGTAGCCCTCGGGCGCACCGCGGAGCACCGGGTCGGAGGAGAAGCTGTATTGCGTCTTCGCCATGCAGACCGGCACATGGCCGAAGCCGCCGGCCTCGAACCGGGCGAGCTGGTCCTTCACCCGCGCCGGCGCCTCGGCCCCGTCGGCGCGGTAGATCTCGCGCGCGACCGTCCCGATCTTTTCCCAGAGCGGCAGCCCGTCGGGGTAGATCGGGGCGAATTCCGCATCGCCGCTGTCGGCGAGCGCCGCGACCGAACGGGCGAGACCCTCCGTCCCCGCCCCGCCCTCGGCCCAGTGGGTGCAGACATGGGCCGTGGCGCCGCGCTCCGCCGCCAGGCGCTGCACCGCCGCGATTTCCGCGTCGGTGTCGGCCGTGAAGCGGTTGACCGCCACGGCCGCCGGCACGCCGAACTTGGCGACATTGTCGAGATGGCGGGCGAGGTTGGCGAAGCCCCGCTCGACGGCGGTGACATCCTCCTCGCCGAGCGCATTGCGCGCGATGCCGCCATGCATCTTGAGCGCGCGCACCGTCGCCACCACCACGACGGCGTCCGGCATGAGCCCCGCCTTGCGGCATTTGATGTCGAAGAACTTCTCCGCGCCGAGATCGGCCCCGAAGCCCGCTTCCGTGACCACATAGTCGGCGAGCTTGAGCGCGGCCTTCGTCGCGACCACGCTGTTGCAGCCATGCGCGATATTGGCGAACGGGCCGCCGTGGACGAAGGCGGGATTGCCCTCCAGCGTCTGCACCAGGTTCGGCTGCAGCGCGTCCTTCAGCAGCACCGTCATCGCGCCGTCCGCCTTCAGGTCCTCGGCGGTGACCGGCGACTGGTCGCGGCGCCCGCCGACGTGGATCTGTCCGAGCCGGCGCTGCAGGTCCGCGCGGTCCGAGGCGAGGCAGAGGATCGCCATGATCTCCGAAGCCACCGTGATGTCGTAGCCGGTCTGGCGCGGGAAGCCGTTGGCGACGCCGCCGAGCGAGACCGCGATGTCGCGCAGCGCCCGGTCGTTCATGTCCACCACGCGCCGCCAGGTCACGCGGCGCGCGTCCAGCTCCTGCCCGTTGCCCCAGTAGATGTGGTTGTCCGTCATGGCGGAGAGCAGGTTGTGCGCCGCGCCGATGGCATGCATGTCGCCGGTGAAATGGAGGTTGATGTCCTCCATCGGCACGACCTGCGCGTAGCCGCCGCCGGCTGCGCCGCCCTTCATGCCGAAGCAGGGGCCGAGCGAGGGCTCGCGCAGGCAGATCGCCGTGTTCCTGCCGATGCGGTTCAGCCCGTCGCCGAGGCCGACCGTGGTCGTCGTCTTGCCTTCGCCCGCGGGCGTCGGCGTCATGGCGGTCACCAGGATGAGCTTGCCGTCGGGACGGTTGGCCAGGCCGTCGATGAACTCCGCGGTGACCTTGGCCTTGTCATGGCCGTAAGGCACCAGCGCGCTGCCGGGAATCCCGAGACGTTCGCCTATCTCGCCGATCGGCCGCAACACCGCTTCGCGGGCAATTTCGATATCGCTCTTGGCCATGGGGGCGCCCTCTCCTCGCCGGACGGAAGGGGCGCAGAATGACAAGCCCGCGCGCTCCGTGCAAACGCCGAATGCGCCGCGGCGGAAGACCCCGCCGCGGCCCGGTTCAACCCGCTCTCTGCCGAAGTGCGCCCACGGAGCAGGAGACGGCGAAGAACAGCACCGCGAGCGTCACGATGGTGGGGCCGGTGGGCGTGTCCCAGCGCCAGGAGGCGGCGAGGCCGGCGACGACGGATGCGACGGCGATGAGCGCGGCGGCCGCCGCCATGCGCTCCGGCGTGCCGGAGAACGGCCGGGCGGCGGCGGCGGGAACGATGAGCATCGCAGTGATCAGCAGCGCGCCGACCACCTTGATCGACACGGCGACGAGAACGGCGATGGCGATCGTCATGACGAGCTGTTCGCGCTCGGGGTCGATGCCGCCGCCGCGGGCGAGTTCCGGGCTGAGCGTGGCGGTCAGCAGCGCCGACCAGCGCCATACGACGAGGCCCAGCACGGCCGCGGCCCCGCCCCAGATCACCGCGAGGTCGGTGCGCGTCACGGTCAGGATTTCGCCGAACAGGTAGGCTTCCACATCGAGGGCGCGCGGGGAGGCGACCGCGATCGCCACAAGCCCGACGGCAAGGCTGCCGTGGGACGCGACGCCGAGCAGCGTGTCCATGGCGAGGCCGCGCCCGGAGAGCGTCGAGACGGCGACCGCCATGGCCACCGCCGCGGCGAGCACGCCGATGACGATGGACATCGAAAAGGCGAGCGAAACGGCGACGCCGAGAATCGCCGCATGGGCGGTCGCATCGCCGAAATAGGCGATCCGCCGCCAGACGACGAAGCAGCCGAGCGGACCCGCCGCGAACGCCACTCCGATACCGGCAAGGCAGGCGCGGGTCAGGAAGTCGTCGAGCACCCGTCCTCCGGCGTGTGGCGGTTGAAGGCGAGCGCGCCCGGTTCCGCCTCGCCGAACAGCATGCGGTATTCCGCGGCGGAGGACACGGCCACGGGCGGCCCTTCGCACCAGATGACGCCGTTGAGCGCGATCACGCGGTCGGTCGCCCCCATCACCACATGCAGGTCGTGGCTGACCATCAGCACGCCGCAGCCCAGCCGGTCGCGCACCGCGCCGACCAGCCGGTAGAGCGCGGCCATGCCCGGATGGTCCAGGCCCTGCGCCGGCTCGTCGAGCAGCAGCAGGTCGGGCTCCGCGAGCAATGCCCGGGCGAGCAGCACGCGCTGGAATTGCCCGCCGGAGAGCGCCGTCATCTGCCGCTTGGCGAGCTCCGGCACGCCGGTCTCCTCCAGCACGCGCGCGATGCTGCCGTTTCGCCGCCGGGCGCCGAGCCGGAGGAAGCGCGCGACGGTGATCGGCAGGGTGGCGTCGAGATGCAGGCGCTGCGGCACATAGCCGATGCGCAGCCCCGGCATCTGCTCGACGCGCCCGGCCGCCGGCGCCACGGCGCCGACCAGCGCGCGCAGCAGCGTCGTCTTGCCCGAGCCGTTGGGGCCGACGACGGTGACGACCTCGCCGCGCTCCACCGCGAGGTCGATATCGTGCAGCGCCAGTTGCGCCCCGAGCCTGACCGAAAGGCCGTGCGCCGCGATCAGTTGCACGCCGCGCCCTCCGCGAGTGCGCAGGCGCGGCAGAGCCCCTCCGCCTCCATCACCGAGCGCTCGATGGCGAAACCCGTCGCCTGCGCTTCCCTGAGCAATGCCGCCGGAGTGGGCGCCACGCAGGTCTCCGCCACGGAGCGGCAGGCGCGGCAGATCAGGAAAGCCGGCGTGTGCGCCTCATGCGGATACATGCAGGCGACATACGCATTCAGCCGCTCCACCTTGTGGACGAACCCCTGCCCTATGAGGAAATCGAGCGCCCGGTAGGCGACCGGCGGCTGGGAGCCGAAGCCGTCCGCATCGAGGCGCTTCAGCAGCCCGTATGCCGGCATGGCGGCGTGGCTCTCCAGCAGGATTTCGAGAGCGTGCCGGCGGACGGGCGTGAAGTTGACCCTGTCGTCCGAAGCGCGGCGTTCGGCCTCGTCGAGCACGCGGCGGATGCAGTCCCGGTGGTCGTGCGGGCGCATCGCCTCCGCCGCCGCCGTCCGCTCTCCGGTCTTTCCGTTCGCCATAGCCGTTTCCACCGCGCCGGAATGTTATTGTATAATAGTTGCGAAGATTTACCGACCGTCAGGATACCATAACGATGCGCCGCCTTCTCCGCGTTCCCGCCTTCGCCGCTCTCGCCTCGCTCGCCGCCCTGCCGGCCGCGGCGGCGCCCGAGGTCGTGACGGACATTCCGCCGGTCCACTCGCTCGCGGCGCGCGTGATGCAGGGCGTGGGCGAGCCGGCGTCGATCCTGCCGCCCGGCGCCACGCCGCACGGCTATTCGATGCGGCCCTCCGAGGCGGCCCGGCTGCAGGCGGCCGATATCGTGTTCTGGGTGGGCGAGGGGCTGACGCCCTGGCTCGAGGACGCGGTGGAGAGCCTCGCCGCGGACGCCGTGTCGGTCGAGCTGATGGAGGCGCCGGGGGTGGCGCTGCTGGAGTTCGGCGAGGACGGGCACGGCGACCATGACGACGACCGCGGCCACAAGGACGAGCATGCCCACGAGGACGACGACCACAAGGACGAGCACGCGCACAAGGACGGTGACGACCACAAGGACGAACATGCCCGCAAGGAAGAACACGGGCACGGGGAACATGCGCACAAGGACGAGCACGGCCACGAGCACCATGGCGACATGGACCCGCATATCTGGCTCGACCCCGCCAACGGCAAGGCGATGCTCGCGGAAATGGCGGCGCGCCTGGCGGAGACAGACCCGGCCAATGCGGACGCCTACAAGGCCAACGCTGCCGCCGGGGCGGCAGAGCTCGACGCGCTGGCGGCGCGGGTGGAGGCCATCGTGGCGCCCGTCCGCGGCAAGGCGTTCTTCACCGCGCATGACGCCTACCGTTATTTCGAGCACCGCTTCGGGATCGAGTCGGCCGGCTCGGTGGCGCTGTCCGACGCCGCCCCGCCCGGCCCGGCGCGCCTCGACCACATCCGCAGCGAAATGCGCGAACACGGCGCCCTTTGCGTGTTCATCGAGCCGCAGCTCGACCCGAAGCTCGCGCAAACGGCCGCCGAAGGCACCGGCGCGCGCATCGCCGCGCTCGACCCGCTGGGCGCGGACCTCGAACCCGGGCCGGGGCTCTATCCGGCGCTGATCGAAGGGCTGGCGCAGAACCTCGCGGACTGCCTCGCCGGGGCTCAGTAGGAGAACGGCCAGGCGCGGAGCCGGTTGCGCGCCCGGCGCCAGAGCGCGGCCAGGCCCTCCGGCTCCAGCACCAGGAAGACGAGGATCAGGATGCCGAAGGTCATCTGCCTGACCTGCGCGACCGCCTGCGCCATGTAGGCAAGGTCCACGAACCATGACCCGACCGAGGTCATGGCGAGGAACACGAAGCGCGGCACGAGGCTGAGGAAGGCCAGGCCCAGCAATGCGCCCCAGACGCTGCCGAGCCCGCCGATGATGTTGACGGCGAGGTAGTAGATCGAAATCGCGAAGGTGTATTGCTGGTAGTTGGCGACGCCCAGATAGTAGGTGAACAGCACCCCCGCAACGCCGCCATAGGCCGCCGAGAGCGCGAACGCGGCGAGCTTCACCCGGGCGGTGTCCACGCCCATGAGGGAAGCCGCCGTCTCGTGCTCGCGCACGGCCACCATGGCGCGGCCGAGGCGCGAGCGGCCGAGATTGAGCGCCGCCAGCAGCCCAGCGGCGGCGACGGCCATCACGAACAGGTAGAGCTCCGCCGCGCTGTCGAGCCGGACGCCGAACAGTTCCGGGCGCGGCACATGGATCGAGGCCTGGATGCCGCCCGAGATCGCCGGCGTGCGGTTGATGATCCACTCGATCACCAGCTGCGCGGCAAGCGTGGAGATCGCGAGGTAGAAGCCGCGGATGCGCAACGACGGCAGGCCGACCACGATGCCGACCAGCGCCGCCATGGCCGCGCCCGCCGGCAGGGTGAGCCAGAACGGCATGTCGAGGCGCACCGCCAGATTGGCGGCCGTATAGGCGCCGACGGACATGAACGCGCCGTGGCCGAGCGAAATCTGGCCGGCATAGCCGAGCAGGATGGTGAGGCCGAGTGCGCCCACCAGGTTGATCGCGTTGAGCGTGAGCACCGCCAGCAGGTGCTCGCTGCCGAACAGCGGCACGGGCACGAACAGCAGGAACAGCGAGGCCCAGACGGCCCGGCGCACGGCTGGATGCGGGAAGAGCGCCATGTCGGCGCGGTAACTGGTCTTGTAATGGCCGGATTCGCGGAGGAACATGCCCGCCCGAAGAGACAACGAAACAACGGGCGAGCAAAGCATGAAACTCAAGCGCGTGGAACATGTCGCCATCGCGGTGCACGACATGAAGGCATCGATGAAGATGCTGGAGGAGACGCTCGGTCTCGAACTCGACTATGAGGAGCGCATCGGCGACACGCGGCTCGCCATGTATCCGGTCGGCGAGACCAGCATCGAGCTGCTGCAGGCCGAGGGTCCGGCCTCGCAGGTGAACGACTGGATCGAGCGCAAGGGCGAGAGCATCTACCATCTCTGCTTCGAGGTGGACGATATCGACGCCGCTCTGGCGGAGCTGAAGGGCAGGGGCGTCAAGCTGATCGACGAGACGCCGCGCCCCGGCCACGACGGCAGCCGCATCGCCTTCCTCGACCCGGAGGCCACCGGCGGCATCGTCATCGAACTCGCGGAACTGCCCGCGGGGCACTAACCCAGCACGCCCTCGCGGCAGCGGAGCAGGCGGCCGGGGAGCGCGCCGGTGTGCCCGCCGCGGTGGATGACGACCCGGCCGTTGACGATCACGGTTTCCACGCCCGTCGGGTAGGTGTGCGGCTCGTCGAAGGTGGCCTCGTCCCGGATCGTTCCGGCGTCGAACAGCACGACATCGGCAGCCTGGCCCTCGCGCAGCAGGCCCCGGTCCGCCATGCCGAGCGCGCGCGCGGCGTTGCCGGTCATCTTGGCGACGGCCTGCGGCAGGGTCAGCAGCCCCTCGTCGCGCGCATAGCGGCCGAGCACGCGCGGGAAGGTGCCGTAAAGCCTCGGATGCGGCTTGCCCTGGGAGGTCACGCCGTAGGGCGCGACGCAGGGGCCGTCCGAGCCGACCGTCATCGAGGGCTCGGCCGCAATCCGGCGCACGTCCTCCTCCGACATGCTGCGCACCAGGATGCGCGTCCCGCCCCGGTCCTCGACGACGATGTCGAACACCGTGTCCAGCGGGTCGCGGTTCCGCTCCGCCGCGATCTCCGCGATCGTCCTGCCCGGTTCGGCGGCGCCGGGCGAGTTGGCGATGCGGATATCGTCCCAGCTCTCGACATGGCCGAAATTGTTGAAGCCGACCTCGGCGATCTTCTGGCGCACGCGCGAGCGCAGCTGCGGGTCGGCCAGCCGCTCCAGCATCGCGTCGATGCCGCCCTCCTGCAGCCATGTCGGCAGCAGGAAGCGCAGCGGGTTGGTGGCCCAGTCGTAGGGATACTGGTCGCAATGCACGTCCACGCCGCGCGCCCGCGCCCGCTCGAACTGGCCCAGCAGCTTGTCCGCCTCGCCCCACCGGCCGGTGCCGGAGAGCTTGAGGTGCGCCACCTGCACGTGGATGCCGCACTGCTCGCCGACATCGATGGCTTCGGCCACCGCCTCATGCACGCCGTGGCTCTCGTCGCGCACATGGCTCGAATAGCGCCCGCCATGCGCCTTCACCACGCGGCCGAGCGCCAGCATCTCCTCCGGCTTCGCGTAGCAGCCGGGCGCGGTAAAGAGGCCGGATGAGAGGCCGAGCGCGCCCGCCTCCATCGCCTCGGCCAGCATCTCCTGCATGTGGCGGAGTTCGGCGTCCGCGGGGTCGCGGTCCTCCATGCCCATCGCCATCAGGCGCAGCGTGTTGTGCCCGGCCTGCATGACGGTGTTCAGCGAAAGCGCCGGCCAGCTGTCCATGTAGCCGGCGAAGTCGGTTTCCTCGAAGGGCAGCCAGGGGGCGCTCGCCGACAGATAGTCCTTCAGCATCTCGACCCTGCCGGGCAGCGCGGGGGCGACGGAGAAGCCGCAATTGCCCACCACCTCGGTGGTCACGCCCTGGCGGATCTTGCATTCCGCCTTCGGGTTGAGCGGCAGGGTGAAGTCGGAGTGGGTGTGGATGTCGATGAAGCCGGGCGCGACGATGCGGCCCTCTGCGTCGATCACCGTCTCCGCGCTGCCGGAGTACGTCTCCTCGATGGCGGCAATGCGCCCGCCCCGGATCGCCACGTCGGCCATGCGCCCGGGCGCGCCGGTCCCGTCCACGACCTCGCCGCCCCTGATGAGAATGTCGTCCATCCGGGCGTCCTCCAGCAGTCGCAAGCGTCAACCGGCAGGATAGCGCAACTTCTCCCGAATGCGCGAGGCGGGCTCAGCCCGCCCCGCCCGCTATCGCCGGTTTGCGGGCGAACCAGGGGCGGGCGGCTTCGATCTGGGCCGAGAAGCGGAAGAGCGTGGCTTCATCCCCGTAGGGCGCCACGGCCTGAACCGCGACCGGCAGGCCGTCGGCGTCGGTGCCGATGGGCAGCATGACCGCCGGCTGGCCGGTGATGTTGAACCAGACGGTGAAGGGCGAGAAAGCGAACACGCGCCGCCAGTATTCGTCCACGTCCTCCATCATCATGTCGAGCCAGCCGAGCTTTACCGCTATACCCGTCGCCAGCCCCGGCGTCAGCAGCAGGTCGTAATCGGCGTGGAAGGCGGCCATCTGCCGGCCGAGCCGGTGCATGGTCTGCGTCGCGCGCACATAGTCCGCGCCGCTCACGGCCTCGGCCATTTGCGCGGAAAGCCAGGTGATGCGCTCGACCTCGTCCTCGCGGGCCGGGCGGCCGGCGGTCGGGTGGCTCGCGAGGTTGACCGCGGTGTTGGCGGCCATGAGGGTGAGGAAGGTCGGCACCACGGCCTCGCCGTCGATGGCGGGGTCGGCCTCCTCCACCCGGTGCCCTAGGTCTGCGGCGAGGCTTGCGGTCTCCTCCAGCACGCGCAGCGCGTCCGCGCCGACCTCGGCGCCGTTGGGCGCCCGGCGGGTGAAGGCGATGCGCAGCCTGCCGGGGTCGGCGCCGGCCTCCTCCAGGAACGGCCGGGCGGGGGGCGCGGCGCTGTAGGGGTCGCCCGCGCCCGGCCCCCGCGTGGCGTCGAGGAGAGCCGCGCTGTCCCGCACGGTGAGCGTGACGGCATGTTCGGTGGAGAGGCCGCCCAGCCCCTCGCCCATGAAGGGCGCCATGGTGTTGCGGTTGCGGGTGGGTTTCAGGCCGACCAGCCCGCAGCAGGCCGCCGGGGCGCGGATCGAGCCGAAGCCGTCCGAGGCGTGCGCGGCCGGCAGCATGCGCGCGCCGACGGCAGCCGCCGCGCCGCCGCTGGAGCCGCCGGATATGCGGGTCGTGTCCCAGGGGTTCTTCGTCGCCCCGTGCAATTGCGGCTCGCAGGTGAGGCTGAGGCCGAGCTCGCAGGTGTTGGTGCGCCCGAAGATCACCACGCCGGCGCGCTTCAGCCGCCTGACGAGCTCGCTGTCTTCCCCCGGCACGACATTTTCGAAGAACCTGCAGCCCCGCGTGGTCGGGCAGCCGGCGAGCGAGGCGCTCAGATCCTTCAGCAGGTAGGGCACGCCCCTCAGCGGCCCGTCGGGCAGGCCATCGGCGATGGCGCGGCGACCGTAATCGTAGAGCCGGTTGGTGACCGCGTTGACGGCCCCGTTGCGCGCCTCGACCCGCTCGATCGCGGCCTCCAGCAGCTCTTCCGGCGCGGTCTCCCCGCGCGCGACCAGCGCGGCAAGCCCCACCGCATCGTGGTTTTCATAGTCCGCAAAAGCCGTCATCCCGACCCCCGTCCGATATGTGTCCGATCCCCGGTTCCGGCGGAAGCAAGACGGCGCGGCCGCCGGCACCTCCGCAAAGTGTCATGAGATGTCACTAGTGTCCGGTTGAGGCGGAGGATTTTTTCGAAAAAGTCTTTGTGATCGGTTGGTTGCGGGTGATTTCGGTTGGTGTCGATTTTATCCGAGCTCAGTCGGGCTGTGAGTTCCGGGACATGGTTCATGGTGGCCG
>JAJDYL010000136.1 GCA_022825195.1 Alphaproteobacteria bacterium
CATCCGCCTGTCGTGGAAGCGCACCGAACGGGACGAGGCCCGCATCCTGCTTGCCCGGTCGGAGCAGGCCTGGGATGCGGCGGTCGCCAGCGGGTCGGCCTACATGATGCTGCGGGTGCTGCGCTTCCAGGCGGAGATCGCCGGGCTGGTCGGACCTGCCGGCGGGAACCGGGCCCGGCTCTGGCCGGTGGCGCATGAGGACGAGTTCGGGGAGGTCGAGGCCGGCGATGCCCTGGAGGCCGGCACAGAGCCCGGACCGCTCGCAGACGCCGTGCGGCAGGGCCATGCCCGCGCCGAACGCGCGCTCGAACGACACCGCGAGAGCCGGGAGGCGGTGGAAGCGCAGGAGGGCTTCGACGAAGCCGCGCATGAGGCGGCTGCCCGCAGGCTCGCCGCGGCCGTCGAGGAGCGCACCCGCCTGCCCGTGAACTTCGGCCCCCCGCCCGCACCGGCCAACGACCTGCCCCCCGCCGACGACCCGCCCGAGGAGACCTACGAGGACTGCCCCTGGGCCGGCGGCGACGGCGGCAATGAGGACGGGATCGACGACGACCGCGCCGACGGGGCCGAACATGACTGGCTCTACCAGCGCCGCAACGGCTACGCCGAACTCCACGACCCCTGGTCGCCGGAGAACATCGAACAGCGCCGCCGGGACAGCCTCGACTGGCTGGAAAGGGCCGGCCCCTTCAACCCGCCCGAACCCCGGCAGCCGGACGGGCCCGACGACGGCGATTTCACCCCCGACCATGACAAAACATGACATTCCATGACATGTCGCTGGAGTGGGGCCCTTGTGCCGGTCCATGAACCTCAGCACATACCCGCCGTCAGCCCCGCTCCGCTATGCGGTCCGCCAGCGCGAGGGTGCGGCGGGCCTTCTCCACTATGGGGTAGTCGACGAAATAGCCGTCCACCTGGATGGAAGCGGAGCCGGCGGCCTCGGCTTCGTCGAACGCCGCGACGATGCGCCGCGCGCGTATCGTCTCCTCCTCCGTCGGCGAGAAGGCGTCGTTGACCGGGCCCACCTGGCTCGGATGGATGCAGAGCTTGCCCTGGAAGCCGAGCGCCAGTGCGCGCCGCGCCGAGGCGGCGAAGGCCTCCGTTTCGCGCAGTTCGATGAACACCGTATCGACCGGCGGCTCCAGTCCGCCCGCCCGCGACTCCACCACCATCGCCGCGCGCGCATGCGCCAGCTCCGCCTCGTCCAGCAACCAGTGCATCCCCACATCGAGCGTGTAGTCGCCTGCCCCGAAGCAGAGCCGCCTGAGGCGCGAGCGGCAGGCGGCGATTTCCTTCAGGTTGGACACGCCGAGGCCCGTCTCGACGATGGGCATGAGGTCGATGCTGCCGGCCTCCAGCCCGGCCCTGCGCTCAAGCTGGGCGAGCGTCCAGTCGATGGTCCGGAGCATGGCCGCACTTTCGAGCTTCGGCAGCACGATGCCGTCGAGCCACGGCCCGACGATGGCTTCCATGTCGCCGAAGCACCATTCGGTCTCGGCGGCGTTGACGCGCACGAAGCCCTTGCAGGGCCGCGGCCGCTTCAGCGCGGCGACGGCATCCGCCCGCGCGGCCGGCTTCCCGGCAATCGCAACCGCGTCCTCAAGGTCGAGGATGGCCGCATCGGCGCCCGCCTGGAACACCTTCTCGGCCATGCGGGCGTGGTTGGCCGGGGCGAACAGGAAGCTCCGCCAGGGCCCGGTCGAGGAATCAGCCACGGGCCCGCTCACATCGCGGTCATGCCGCCGTCGATGGTCAGGTTCTTGCCGGTGATGTAGTTCGCCCCCGGCGCGAGCAGGAAGCAGACGCTGGGCGCCACATCGCTGGTCTCGGCATAGCGGCCGAGCGGGATGCGGGACATGGTCTGGGCGCCGAATTTCGGCCCGCGGATCACTTCCGTCATCGGCGTCACGACCGTGCCGAACGCCACCGAATTAACGCAGATGCCGTAGCGCGCCCATTCCCGCGCCGCGCTCATGGTAATGCCCAGCACGCCGGCCTTGGCGGCGCCGTAATTGATCTGGCCGATGGTGCCCGCCGTGCCGGCAATGGACGACACATTGACGATCTGGCCGGGGCAGACGCCGAACTCGCCGGTCTCGGACTGCTTGATCATCTGCCTGCCGGCGGATTGCAGGACCAGATAGACGGCGGTCAGGTTCACATTGATGACCTCGTCCCAGTATTCCCGGCTCATCTTGTGGATCATGGCGGCGCGGACGATGCCGGCATTGTTGACCAGGCCGGTGATCGAGCCCCATTCGCCGACCATCGCCTCGACAATTCCATCCGCCAGGTCCTGTTCGGTCACCGAGCCGTGGAAGCCCATCGCCTTGTCGTCGCCCAGCTCCTCCACGAGGCTGTTGATGCCATCGCTGTTCAGGTCGACGACGGCGACACGCCCGCCCATGGAGACGACGGTGCGCGCGACCTCGCGACCGACGCCCTGCGCGGCGCCCGTCACCAGGACATTGCGGCCTTCCAGGCTGAAGGGGTTGCTCATTTCGGCGTTTCCTTATGCGTTGGGGTTCCGTTACCGTAACCGCAACTGCGCCGGCGGCAAGCGGGAGAAAGGGACGCATGACGGAGAATCCGCGCTGGAAGCATCGCCCCGACGGGTCCACCTGGGGCGATTGGGGACCGGACGACCAGCTCGGCCGGCTGAACCTGCTGACCCCGGAGCGGGTGCTCACCGCGCGGGAGGAAATCCGTCTGGGCGAGGTCTATTGCCTGTCCCTGCCGCTCGACTATCCAGGCCGCAACATCCTCAATCCGCGCCGCCATCCGCCGGTGCTCGAACCCACTCAGGGACCGGACGGCGCGCCCCGCTACAACTACCCGCTCCAGCTCGACGACCCGCGCCATATCGATGTCGGATGCGACGATCGCGTGCATATGACGCTGCAATATTCGTCGCAGTGGGACGCCTTCTGCCACATGGGGCAGATGTTCGACGCGGACGGCGACGGCATCCCGGAAATCCGCTTCTACAACGGCTTCAGGGGCGGCGAGGACATTATCGGGCCGGTGGACTACGGCGCCGACGGCTCGCAGACGCCGCGCGCGGAGGCGATGGGCGCGCGCAGGCTCGGCATCGAGACCTTCGCCGAGAAGGGCGTGGTCGGCCGCGGCGTGCTGATCGACCTGGAGCGCTTCTTCGGGCGCGACGGGCGCCACCTTGTCACTTATGACGAACTGATGCGCGTGCTGGAGGAGACCGGCGCTGCGGTCGAGGAAGGCGACCTCGCCTTCTTCTATACCGGCTTCGCCGACCTGCTGCTGGAGATGGGGAAGGAGCCTGATGGCCCGCGCCTCGCCAACAGCTGCGCCGCGCTCGACGGGCGCGACGACAGGCTGCTGCAATGGGTCACGGACTCGGGCGTCGCGGCGCTCTTCGCCGACAATTACGCCGTCGAGCAGTCGCCCGCCCGGCCCATGCCGGGAGAGCGCTACGCCAACTCGCCGCTCCACCAGCACTGCCTGTTCAAGCTCGGCGTGCCGCTCGGCGAGCTCTGGTATCTGGGCGAACTCGCACGGCGGCTCCGGGAGCTCGGCCGGACGCGCTTCTTCACCACCTGCCAGCCGCTCCGCCTGCCGGGCGCGGTCGGCTCGCCCGCCAACCCCGTCGGCATCGTCTGAACCGCCAACCAGGAAAGCGACCGCATCCCATGGCCATCACCAAGGGCATCGACCAGCTCCTCGCCGCCGCCCGCGCGAAGATCGAGGAGATACCCGCCGCCGACGCGCTGGCGCTCCAGGACGACGAGTCCGTGCAGATCGTCGATGTCCGCGACGTGCGCGAGCTCGACCGCGACGGCATGATCCCGGGCGCGCTGCACGCCCCGCGCGGCATGCTGGAATTCTGGGTCGATCCGGAGAGCCCCTATCACCGCGACGTGTTCGCGAACGGCAAGAAATTCGTGCTCTATTGCGCGAGCGGCTGGCGCTCGGCGCTGGCGGCGGAGACCTTGCAGGACATGGGGCTTGAGCCCGTCGCCCATATCGAGGGCGGCTTCACGGCCTGGAAGGAGGCCGGCGGCCCGGTCGGCGAACGGCCCCGCAAGCGGGGATAGACCGCCGCTTCGCCCCTGCGCTTCCGTCCGGCACGCAATTTGCTCCTATCGGGGACAGGTTGTGCTCTGCGGGAGTTCGGAAGCTGCAATGGCTAAAAATTCATCAAAAACTGTCCTCGGGGCAGCCTCGTTGCTCGCGATTTGTGCATTCGCAGTGCCTGCGTTTGCGGCAGACGGGATAAGCGGCGGCGATACCGCCTGGATCATGACGGCGACGGCGCTCGTCCTGTTCATGACCCTGCCGGGCCTGGCGCTCTTCTATGCCGGCCTCGTGCGCTCCGTGAACGTGCTCTCGGTGATGATGCAGTGCTTCGCCATTGCCGGGCTCATGTCGATCCTGTGGATCCTGTTCGGATACACGCTCGCGTTCGGCGAGGGCGGCAAGCTGATCGGCGATTTCAGCCGCGTGCTGGCCTGGGGCATGGGCACGGAGGCGGCCTCCGGCAGCATCCCGGAAAATGTCTTCCTCGCCTTCCAGATGACCTTCGCCGTCATCACGCCGGCGCTGATCGTCGGCGCGTTTCCCGAGCGGATGAAATTCTCCTCGATCCTCGCCTTCTCGATCCTCTGGCTGCTCGCCGTCTATGTGCCGGTCTGCCACTGGGTCTGGGGCGGCGGCTGGCTTGCGGACATGGGCATCAAGGACTTCGCCGGCGGCTTGGTGGTGCACGCGACGGCGGGCGTATCGGCGCTGGTGCTGGCCTCCCTGCTCGGCCCGCGGCGCGGTTTCCCGCGCGAACTGCGCCCGCCGCACAATCCCGGCATGACGGCCATGGGCGCGGCCATGCTGTGGGTCGGCTGGTTCGGCTTCAACGGCGGCTCGCAGCTCGCCGCCGACGGTGGCGCCGGCATGGCGATCCTCGTCACCCACCTTTCAGCCTCGACGGCGGCGGTCGTCTGGATGCTGATCGAATGGGTGAAATTCGGGCGGCCGAGCCTTGTCGGTTTCGTCACCGGCGTCATTGCGGGTCTGGCCACGATCACCCCGGCATCCGGGTTCGTCGGCCCGACGGGCGCGCTCATCATCGGCGCGGCGGCGGGCGTGCTCTGCTTCTTCGCCGTCGGTGTGGTCAAGAACGCCCTCAAGATCGACGATTCGCTGGATGTCTTCGCCGTCCACGGCGTCGGCGGCATTCTCGGCACGCTCCTGCTTGCCGTACTGATGTCGCCGGTCTTCGACGGCCCCGGCTATGACGAGGGCGTCACCATGGGCGGCCAGTTGGTCACGCAGGTCATCGGCGTCGTCGCAACGGTCGTCTGGGCCGGCGTGCTCACCTTCATCGTCGTCAAGATCGTCGGCGGACTGACCGGAGGTATCCGCACGAGCGAGGACGACGAGATCCAGGGGCTCGACCTCGTCTCGCACGGCGAGAGCGGCTACGATCTGCATTGATTCGGAAAGGAGACGTGCCATGAAGCTGGTGATGGCTGTCATCAAGCCGCACAAGCTCGATGCGGTGCGCGAGGCTCTGATGAGCGACGGTATCGAGGGCCTGACGGTCAGCGAGGTCAAGGGTTTCGGCCGGCAGAAGGGCCACACCGAAATCTATCGCGGGGCGGAATACACCGTCAGTTTCGTGCCCAAGGTGAAGATCGAGGTCGTGGTCGACGACAATGCAGTCGAGCGCGCCCTGGAGACGGTGCGCGCGGCCGCCAATACCGGCCAGATCGGCGACGGCAAGATCTTCGTCTACGATGTGAGCCACGCCGTCCGCATCCGCACCGGCGAGAGCGGGCCGGAGGCGCTCTAGGCCCGAACTCCCGGATATCCGCCTCTCTCCGGGCGGCGCTGTCGGGTCGGCGGCGCCGCCTGCGCATGCCCGGTCGTGACAATGAGCGGGCATCCGGGCTAGCCTCCGCCGCCCGAACCGGCCAGCGAAGGAATCCGCGCCCATGACGACGGTCCGAGCCATGACCTTCGGCGTGCAGACCGCACCCTCCACCGACGTCCGCAAGTCCGACAAGGTGCTCTACGACGAGGTGATCGAGGACGTGAAGCTCGCCGAGACGCTCGGCTACGAATCGGTCTGGATGCTGGAGCACCATTTCTCGGACTACTACCCGACGCCGAGTCCGCTCCTGTTCATGGCGCATGTCGCGGCGCTCTGCCCGGATATCGGGCTCGGCACTTCGGTGCTCGTGCTGCCCTGGTACCATCCCGTGCGCATCGCGGAAGAGATCGCGATGCTGAACTCGCTGACGCGCGGCACGCTGCATCTCGGCCTCGGGCGCGGCACGGCGAAATCGGAATATGACGCCTACGGCGTGTCCATGCCGGAAGCGCGGGCACGGTTCGCGGAGTCGCTGGACATCATCCGCAAGGGCCTCTCGGGACAGGAATTCACCCATGACGGGGCCTACTACAAGGTGCCGCGCCCGATCCGGCTGCGCCCGGAGCCGGTGGACAAGCCGGTGAAGTTCTACGGCGCCATCGGCAGCCCGCAGAGCGCCGGCGTGATGGCAGGGCTGGAACTGCCGCCGCTCTGCCTCTCCACCTTCCCGGCGCGCCTGCTGGAAAAGATCCTGGGCACCTGGGACGAGAGCGCGCCCGCCGGAGCGGACCGGACCAAGGCCATCTCGATCAAGATGCTGATCGCCGACACGGACGAGGAGGCCGTGAAACTCGCCCGGCGCTATTTCCCGCCCTACTTCACCATCCAGGCGGACCATTACGAGGCGGACGCGAACCCCTGGGAGCATATCGAGGAATATCAGCAATTCTCCCGGATGTTCGCCAATCTGCGCAAGATGGCGGACCCGGACGAGCTCGGCTCCTATTGCGAGATGAACCTGGTCGGCTCGCCCGAAACCGCAGTCGAGCGGCTCAAGGGCTATGCGGCGCTCGGCTTCGACTACGCCCTCGTTTCCGCCGCAACGCCCGGCATGCCCAAGGACCTGCAACGCGAGGTCATGGTCCGCTTCGCCCGCGAAGTCGCCCCGCATTTTTCGCCGGCGTTCAGGGCGGAGGCGGCGGAGTAAGGCGCCGGGCGGTTCGGAATAGCTGTTCGCCTCGCAGCAGGTTGTGAGAAAATTACCCGGCAATTTCAATTTTTGTTCCTGTAGGGGCTTGACCTCTCGGAAATTGTGGTAGAATGAGCGCGAGGGAGGCGGCTTCCGGGACCGCCTTTCCGCTTTCTGCAGGAAGCAATGGCTGGGGCGCCGCAAACGCCCCGGCGTGAGCGGACGGGAGGGGTGCACCCCCTGCCCGGCCTGCTGTCGCGCGCACGAGCGCGCGGGCAATCAGGCGCACGAACCGCGCCGGCGCGATGCGCCCGCCCGCCCGCGCACGCAGGGGCGCGCGACACGCGCGAAACAGGGACGCGCCGCCCGGAAGCCGCCGGCGGCGCGGACGGAACGGAACGAGAGGGAGGAACGATATGCAGGAATGGGATGGCAAGACTTCGATGAAGGCATGGCGACCATGACAAAACATGACATATCGTAACTGCCCAGGATGGTTCCCGTGGCGTTAGGGATGTCCGGGTTCCGTTCAGGCGTATTTGATGCCGTCGATGAAGCTTTCGGAGGATCCGGTCAGGGTATCGAGGACA
>JAJDYL010000078.1 GCA_022825195.1 Alphaproteobacteria bacterium
GGCGGCATGCGCTGGACCGTCAACGGCGCCAACGCCATCATCGCCCTGCGCTGCGCCGTCGAGAGCAATCGCTTCGACGATTTCTGGGAACGGCGCGCCGGCGCAGCAGCATGAATCTCACAAATCAGACGTACACCCCAAGGGGCCTCAAGGGGTCTGTCGTCCCCGAGAGTCCCTGAAACGATGGACATGAGACCGCCCGAAAGCCCCTTGGGGATACCGCAGGGGACCTGCGTGGGGTGTGAGGAAACCGCGCCCTCCGGGGCGTCAAGGACACGAAATCGGCTGCATTCACGATGGGGGAATCGACGCCGGTGACGCCGGCGGATCGGAGCCGCAGCGGCGCTTGAGCGGCGGGGCGTGCCGACACGAACCAGGACGGTCGTGCCCGCCGGAATGACGGCGACATCGGCGGCGGGCGCTGCACGGAGTCGCCCGCGACTGCATCGCGCGGTGCGGACGCCGATGGCGGCGAAGCCGGCAACGGCGACGCGCGCGACGGTCGCGATGACGATCGCCACCATCGTCACCGGCGGCGGCAGCGGTGCAAAGCGCTCTGCCGATGCGACCGACGGGACGGGCGATCATGGTTCCCGTCGCGATGATCGTCGCAATGTTCGCGGCGGCGATCACGAGCGGGACGCGCGGCGTCCGCGAGGCTGACGGCGCCGCGGCAACGCCGTCGGTCGGAAACGAAACGGGACGCGCCGCCGTCCCGGTGCCGGGATGACGACGCGGCCCGCGAGGCGCTGCGGTCAGGCGGCCTTGACGCGCTGGACCGGGATGCCGAGTTGGCGCGCGCGGTCGACGAGGTTCTCGGTGATGCCGCTGCCGGGGAACGCGATCACGCCCTTCGGCAGGAGGTTCAGCAGCTCCTCGTTGCGGCGGAACGGAGCGGCGCGGCCGTGGCGGTCCCAGTCCGGCTTGCAGACGATCTGGTGGACGCCGTTGCGGTCTGCCCACTGCGCCGCGATCTTCTCGACGCCGGGGCCGCCGCCATGCACGAGCACGATGTCCGCGTATTTCGCGCGGGCCTGGTCGAGCTTCGCGATCACCGCCGCCGGGTCGTCGACGTTCTTGCCGCCCGCGATGGCGACCAGCGTGCCCTGCGGCAGGTGCGCCATGGTCGCGCGGTCCTTCCTCGCGCGCATGTAGTCACGGGCGTCGATCGCCGCGCTGGTCAGCCTGCCGGTCTGCGAGGTATGCGATCCCCGGCGCGGCCGCCACACGCTGCCGGTGTCCGCGCGGTAGGCTTCGGCGGCTTCGTCGCGCATCCGCTCGAACGCGTCGCGGCGCGCGGTAAGGTTGTGCGCCCTGTCAGTCACCAGCTCCAGCTCGAGCGACTTGATCTCGGTACCGTCCTGCTCGCGCTGGAGGTCGCGCAGTTGCGGCGTCAGCTTGTCGGCGGCGCGGTCGAGGCGGTTGGTCTGGCTGTCGAGCATGTTGACGAAGCCCCAGAGCAGGCTCTCGCGCTCGTCGGCGAGCTGGAACCCGTCCGGCGCGACGCCCTCGGCCATGATGCGGAACGCTTCCGAGATGGCGGTCAGCGCGTCGTCCTCGTCCCAAACGTCGCGGGTGTCGAACTCGTCGCGCTCGGGGGCTGCGCCGAAGAGGGCGGCGTTGTCGCAGACGGTCGCGGTGATGGAAGCGTCCTGGGCTGCGATGGCGTCGATGTTCTCGATGGTGGTCATGACGATCTCCTCGATCTGATGTTGCACGGATCGGAGCGTGTGCCCCGACGTGATGTCCTGTTGGGAGCCGCGCGCGCAGCGGAAGCACCTGGGCCTGGAAGCTCTTGGGGCGGAGTGGTGCGGAAAGTCGCCGATGGTGCGGAAGATCGCGTTCGCACCGCCGTTGCCTGGCGTGCTCGGCCTCTGGCAAGCGATCTTCACGGTCGGCGACTTTCACGGTCCGCCCCTAGAGCTTCTTGCCCAGGCCGCAGGGAGCGGAGCGACCGGAGGACCCGGAGGGTTGCTGGAGCGAGCACGTGGGTCACAATGGGAGATCACGTCGCCCCGCCCACTGTCTCCACCTGCACCGTCCCCATGGCCTCGCGGCGGGCACGGCGTCGGCCAGCGAGGCGAGGGCCGCGCGACCCGGTCGGCTGCGCCTGCCATCGCGGATCAGTTCCAGAGAGGGTGGGTCAAGATGCGCTCGGCGACGGTCTCGCGGATGCGCGAGCGCTCATGGATGCGCACCGGGCCGCGGGGGTCCTCGTCGAGCCAGCAGACGTAGTAGTGCGATCCCGGGTTCAGGATGTCGTCCTGGCGATGGACCTCGCCGACGAAGCCGCCGTCGAAATAGACGCGGGACTCTTCCGGGGTGATGCGCTTGAAGGCGATATCGGTCATGTCGTGCTCCCTGTCCGCTGCCGCGGAAGGCAGGGACCGCTCCCTCCCTCCTCGCGGCGTTCGCCCCCTCTGAGCTTCTCTCCACTCCACAACCGGGCCGCCCGGCGCGGCCTGCGCGATGGGGGGTTCGGTCTCTGGACCCGTTGCATGAAAAATGGGGACGGCGCCGAAGCACCGCCCCCGAGTCGAGGAGAGACAGTTGACGATTCAGAACGGGAAGTCGTTCGGGTCTTCGACCTGCGCCGGGGCGCCGCCAGCCGGCATCGTCTCGCCGTTCGCGGGCGCCTGCGCGGACTCCGCCGCGGC
>JAJDYL010000147.1 GCA_022825195.1 Alphaproteobacteria bacterium
GACCGTATCGTCGTAGCCGCGCGAGAAGACCGAGCGGGTCTCGCCCATCAGGTCGTAGACCGTGATCGTGCTGACCAGCGCGCTGCCTTTCAGCAGCAGGATGACCTCGTTGCCGTAGGCCGGCCAGGCGATTTGGAACGCCCGGGGCAGCACGATCCGGCGGTAGACCGTCACCCTGGACATGCCGCAGGCTTCGGCGGGGCGCCGCTGCGACCAAAACACATGCTGAGAAATACTCGCCTTGATCACCGGGGACCACGTTTCCGCAGACCAGGCGGTCAACTTTCTCCGGGGCGAGACCGATTGCATCAATACAGGATCTTGCGGCGTGAACACCAAGATCAGTTCCCGGTATACTGGCCAAAGACTCGCCAAAATCGCCAAACGGCGTCCGCTTGCCGCCGCACAGTACAAATTCCTGCTCTATGACACGAACACCCCTTGTTACTTCGAAACTACAAGAGCCAAGGCAGCCGGCTTTGTGACCGTGACCTTCCCCTGCGGTTAGTTCCTGTTGCGCCGAAATACGGGCTATGTCGGGCTTTCTATGCCGATCGATCTCAGCGCCTTCTCGGCGGCTTGGGTCACATCGAGTTCTCCCGATAGAACCGCCTGGGTCAGTTCATCCAACCGATCATTGACCGTATTGCCCATCAGCGCACGAACCTGATTGGCCGCTGCGTCGGCGATGAGATCAGCAGCGTGCGCGCGGGCACGGACCGCGCGGCCTGTCGGGGTTGCCTGAGAAGTCACTTCGCCAATCGCATATGCCATCGCTTCAACGCCATCGCCGGAAGTGGCAGTGGTCGTGATCACCGGCACGTCCCGGCCGACACCTGACCTGAGTGCCAGCATTCCAGTCAGCTGTTGTACGGTGTTTGCCGCGCCAGGGAGGTCTGCCTTGTTGACGACCAGGATATCCGCGATTTCCAGAATGCCGGCCTTCATCGCCTGAACCTCGTCACCCAAACCCGGTGAGTTGACGACGACACTGGCGTCGGCGACGCGGCAGATTTCCACCTCTGACTGACCGGCCCCCACCGTCTCCAGAATGATCACATCCCATCCGGCAGCGTCGACAGCGTGGACCAAGGCATGGATGTTGAGGGTCAGGCCACCCAAGTGACCGCGCGCCGAAAGGGAGCGGACGAAGACCCCGGAGTCCGTCACATGTTCGCCCATCCGCGCCCGGTCTCCCAGAATGGCGCCACCGCTCTTGGGGCTGGAAGGGTCGACGGCGAGCGCAGCGACGCTGGTGCCGAGTTGGCGCAGATGCCTGATATAGGCGTTGATGAGTGTCGACTTGCCGGCGCCTGGCGGCCCGGTGAAACCGACGACGACGGCTTGGCGTTCCAGTTGATGAAGCGCGCGCACCAGGCGTTGAGCTACTGGGCCACCGCCGTCGATCACGGAGAGCACCCGGCTGAGCGCGGCCACATCGCCGCCGCACAGACTCGTTACAAGCCCGTTGCTGGGTTCGGGACCAGCCTCGAAACATTCCTTGGACTTATGGCCCGCCTCAGGATCTGCCACGGATCAGGCCACAATCAGCGGTTCGCCCATGCCCAACTCCTGCCGGAGACAAGCCACGATTTCACCATGCGTGACGCCGGCCTCGGCCGCCTCAACGACACGGCCAAAGACATTGTCCGTTGCATCGTTGGCCGCGCGCGCGAGGTTGCCTAGAGCCGCTTCGACGGTTGCCTGGCTACGCTCCGCCTTGTAGTCCGCGAAAGCCGCAACATGCGCCTCCATGGATTCCGCATTGGGGCGGTACGGCGGCGGCGGCTCAACCAAGTCGTTGTCGCCGGTATAGCAATTGACCCCGACGATCTTCTCCTCGCCCCTGTCGACACGCTGCTGGAACGTAAGCGCCGAGCGGCCGACCATGGTTTGCACCTGGCCGCTTTCGACCGCCTTGTACATACCGCCGGCCTGCTCAATCCGGTCGATGATAGCCTCGATCTCAGCCTCCATCTGGTCAGTCAGCGCTTCCACATAATAGGATCCGCCTAAGGGGTCGATCACATCGCACAGATGGGCTTCTTCGCGCAGCATGTTTTGCGTCGCGACGGCGATTACCGCCGCTTCCTTGGTGGGCGTCGAGATCGCTTCGTCGTAGGCGTCCGTGTGCAGCGACTGCAGGCCCCCAAAGATGCCCGCCATCGCCTGGGCGGTAACGCGCGCGATGTTGTTCATCGGCTGCTGCGCTGTCAGGTCCGCACCTGAGGTCTGACCATGGAACTTGAAGCGCCAGGAGCGCGGGTCGCGTGCGCCCAGCCGATCCTTGGTCAGGCGCGCCCAAATGCGCCTGCCGGCGCGGAACTTCGCGACCTCCTCGAAGAAGCTGATCGACACATCGAAGAAGAAGGTGAAGCGAGGCAGCACCGTGTCCGGATCCATGCCGGCGGCGATACAGTCCTCTGCATATTGCACGGCGGAGGACAGGGTCAGGCCCATGGTTTCCGCCGGGGTGGCGCCAGCCTGCTGCATATGCTGACCGACCACCGAAAGCGGGTTCCAATTCGGCACATGCTCGCGACAGAAGGCAATATGATCGGTCAGTACCCGACGCGAGCCGGGCAGCGAAAGGCGATAAAACATATGGTTGGCGACAAAGTGGGAGATGTAGTCGCTCTGATTCGACGTGCCGGTGATCTTGTCCCACGACACGCCGCGCCGTCGGGCCAGGCCGAGTACGAAGGCAAGGAGCGTGAACGGCGACGGATCGTTCATGGCGGTCGAGATGTCGGCGAGGGAGACGCCGTCCAGCGCCGAGTCCATGTGGTCGAGCGTGTTGACCACCGTCCCGCAGGTGCCGAGCAGCGCGGCAGGCACTTCGTCGCAATCGTTGCCGCGGAAGACGGAGTTGCAGGGGATCAGGCTGATGGCGCTCGTGCCCGCATCGATCATGTCGCGCACCCGCGCGTTGTAATCGGTGGGGGTGCCAAGACCAATCAACTGGCGCTGGCTCCATGTACGGCCCCGGTGCATGGTGGGATAGATCCCGCGAGTGTACGGTGCCGTCCCGGGAAACCCGAGATCGTCGAGATACCGATCGCCGGTCCAGTCGGCCGGCGTGTAGAGCGGCTTGACGTCGAGGCCGGAGCGATTCCGAACCTGCCTGTCTTCGCCGATCTGGCTTTTGTAGGCGAGCCGCCAGTCTGCCAGTTGTTCGTCGAAACCGGGCAAGGCGAGCTGCTCTGCGGTAGCGGTCATGGTCTAGCCTCCTAGGGATTCGAATTTGGCTTCGCGAGCTGTCGCCGCGAGCTGGCCGACACTGTCAACGATGGCTTCGCGCGCCGCGCCGGGACCGAAGATGGCGGCGACGCCAGCGTCGTGGAGCATGTCATGCTCCGGGTTCGGCACGATTCCGCCGACCACGACCTTGACGTCCTCCAAACCTGCCTCTTGCAAGGCGTCCATCAAGTCAGGAATGATGAGGTGGTCGGTAGCCAATGTGCTCAGGCCAATGACGTCGACATCTTCCTGGCGAGCCAGAGCCACGACAGCGTCAATCGACTGCCAGGGCGGTGTGTAGATCACTTCCATTCCGGCGTCGCGCAGGAAGGCGGCGACAATACGGCTACCACGATCGTGACCATCGAGGCCGATCTTGGTGACCAGTACGCGGCCGGGGGTCGAGAGGACGTCATCCATCGGATGCCTCCACGGGTTGACGGACAATGGCGAGAAAGTGCCGGGCGATATCGGCCGGCGAGTCGGCGCCCGGCCTGTACCAGGTCTGGGACCAGTTGGCAGCGCCCAGCAGCAGGAAACGCAGCATCTTCGAATCCACGCCCGGATCCAGCGGCAGCGCCTCGATCGCCGCCGCAATGCGCCCTTCATAGGCATCGCGCAGCCGGCTGAGGGACACCGTAATCTCCGGCAGGTGATCGGGCAGCACCCGGATCAGGACGCGGGCGTAGTCGCTTTGATCCAGGATGGTCTCGAAATGGGCGATCAGCACGGCCTCCAACCGGGACCAGGGCGCCTTGGCGTCGGCTATCGCTGCATCGAACCGGGTACACAGCCCGTCAACGCCCTTTTCGTAGACCGCCAGCAGCAGGTCTGCCTTGGAGCCGTAGTGGTAGTAGATTGAGCCGGGCAGCATTCCAGAGATCACCGCAATATCGCGCATGGTGGTCTCGCGATAGCCCTTGGACGCGAACAGGTGCGCGGCCGCATCAAGCAACGCGTCGTTACGGTTGTTAGCCCTCTTTGCCGGCGTTTGTTTCGCGGCAAGCGTCATAATGATCTCCTTAACCAAACAAATGTTTGTTTATAATAAAGGACGAACTTAGTCAACCCTGCGAGTGCTGTTGCCGTTCGAGTACAAGCGAGGCCTGAGCGAATCAGGCACCAAAGCGCCCTGCTAACCTGCTGCGCGGAGATAACGGTTCATCCGTCGCTCGCCGAGCCGGAAGGTTCCGGTAATGGCCAGCGCCATGAACAGGTACAGCGCGGCGGCGTAGAGATAGACCGTATCGTCGTAGCCGCGCGAGAAGACCGAGCGGGTCTCGCCC
>JAJDYL010000176.1 GCA_022825195.1 Alphaproteobacteria bacterium
GAAAGCATGGCTGGGGCGCCGCAAACGCCCCGGTGTGAGCGGACGGGAGAGGGACGCGCCTCCGGCAACGGACGGCCGGGACCATGGACGGAAAGGAGGTTTCGATGCCTTGCGAACGGCTCCCGGACCGGCGCAAACGGCCGGGGCGGAGGCCGGCCCCATGACAAAACATGACATTCCATGACACCGGAGCGCAGGGCGCAGGGCCCGACGGAAACGGTTGAGGGAGATGCCCGGAACGAGGCCGGGCATGGCGAGAAGAGGCATGAGTCCCAAACCGAGGCCGCTGGCGTTACGCCCCCGGATGCGCCGGGCGCATACCGCTCTTTGCGCGTCAGTCCGCCACCCGCCGCCGCAGCCGCACCTTGAGCCCCGCGGGCAGCATGGTGAAGGCGAGATGTTCCCGGACCTCGCCGGCAGGGCCTGTCGGCTCCAGGTCGAAATTGCGAAGCAGCATGGCGAGCACGGTGCGGATTTCGAGCAGCGCCAGCGCCCGGCCGGGGCAAAGTCGAGGACCGCCGCCGAAGGGCAGGAAGACGCGGCGGTCATGGGGGCTCGGGCGCGACTCGGGCGGGGCGAGCCAGCGTTCCGGGTCGAAGCGGTCGCCGCCTGCAAAATGCTTCTCGCGCGTCGCCGCATGGCGGAGCAGCATGATGATCGGCGTGCCCCTCGGAACCGGGCAGCCGAGGATTTCGGTGTCCGCCACGGGCTCCACGACATGAATCGGCGCCACCGGCCTGATGCGCATCACCTCGTTGCAGAAGGCGTCGAGGAAGGGAAGCCCGTTCGCCTGTTCCAGGTCTTCCAGCGCCCGGGCCGGCGCGATGAGGCCGTCGGTCTCGCGCCGCGCCCGCGCGAACATGTCCGGATATTGGGTGAAGTAGTGGATGGCCCAGGCGAGGCTGTTCGCCGTCGTGTCCTCGCCGGCCAGCAGCAATGTGCCGGCATTGGCGAATATCTCCTCGTCGGAGAAGCCGGAGCCCTCCTCCGCCACCGCCGCCAGGATCGCCTCCAGGAAGTCGGCGGGCTCGCGGTCCGGGTCCGCCGCCATGCGCTCGCGCGCGGCGCGCACCATCTCGCCCACCTCGCGCTGGATGGCCTCCAGCGCCCGGTCGAGCGCCCGGTCCGAGGGCAGGCGGAACCAGCGCCAGTAGGTGAAGGGCGCGTTGGTGCGCCGGTGCAGCACGGGAAAGACCTTGTCCAGATGGCGCTGGATCACCGGCCCCGGCGTCTCCAGCGTGTTGGCGTCGACGCCGAAGGCGAGCAGCATGGTGACATCGACGGTGAAGCGCATGAGGTCGCGGCAGAGGTCCACCGGCTCGCCCCGGTCCGCCGCCCCCTCCCAGCGCCGCCTGAGGCGCGCGGTCGTCATGGCGAGCTTCGGGAAGAAGTCCGTCAACTTCTGGCGGTTGAGCGCGGCGACGACGATCCGGCGCTGCCGGCGCCAGTCCTCGCCCTCGGAGGCGAACACCCCCTTGAGCTTCATCTCCTCCGCCACTGACTCCAGCCGGCGGGTGCGGCGGAAGCCCTGCGGGCGCTGCACCAGGATGCGCTGGATGGATGCGCTGTCCGAGACCACGGCGATGCGGTTGGGCCCCATCCGGATCTGGAAGAGCGGTCCGTAGCGGTCCGCCCATTCCTCCAGCTGCAGATGCAGCCGGTCGAACCGGACCCGGTGCAGCACGCCCAGCACCGGCAGGCCTTTCGGGCCGGGAAGTTCGCTCAGCTGCGCCGGGGCGGCATCGGTCTGCGTCATGGCGCCATTCTACACCGCTCCGGCCTTGCCGGCACCGTTTCCGGAGGCCCGCCCGACTCTGCTGCCCCGCCGGCGCGATGGTTCCATATTATATGAAAATTTTATCGACAATACAAGAAAACAGTATTGGTTCTTATCGGATCGGGCCGTCAGGCTGCAGATGTCCGGCACGGAAGTTCCCGGCGCCGGGCACCGGGAAAGAGAAGGCGGATTGCCATGCACTACCCGAACGGAATGTCGAAGAGAGGCAGGGGCGGAGCCGGGGCTCCGGCGGGCCCGGTGCGGACTGCCTCGTCCCTGGCGGTCCCGATGCCGACCGCCGGCCGGGAACCGGCGCAAGCCTGTCTCCTCGGCGTTCCCTGCCGGTAGCGGTATCCTCCACCGCAACCGGCAGTGCAGCCGGCGGGCCCCCCAACCCGCCGGCTGCTTTTCCTTTCGGCCGGGCTAGGGGTCTTGCTCGCGGGCGCTCCCCGTCAGAACAGGGGATGGCCGAGGACGGCCTCCAGGTCGGCGAGCGCCTGCGCCTCGTTCTCGACCTTGATCGTCGCCATGCCCATGGCGCGGGCGGGCTTCAGGTTGATGCCGAGATCGTCCAGGAACACGCAGGCCCCCGGCTCCACGCCGAGGCGTTCGCAGGCGAGGCGGTAGAAGGCGGGCTCCGGCTTGCGAACCCCGGCCTCGCGCGACTCGACCACCGCATCGAAGAGCGCCATCGCGTCCGCGATCTCGCGGGCGCGGGGGCTGTCCTCGTCCGGCGCGCGCATATTGTTGGTGAGGCAGGCGGTCCGGTAGCGTCCCGCGACCGCCCGCAGCGCCGCCACCATGCGCGGGCGCACCGGGCCCTGCACGAGGTCCAGCACAAGGCTCGCGTCCAGGCCGTAGCCGAGCGCGGCCGCCTCCGCCTCGAAGCGGCGGCAGAATTCCGCCCGGTCGATCTCGCTGCGCTCGAACAGCGCCCAGGCGTTGCGGTCCGGATTGCGGGAGTTGATGCGCCTGACGGCGCCATCCGGCAGGCCATTGGCGCGCTCATAGCGGGCGAAGGCGTCGAACGGGCTCTCCGTCACCACGCCGCCGAAGTCCCACAGCACGGCTTCGATGGTCATGCGGCACCTCCCCCAAAGCGGGCGGGGCTCAGCACCGACTCCTCCAGGCCGAGCTCGTCCAGCTCCGGCGGCCACCCGTCTCCCGCCGCGAGCGCCGCCACCGTCCGGCCCATGGCCGGCGCGGTCTGGATGCCGTAGCCGCCCTGCCCCGCGCACCAGAAGAAGCCGGGGACAACGGGATCGAACCCGGCCACGAGCGTCTTGTCGGCAACGAAGCTGCGCAGGCCCGCCCAGCGCCGCTCGATGCGCCGGATGGCGAAGTGCGTCGCGCGCTCGATCCGGTCCACCGCCATCGCCACGTCGATCTCCTCCGGCTGCGCATCGCAGGGCGGCGAGGGCGTCTCGTCGGCGAGCGAGCCCAGCACACGGCCCGATTCCGGCTTGAAATAGAACTGCTCGTCGACATCGACCGCCATCGGCCACTCGCCGGTCTCCGCCGGAAAGGTGAAGGCGGTCCGCCGCTTCGGCACCAGGCCGACAGGGGCCGCGCCGGCGAGAGCCGCGATCTCGTCGGCCCAGGCGCCGGCGGCGTTCACCACGATGCGCGCCTCGATCTCCTCTCCGCCGCGGAGCGCCACCCGCCAGCCGTCCGCGGAGCGCGCGAGCCCTTCCACCTCCGCATTGCGCCTGAGCGGCACGCCGCGCAGGAAGCCCCGATGCAGGGCATGCACGTCGATGTCGGCCGCCTCCGGCTCGTACACGCCGCCCGCCAGATAGTCCGCCCGGAGCGCGGGTATCAGCCCGCACACGTCGCCGCTGTCCAGCATCCGGATTTCGGGGACGAGCCGCCGGCCTTCCCGGAAAGCACCCTCCAGCGACTCCGACTGGTCCCCGCGTCCAAACAGCACCAGGCCGCGCGGCGTCAGCAGCGGCGCCTCCGCGAACCCCTCGGGGGGCCGGTCGAAAAACGGCTTGGAGGCCACCGTCAGCGCCCGGATCGCGGCATTGCCGTAGGCCTGCGTGTAGAGCGCGGCGGACCGTCCGGTCGTGTGGTAGCCGGGCTGGTCCTCGCGCTCCAGCAGCAGCACGTCGAAGCGGCGGGCGAGGAAGTGCGCGGCGGACGCCCCGGCCATGCCGGCGCCGATGACCGCGATGTCAGGCATCGTTTTCCTTTCCGGGCGCGTCAAGGCGCATGGCCACACGCGGTACCCAGTTTCGGGGCAGGCCCTGCAGCGGCCCGCGGACGACCCGGAAGCCGGCCCGGCGGAACAGCGGCTCGGTGCCGAAATATGCGTTGTCGGCGCCGGTGCGGGCCTCGCCGGCGCGGGGATAGGCCTCGACCGCAGGCGCGCCGCACCCGAAGGCAAATGCAGCCGCTGCCCGGATCAGCGCCACCGCGACGCCGCGCCCGCGGGCCGTCTTCCGCACGGTAACGCAGGGGATCGCCCAGACCGGGACCGCATCGACCGCCGGCGTCGCCCTGGAGGCGCAGACCCGGGCGAACGCCGGGCGCGGCGCGACGGCGGCCCACCCGACCGCCTCCTCCCCTTCGAAGGCGACCAGTCCGGGCGCCGGGGCGGCGCGCGCAAGTCCGGTCATGGCCGCGCGGCGGCGCGGACCCAGGGGCCCGTCGCCCGGCAAAGCCTCGAATTCCTTTGCCGGCAGCCTCGGATACATGCACCAGCAGGTCTTGCCCCAGCTTCCCCGGAGGACGCTTCCGAGCGCATCCATCAGCGCCGGCTCCAACGGACGGAAAGTCAGCGGCGGGCAGGCGTCCGGCGGCATTGGGGGTTCCCCGGCTTGTGTTGCTCCAACCGCCTTTGCTGTCGCGTCGGGCGGTTTTGCCCTATATAGTGCATCCTGTTCTCGACCTCCCGTGGATATGGCGCATCGCTTCCATGCTGTCCCGCCTGCTCGGCCTGTTTTCCGCCAATATGGCCATCGACCTCGGCACTGCGAACACGCTGGTCTATGTCGAGGGCCGCGGCATCGTCCTCGACCAGCCTTCGGTCGTGGCGATCGGCCAGTTCAAGGGCCGCAAGAAAGTGATCGCCGTCGGCGACCAGGCGAAGCAGATGATGGGCCGCACGCCCGGCTCGATCGAAACCATCAGGCCGCTTCGCGACGGTGTCATCGCCGATTTCGAAGTCGCCGAGGAAATGATCAAGCACTTCATCCGCCAGGTGCATAACCGGCGCGGCTTCGCGAGCCCGCAGATCGTGATCTGCGTGCCGTTCGGATCGACCGCCGTCGAGCGCCGGGCGATCCAGGAATCGGCGGAAAGCGCAGGCGCCAGGCGCGTGTTCCTGATCGAGGAACCGATGGCTGCGGCGATCGGCGCCGGGCTCCCGGTCACGGAGCCGACCGGCTCCATGGTCGTGGATATCGGCGGCGGCACCACCGAAGTCGCCGTGCTGTCGCTCGGCGACATCGCCTATGCGAGCTCGGTGCGCATCGGCGGCGACAAGATGGACGATGCGATCATCGCCTATATCCGCCGCCACCATAACCTGCTGATCGGCGAGGCCTCCGCGGAGGGCATCAAGAAGGAGCTCGGCTCCGCCACGATGCCGACAGGCCCGGAGGAGCGGCAGATGCCGATCAAGGGCCGCGACCTGCTGAACGGCGCGCCGAAGGAAATCCTGATTACGGAAAGCCAGATTGCCGAGGCGCTGGCCGACCCGGTGGCGCAGATCGTCGAGGCGGTGAAGGCCGCGCTGGAGAACACGGCGCCCGAACTGGCCGCCGACATCGTCGACCGCGGCATTGTGCTGACCGGCGGCGGCGGCCTGCTGGCCAATATCGACAAGGAGATCCGCAACGCGACCGACCTGCCGGTTTCGGTGGCCGAGGAGCCGCTGTTCTGCGTGGCGCTCGGCACCGGGCGCTGCCTTGAGCACATGGGTGCGCTGGAGCGAGTGCTGATCAGCTAGGGGGGCCGCCTTTTTGCAGGAGCACCGCGCAGGGCCGGAGGTCAAGGCCGAAACGCCAGTCCAGGCGACCCTGCGCCGGGCTATGTTCGCGCTGCTCGTCACCATCGCCCTGGGCGCGCTAGTGGTCGCCAAGGCCGAAGTCTACGTTTTCGACTGGGTCAAGAGCGCCGTCGGAGATCTGCTGGCCCCCGTTCTCCACGCGGTAACCGTGCCGGTGCGGGCCGCGCGCGATGTCGGCAGCAATCTCGGTCGCGTGGCGGCGCTGACCGAGGAGAACTCCCGGCTCCGGGACGAGAACGCACGCCTGCGCCAATGGCAGGCGCTCGCGCGGCGGCTGGACGGCCAGAACCGCGAATTGCGCCGGCTCCTGCGCTTCGACCCCGGCGGCGAGGTGCGCACGGTCGCGGCGCGCGTGATCGCCGACACCGGCGGCCCATACGCCCGCAGCCTCCTGATGAGCGCCGGCAGCCGCCAGGGCATTGCCGCGGACCAGGCCGTGGTATCCGGCGAGGGACTGGTCGGGCGGGTCATGTCGGCAGGCGCGCGGAGCGCGCGCGTGCTGCTGATTACCGACCGGCGCTCGCATGTGCCGGTGCTGGCGGGCCCGGACCGGGTTCACGCCATTCTCGTCGGCGACAACGGCTTCCGCCCGCACCTGCGCTTCCTGCCCCGCAATGCCGCTCTGGCGGCCGGGGATGTCGTCGTCACTTCCGGGCGCGGAGGGGTGTTCCCGCCGGGCCTGCCGGTCGGCGATGTCGGCGCCGGGCCGAGCGCCGGCGGCGGGGTCACGGTCGTGCCGCATGTGGACTGGACACGGCTGGAGTTCGTCCGGGTCATCGACCGGGGGGTTCCCGACTTCGTCGCGCTGGCGGAGGAATAGATGCTGGCGCATCTCGACCGGGCGGCGCGCGCGGCGGTTCCGGCCGCAAGCATTACGGTGCTCCTGCTCATATCGCTGGTGCCGTGGATCGGCGACCGGGCCGCGCCGGCACTCGCCGTGGCGGCCGTCCACTACTGGGCAGGACGGCGCCCGGACCTCGTGCCGGCGCCGTTCGTGTTCCTCATCGGCCTCACGCATGACAGCGTCGCGGACTCGCCATTCGGCCTGATGGCGCTCGTCTATCTGTTCGTCCTCGGAGCGGCGCGCAGCCAGCGTTTCCTGGTTGTCGGACAGCCCTTCGCCGCAGGCTGGGCCATATTCGCCATCGTGGCACTCGCGGCCAGCGCGATCGCCTGGATCGGCGCCTCCTTCTATTACAGCGCAGCACTGCCGGTGGCGGCGCCAACCGCCGTGCTGTTGCTGACCGTGCTGACCTACCCGGTCGTGGCCGGGACATTGGCGGTGCTCGATGCCGCGGCCTTGAAGAGGAGCGCCTGATGGCGGGGGCGCGCGACCGGGCCCAGCTGATCCGCCGCCGCGCCCTCCTCGTGGGCGGCTTGCAGATCGGTCTGTTCGGTCTGCTGGCGGGACGCCTGATCCAGCTCCAGGTTCTGGAAGGCGAACGATATGCGCGCCGCGCCGAAGACAACCGCACCTCGGAGCGCCTGCTCGCGCCCCAGCGCGGCGAAATACTGGACCGTCAGGGCAGGCCGCTGGCCCATAACCGGGAGACGTACCGCCTGCTGCTGGTTCCGGAAAAGGCGGGCCCCATCGACGCCGTGCTCGACGAGGTCGCCCGCGTCGCGACACTCGGCCCGGCGACGCGCGAACGGGTCGGGCGCGCGGTGCGAAAGCAACCGGGCTTCGAGCCGGTGGTCGTTCTGGACGACATCTCATGGGAGGAAATGGCCCGGCTCTCGCTCGCGATAGCAGAGCGCGAGGGCATTTTCACCAGCGCCGCGCAACGACGGATCTATCCCCTGGGGGCAGCGGCGGCCCACACCATCGGCTATGTCGGCCGGGTCTCGAGGCGGGACCTCGAGCGGTCCGATGCCGACTCGCTTCTCCGCATGCCCGATTTCCGCATCGGCAAGACGGGCGTCGAGCGCACCCAGGACGAAACATTGCGGGGAGCCGCCGGCACGCGCCTGGTGGAGGTCACCTCCACCGGCCGCCAGCGCCGGGAGCTCGGCAGGAGGGAAGGGCTTGCCGGCGAAACGCTTCGCCTGACGCTCGACGCCGATCTCCAGACCTTCGCGGCCGGCCTGTTCGGCGAGAAGACCGGCGCCGCCGTGCTGATGGATGTCGAGAATGGCGGCCTCCTGGCCATGGCGTCGTCGCCGAGCTTCGACCCCGGCGCATTCCATGACGGCATCCCCGACAGATCGGAGTGGCAGGCACTGGCGTCTCACCCCCTGCATCCGCTCACCAACCGCGTCGTGTCTGGCCAGTATGCGCCCGGATCCACCTTCAAGATCGCGGTCGCGCTCGCCGCGCTGGAGGCGAGGACGGTATCGACCGAGAGCCGCTTCTTCTGCAACGGCGTCCACGAGCTCGGCACCGGCCGGTTCCATTGCTGGCGCCGGGGCGGACATGGACACATGAACCTCTACCAGGCGCTTCAGCAGTCCTGTGATGTCTATTTCTACGAGATTGCGCAGCGCACCGGCATCGACCGGATCGCGGCCATGGCGAGGAAACTCGGCTTCGGCGAGCCGACGGGCGTCGAACTTCCCGGCGAGCGCGGCGGACTGATTCCCACCAAGGCGTGGAAACAGAAGGCGCGCAACGAGTCCTGGCATGCCGGAGAGACGCTGATTGCCGGCATCGGCCAGGGCTATGTGCTTGCAACGCCGCTGCAGCTGGCGACGATGACGGCGCGGCTCGCCAATGGCAGGAGCGCGGTCCGGCCCAGGCTGCTCGGCGGCGGGGCCGCGCCGGAACTCGGGATCGACAAGCGGCATCTGAAGGCCGTGCGCGGCGGTCTGGCCGCCGTCACCGGTTCGCGGCACGGCACCGCCTGGGGCGCCCGGATCCAGGAAGAGGGACTCGAGATGGCCGGCAAGACCGGCACCTCGCAGGTGCGGCGCATATCCGCGTTCGAGCGCCGGCTCGGCATAAGAAAGAACGAGGAACTGCCTCGCGAGGAGCGCGACCATGCGCTGTTCGTCGGCTACGCGCCGCTCGAACGGCCGCGCTACGCCGCCGCCGTGATCGTGGAACATGGCGGCAGCGGGTCCAAGGCCGCCGCGCCGCTGGCGCGCGACCTCCTGCTGGCCGCCCAGAAGTCCGGGACCGTCGCATCATGAAGGCTTGGGAAGTGCGCCGGCCCGGCCTCGGAATCGGCGGACTGCTGCTCAGGGTCGATTGGGTTCTGGTCATCCTTCTCGCCCTCACGACCGCCGTCGGCTTTGCGATGCTCTATTCGGCCGCCGGCGGCAATATCCGGCCCTGGGCGGGCCCGCACGTCCTGCGGTTCGCCGCCGGCCTGGCGGTCATGCTTGCCGTCGCGCTGATCGACATCCGGTTCTGGCTGCGGTGCGCCTATCCGATCTACGCCGTCTCGCTGGTGCTCGTCATCGGCGTCGAGTTCATGGGCGACATCGGCATGGGCGCCCAACGCTGGCTGAGGCTCGGCCCGCTGTCGATCCAGCCGTCCGAGATCATGAAGATCTCCCTCGTGCTGGCGCTTGCCCGCTACTTCCATGTCCGGGACGAGAGGGACGCCAATCGCTGGCTCCTGCTGCCGATTGCACTGGCGCTGATTGCCGTGCCCGCCCTGCTGGTGGCGCGCCAACCGGATCTGGGCACGGCGGCGATGATCGCGGCGGGCGGCGTGGCGGTCCTCTTCCTGGGCGGCGTCTCGTGGCGGGTGTTCGCCGTTTTCGGCATAGGCGCAGGGGCGCTCGTGCCGGCGGTCTGGTACCGGTTGAAGGACTATCAGCGCGACCGGGTGCTCACCTTCCTCGACTCCGAACGCGACCTGACCGGCGCCGGCTATCACGGCTACCAGTCGAAGATCGGCATCGGTTCCGGCGGAGAGTTCGGAAAGGGATATCTCGAGGGCACGCAGAGCCATCTGGGTTTTCTGCCCGAAACGCACACGGACTTCATTTTCTCGGTGATCTCCGAGGAATTCGGGCTTGCCGGCGGCCTGTTCGTGCTGGCGCTCTACCTGGCCATCCTGGGCTACGGCTTCGCCATCGGCTTCATGGCGCGGAACGACTTCGCCCGGCTTCTGGCCTTCGGCGTCACCTTCACCTTCTTCCTGTTCGTCTTCGCCAATGTCGCCATGGTGGCCGGCCTGATCCCGGTGGTCGGCGTGCCGCTGCCTTTCATATCCTATGGCGGCACGGCGATGCTGACGCTCCAGATCGGTTTCGGCCTGGTGCTGTCCGCCAAGGTTTACCGGGACGTCGAAATGGAACCCGAGGCGTCCGGCCGGCCGGCGGGGCCGGGATCGATCGCGGCGATGCGCTGAACCATCTTCGGGCCGTCCACCCGGCCGTGCTCATAGGCCAGCACGACAAGGCGGCCGCGCACCGCGCCCAGAAGTTCGCCCGGGCGCAGGAGAAAATCCGGATTGCGGGGCCGGCCGAAAGCCTCCTGGCCCGCGGCGAAGGTCTCGTAGATCAGGAGGCCGCCCGGCGCGACCAGGGAAACCGTGGCGGCCAGCGTCGGCCGGTGGAGATAGTTGACCACGACGACCGCCCCGAAACGCCGGTCCGCGAACGGCCAGGGGCTGCCGTCCTCGAGGTCCCAGGCCAGGCCGTCCGGCAGTCGCGAGACGTCCCTGTCGACGGCGAGCACGGGATGGCCGCGGGATTCGAAGAACCGGGCATGGCGCCCGCCGCCCGCGGCCAGATCGAGCACGGGAGCGGCCGGCGGCACCAGGCGGGCAAAGCGTGCAACCCAGGGGGAGACTGGCATCGGTCCCTTTATGCCACTATATGTGGAGCATGATCGTTTACCGGCTCACCTGCAAGAACGAGCACGAGTTCGAAGCCTGGTTCCGCGACAGCGCCGCCTGCGATGCGCAGGTCGCGGAAGGCAAGGTGGTATGCCCGCATTGCGGCGACCGTTCGGCGCGCAAGAGCCTGATGACGCCGAATGTCGCGCCCAAGGGAACCGACGGCGCGGCCGACAAGTCGTCCGCGCGCAGGGCGGCCGCGATGCGGGAGCTTCGCGAACTGCGCCGCAAGGTCGAGGAAAACTGCGACTATGTCGGTCCGCGCTTCGCCGAGGAGGCGCGCCGCATCCACTATGGCGAGACCGACAGCCATGCGATCTACGGCGAGACGACGCCCAAGGAAGCCAGGGCGCTCACCGAGGAAGGCATAGAATTCGGCCGCATTCCCTGGGCGCCGCGTCTAGACAGCTGACGGGCCCGAGCGGCGCCCTACCGTCCTCCCACCGTCATGGCGTCGATCCGCAGGGTCGGGGCGTTGGTGCTGCCGCGGAAAACCAGGTCGTCGGCGGCGTCGATGCCGAGCAGCATGTCCCGCAGGTCTCCGGCTATCGTGATTTCGTTCACCGGCTCGGCGAGCTTGCCGCCGCGAATCGCGAAACCTGCCGCGCCCTGGCTGTAGCGCCCGGCAACGAGATCGACGCCGTGGCCCATGAGCGCGGTCACGAACAGCCCGGATTCGATTTCGCCGACCAGCTCTTCCGGAGACCGGCGCCCCGGCTCCAGGTAAAGGTTGGAAGAGGTGGGACCGGGCAGGGAGCCTGCGCTGCGGGCGGCGTTGCCGGTGGGCGGCAGACCCAGCTGGCGGGCGGAGCGCAAATCCAGCAGCCATGAGCGGAGCACCCCGTCCTCGACCAGGGCGCGGCGCCTGCAGGCCAGACCCTCGGCGTCGAACGGGCGCGAGCCGAGGCCGCGCGGGCGGCCCGGATCGTCGATCAGGGCCATGCCGTCCTTCAACACCGCCTCGCCCATCGCGTCCTTGAGAAAGCTCGTGCCGCGCGCGATGGCGGCGCCGTTGACGGCCCCGGCGATCGCGCCGACCAGCCGTCCGGCGAGGCGCTGCTCGAAGACCACCGGCATGACGGCCGTCTCCGGCTTGACCGGGCCGAGCCGGCGGACCGCGCGCTCGCCCGCGCTGCGGCCCAGGGCCGCCGGCTCCGCGAGGTCGGAGGCGTGAACGGCCCGGGACCAGTCGTACTCGCTCTCCATCGCCGTGCCTTCGCCGGCCAGCACCGATACCGACAGGCCGCATCCGGACCTGCGGTAGCTGCCGGCGAATCCGTTGCTCGAGACCAGCGCGACACGGGTTTCGCTGCGGCCGGCGCCGGCGCCCTCCGAATTGGTGACGCCTGGCACCTCGAGGGCCGCCGTCTCCGCTTCCTCGGCCTGCCGGACAAGGTCTTCCGAAGCCGGCGCCTCCGCGTCGAAGAGGTCCAGTTCGGGCCGGTCCGGGGCCAGAAGCGACGGGTCCGCCAGCCCGGCATGGGGATCTTCGGGCGCGGCGCGCGCCATGGCGACCGCCCGCTCGACCAGCGCGTCCGCCGTCCCGGTGTCCCGGTCCGCGCTCGCAACGACCGCCTGGCGGCGCCCGACCAGCACCCGCAGGCCGGTCTTGCGCAATTCCGAGCGCTCCATGTTCTCGATCCTGCCGAAGCGGACCTCGGCATCGAGCGAGCGGCTGTCGATATCGACCGCGTCGGCTTCGTCGGCTCCCTGCGCGCGCGCCTTGCGCACCAGGTCGTCCAGGAAGTTCAGGACATCGTTCGTCATGGCCCGGTCAACATAGACCATGGAAATTGCGGCGTCTCGCCATGGCCGCGCACCGCGGCGCCATAAAGAAGGGCCGCCCCCGCATTGCGGGAGCGGCCCGGCGCGAAGGGGAGGAACAACGCGCCTTACGATTTTGCCGGTGCGGCCTTTCCAGCGGGTCTGGCGGCCGGGGCGGCCATCGACGCCGCTTCGTCCATGGCGTCGCGGACGCGCCTGTCGATCAGGCCGAACACCTCGCGGCCGGTCTTCGCCGACATTTCCGCCAGTTCCCCGGCTCCGGCGACCGCCGATTCCCAGCTTCCCTTGACCAGCGCCGCGCCGCGCTCGGCCTTGTCCTCGAAGCTCGCGTCGCCGAAGAACGCATTCATGCCGGCGGCGGAGGCCTCGGCCGCCTCGCGCGCCAGTTCGCCCTGGCGGCGCATGAAGGCGCCCGCGCCCTCGAACGCCGCCTGTCCGGCGGCGGTCATGGCTTCGACATTCTTGCGGTGCAGCGCCATCGCGCCCTCGGGGTCGAACGCCGGAACCTTGAAATCGGCCATGAACCGGGCCGGGTCGAAATCGGCAAAGGGCATCTTGTACATCGCTCTTTTGGTCTCCGTTCCTGTCTCGGGAGCCGGCTGCCGCAGAAGGCCGCGGGCATCGTCTCGCAGGTGCAATATGATAATGCTGCGATGCAGCGTCAAGCGTTTTTTTGTGCGCCGCAATAATTTTCCCGGCCGCACCGCCCTTCCAGCACGGGCGCCCAACGCTTGAGGGCCTTGTCCAGCCGGGCCATCGTCCGGCCGAGGTCCTCGCTGTCGTCCTGCAGCCAGACCCGCATGACCGAGAGATGGATTCCGGCGAGCAGCTTCACCCGCACCGGGCCGAAGGGCCGGCGGGGCGGCGCTCCGGCGGCTTCCAGCATCCAGGCCATGGACCGGGCGAGCGCCGGGGCCAGCGGCGCGCCGGCCAGCGGATCGCGCGGCAACTCCCGCCAGAGCGCCGCGATGGCCCCGCGATGCGGCTTGAGCGCGTCGAATCGGCGCATCAGCAGGTCGAAGAGCCGGTCGCGAAACGACTCCCCTTCGCCGGCCTCGGCCTCCGACAGCACGGCGGCATCGACCCGCGCCACCGCCGCCCGCGCCATCGAGCCTTTCGACGGAAAGTTCCGGTAGACGTCCGCGAGGCCGCATCCTGCATGCGCTGCAATGTCGGACAGCGTCGTCCGCCTCCAGCCGCGTTCGGCGGCGAGGGCGAGCGCCGCGTCGAGAATGGTATCGGCGTCCATGACACATCCTCCTTCAGGCCCCAATATGGGGCACGGTATCGACCGAGGGGAGGGCAGAGCCATGAGATTCCGCATCCGCAACCTCGACCATGTCGTGCTCCGGGTCCGCGACATGGACAGGGCGCTGGCTTTCTATACCGGCGTGCTGGGCTGCCGGGAGGAGCGGCGGCTGGAGGAGATCGGCCTGGTGCAGCTGCGCGCCGGCGCGGCCCTGATCGACCTGGTGCCCGGCGAACCGGACCCGGAAGGGGCCAACATGGACCATTTCGCGGTCCGGGTATCGCCCTTCGACGAAGCGGAGCTGCGGGCCTGGCTGGCGGAGCACGGCGTCGAGACGGAGGCGGCGCTGCCGCGCTACGGCGCCGAAGGCACCGGCCCCTCGATCTATATCCGCGACCCGGACGGCAACACGGTCGAGCTGAAGGGACCGCCCACGGGCCTGGGCAACGCCGCGTAGAAGCTCCGGGCGCCCCCGCGCCCGGCCCGCCGCGCCGCCGCGTGGAAGCGCACCCCTGCGAAGTGTCATGTTTTGTCATGCGATGTCATGGCTCCGTCCCGTCTCGCCCCCTTCCCTCCGGCCCTGCCGGATTCACAAATCTCGTCCCGACCCGTATCCGGCGCGCCCGTTGGCCCGCCCATGGCGCATTCCTGGCCCCAGCGCCCCTTTTGTCGCCCCGGCCTCCCTCGCTGTCGCCCCGGACTCGATCCGGGCCCAGCCGCGGCTTTCCCGGCCGCCGCAGCCGTTGGAGGACAGGCACGACCGCCGGGGCGGCGGGCGGGAGACCGGCGGTCGCGGTAGGGACGCCGGTTTCCCGGCGCCCCCCGCACAGATCCGGACGTGCGCGCTAACGCATCCGGCTCCTACCTCGGGTAGTGACGGCGAAGCGCACGCTTGGCCACGGGTGCCGGGTCCGGGG
>JAJDYL010000105.1 GCA_022825195.1 Alphaproteobacteria bacterium
GACGCCGGAGGTTTCCGAGTTCGCCCGCACGCTGGAACGGGTCTGCATCGAGACGGTGGAAGGCGGCGAGATGACCAAGGACCTGGCGCTGCTGGCCGGCCCCGACCAGGGCTGGCTCAGCACCACCGGCTTCCTCGACGCGGTGGACCGCAACCTGAAGCGCACGCTCGACGCCTGAACCTGCCGGTCGCGGGCGCATGCCGGCGCCCGTCTGCCGGGGACAATCCCATGAAGCTGACGGATACGCAGATCGCGCAGTTCCGGGACGACGGGTTCCTCATCCTGCCGTCGCTGTTCTCGCCCGACGAGGTCGGGGTCCTGAAGGCGGAGCTGCCGCGCCTGTTCGCCGAGCGCCGGCCGGAGAACTTCCGGGAGAAGCGGAGCGATGCCGTGCGCACGGCCATGGCCCTGCACCGGCGCAGCGACGTCTATGCCCGCCTCGTCCGCCATCCGCGCCTCGTGGAGCCCGCCCGGCAGATTCTCGGCGACGACCTCTACATCCAGCAGGTCAAGGTGAATGCCAAGGCGGCGTTCTCGGGCGACGTCTGGCAATGGCACTACGATTTCGCCACCCATCACGGCGAGGACGGCGTGCCGGAACCCCTGGCGCTCAACCTCCATGTGCTGCTCGACGAGGCGACGGAATTCAACGGCCCGATCGTCTTCATCCGCGGCTCGCACAAGCGCGGGGCCGCGCCGGCGGTGCTGGATACCGAGACGACGAGCTATCCGCTCTGGGTGGTCGACAACGAGACCGTGGCGGGCCTCGCGGCCGAAGGCGGCCTGGTCGCCGCCAAGGGGCCGCCCGGCACGGTGCTGATCTTCGGCGACACGCTGGTGCACGGCTCGTCCATCAACATGACGCCCTGGCCGCGCACGATCTTCTCGCTGATCCTCAATCCGGTCTCCAACGCGCTGACCCGCCGCGCCCGGCCGGACTACCAGCATCACCGCGACCTGAGCCCGGTCGCGCCGCTCGCCGACGCCTGCCTGCTCGCAGGCGCAACCGGGTGAGCAAAGCCGGGCCGGAGCGTTGCCGTTCATGGCGGCAACGCTCCGGATGACGCGGGACCGGTCAGGCAGGCGCGGGTTCGGCCCTTCCCGCAGCCGGCACGGCCGAACTGTCCTCCGACAGCGATTTGATGAGGCCGTAGGTCATGAACAGCATGATGACGGAGATCGGCAGCGCCGCGGCGATGGAGGCCGTCTGCAGCGCCTTGAGGCCGCCGGCCAGCAGCAGCACGCCCGCCACGAAGCCCTCGCCGAGCCCCCAGACGATGCGGAAGCGCTGCGGCGGGTTGTCGTCGCCCATGGAGAGCATGGTGGTGATGACCAGCGTGCCCGAGTCCGACGAGGTGATGAACCAGGTCGCCAGCAGCAGGGTCGCCAGCGCCGCCATGGCCCATTGCAGGAAGGCGAGTTCGGTCAGCCGGTCGATGGTGCCGTAAAGCGCCGACGGCAGGTTCCATGCACGCACCATTTCGACGATGCCCGCCGTGCCCACGCCGCCTTCGGCCATGAGCTCCATGTACATGGCGTTGCCGCCGAACATGCACAGCCAGAAGAAGGCGATGGAGGTCGGCACGAACAGCACGCCGACCATGAACTGGCGGATCGTGCGGCCGCGGCTGATGCGGGCGATGAACATGCCGACGAACGGCGCCCAGGAAATCCACCAGCCCCAGTAGAAGATCGTCCAGCCGCCCTGCCAGCCGATCTCCTTGTCGGTTCCGGCGGTCCAGAAGCCCATCGGGATGACGTTCCAGATATAGTCGCCGATGGAGGTCACGAAGAAGCCCATCAGCCACTTGAACGGCCCGAAGAACAGGAAGAAGGCCAGCAGCACCACCGAGAGCCAGATGTTCCATTCCGAGATGATGCGGATGCCGTTGCCGACGCCGGAAACCGCGGAGAGCGTCGCGATGATCGAGATCACGATAATCAGGATTATCTGCGTGCCGATCCCGGGGTCGACGCCGAACAGCACGTTCAGGCCGGTCGCCATCTGGGTCACGCCGAGGCCGAGCGAGGTGGCGACGCCGAAGACCGTCCCGAACACCGCCAGCAGGTCCACGCCGTGCCCGATGGGCCCGTAGATGCGCTCGCCGATGATCGGGTAGAGCGCCGAGCGCAGCGTGAGCGGCAGCTTCTTGCGGAAGCCGAAATAGGCCAGGCAGAGCCCGATAATCACGTAGATCGCCCAGCCGTGGAATCCCCAGTGGAAATAGGTGACGCGCATGGCGTGGACCGCGCGGTTCATGTCCATGTCGGTCACGCCGACGGCGTCCGCATGGGGATTGTTCGGGTAGCCGAAGGCGCCGGAATTGTCGAAATAGAAGACCGGTTCGGCCACGCCGAAGAACAGGATGCCGATGCCGACGCCGGCGGAGAACAGCATGGCGAACCAGGAGAAATTGCTGAACTCCGGTTTTGAGTCGTCGTCTCCGAGCCGGACCGACCCGTGCCGCGAGCACATCAGGTAGAGGCAGACGAACACCAGGAAGACGACGATGAGGATGTAGTACCAGGCCAGCGACGCCTCGACCCAGCCGCGGATCGCCGCATAGATGCTGTTGGCGAATTCCACATTCAGGATCGTGAACACGACGAAGGCGATGACCATGCCTTTCGCCGCGAATCCCATGCCGCTGTGCAGGCCTTTCATCAGCCCCGCATCGGCCACAAGCCCTTCCCGCCTGTTTCCCGCCATGACGCCGTCTCCTTTTCGCTGTCGCGAGGTGTCCTCCCCGAAGCCTTGCCGGTTCGCCGGCAGGCACAATAAACGCGCTCCATCCCCATGCTTCAGGAGCGCGGCAACGCCGATGAATCGACGACTCGAATGCGAGCCTGCACTGAATGGCGGCCGGGCTGCAAGCAAAAATGTCGCACCTGCCGGCGCCGCCGGAGGATAACCCGGCCCGGCGCGACCTAGTCCGGCCGCGGTCGGCGATAGGTCGTGGAAGACCGCCGGGAGATGTTGGCGATGGTCACCCGCCTGGAGCTGCCGTCGATTTCAAAGAGGATGCTCCACGAGCCGACCCGCCGGCGGAATCCGCCGTCAAGCCCTTTCAACTTACGCACATCGCCGGCAAGCGGATCGCTCGACATCTTCGACCGGTCCGGCTGAAGGGCCCCGCAACCGCATTTTGGCGTTCCTGCCTGCCAAGGCGAGCATCCATGAACCGTGTCCGGCGCCTGCAAACATAAGGGAACACTCGCTCCAATGTAAGTTCGGCCGGACCTTACTCCAGCCCCGCCGCCTCCAGGGCCGCGGACTGGCGGGCTGCAAGGGCGTCCACATCGAAGCCGTCGATGAGGCCGTGGAAGAGGCGGTGCCAGTTGACCTCCGCCCGAAGCCGCATAAAGACCGAGCCGAGGCCGATGGCGGCGCGGTCCATGAGCACGAATTCGCGGGGCGGACGCACCCCGCCGACGCGCCGCAACTCCCGATGCACCCTCGCAGCGACGGTCGCGCCGTAAAGGCCGCTTTCGCTTTCCTGTATGCGCTGGACCCGGTCCTGGAGAAGGGGTGTGTAAAGGAACTCCGCCCAGATGTTCAGCACTTCGATCAGCTCGCGCGACGGGTTCTCGAAGCCCCAGGTCTCGTAGGCCGAGACCGCCAGCGCCTCGTCGCCGTCCCGGAGCGCCCGGTAGAGGTCGATCACGCCCTTGACGAAGGACGGCGGGAACACGCGGACGCAGCCGAAGTCGAGCAGGTTGATGCCGTGGTCCTCCCGCATCGAGTAGTTGCCGAGATGCGGGTCTCCGTGAATGACGCCGCAGTCGTAGAACGGCACATACCAGGCGCGGAACATGTTCTCCGCCAGCCGGTTGCGCGCCTCCACGGGCAGGTCCACGGCCTCCAGCAGCGGGCGCCCGTCCACCCAGGTCATGGTGAGCAGGCGGCCGGTCGACAGCCCGTCCAGGGGCTCGGGCACCGTTACGCCGGGCTCGCCCGCCAGCATGGCGCCATAGAGGCGCATGTGCTTCGCCTCGCGGTGGTAGTCGAGCTCCTCCCGCAGCCTTTCCGACAGTTCCTCGAAGATGCTCTCCGTGCGCACCGCCCGGTCGCGGCGCTCATAGATGGAAAGCACGAGGCGCAACTGCCGGAGGTCCGCCTCGACGGCCGAGGCCATGTCCGGATATTGCAGCTTGCAGGCAAGGCGCGCGCCGTCCGGGGCGGTCGCCCGGTGGACCTGGCCGAGCGATGCCGCGTGGGCGGCGCTCCGTTCGAATTCCCGGAAGCGCTGCCGCCAGCCCTGCCCCAGTTCGCCCGCCATGCGCCGGCGCACGAAGGGCCAGCCCATGGAGGGCGCATCGGCCTGCAATTGCCGCAACTCCTCCGCATAGGCCGACGGCAGCGCATCGGGGATGGTCGCGAGGATCTGCGCCACTTTCATCAGCGGCCCCTTGAGTCCGCCGACCGCCGCCGCAAGCTCCCGCGCATGGGCGTCGTGCTCGATCCTGCGCCCGAGCAGCCGCCGGCCGGCATAGTTGACAGCGAGGCCGCCCACAGCGCCGCCGACCCGCGCATAGCGGCGCATCTGGCCGCCGATGCCGGCCGTGTCGTCGCTCATGCGGCCTCCAGCTCGTCCACGAAGCCGGCGATGCGCGCAAGCCCCCGGTCCCAGAAGGCGGGGTCGCGGGCGTCGAGCCCGAAGGGCGCCAGAAGCTCGCCATGGTGTTTCGACCCGCCGGCCGCGAGCATGTCGAGATAGTTGGCCTCGAAGCCCTCGCTCCCGTCCTCATAGGCCGCGTAGAGCGCGTTCACCAGGCAGTCGCCAAAGGCATAGGCATAGACATAGAAGGGCGCGTGGACGAAGTGGCCGACATAGGTCCACATGGCCCGGTAGGAATCGTCGTATTCGAAGGCGTCGCCAAGGCTCTCGCGCTGGGTTTCCATCCAGACCCCGCCGATGTCGTCCGCCGTCAGCTCGCCTCCCGCGCGCGCCTCGTGAAGGCGGCGCTCGAACTCGTAGAAGGCGGTCTGGCGCACGACGGTGTTCAGCATGTCCTCGACCTTGCCGGCGAGAAGCGCGCGCCGGCCCTCGGGCGGGGCCGTCTTCAGCATGGCCTGGAAGGTGAGCATCTCGCCGAAGACCGACGCCGTCTCGGCCAGCGTCAGCGGGGTCGAGGCAAGGAAATAGCCCTGCCCGGCCGCCAGCGACTGATGGACCCCGTGGCCGAGCTCGTGCGCGAGCGTCGCCACATCCCTGCTCTTTCCCTGGTAATTGAGCAGCACATAGGGATGCGCGCCCGGCACGGTCGAATGGGAGAACGCTCCCGGCGCCTTGCCCGGGCGCGGCGGGGCGTCGATCCAGTCATTGTCGAAGAAACGCCGCGCCAGCTCCGCCATGCGCGGCGAGAACCCGCCATACGCCTCCAGCACGAGGCGCTTCGCGTCGGCCCATGAGAATTCGCGCTTGTCCGCCTCGGGCAGCGGCGCGTTGCGGTCCCACCAGGCGAGCTTTCCGCCGCCCAGCCATTCGGCCTTCAGGCGGTAATAGCGGTGCGACAGGTCCGGATAGGCGCGCTTGACCGAGCCGACCAGCGCATCGACCACCTCGTCCTCCACGCGGTTCTGCAGGTTCCGCGCGGAAACGGAGCGCCCGAAGCAGCGCCAGCGGTCGTCGATTTCCTTGTCCTTCAGCAGCGTGTTGAGGATATGCGCGAAGAGCCGGACATTCTCCCCCAGCACGGTCGAGAGCGACCCGGCCGCCGCCCTGCGCACGCCCGGATCGGCATCCGAAAGCCCGTCGAGCGCCTCCGCCAGAGTGAGCCGCCGGTCGCGGAACGGGAAGCGCAGGGCGGCAAGCGTTTCATCGAAAAGCCGCGTCCAGGCAGAGGAGCCCGCGACCTCGCGGTCCAGCAGCAGGCGCTCCATGTCCTCGCCCAGCTGGTGCGGGCGGAAGGAACGGCTCTGCTCCAGCCAGGGGCGGTAGCGGCGCAGGCGTTCGCTTTCCTCGAGCTGCCGCTCCAGAACCGCGTCGTCGATGGCGTTGAGTTCGAGCTGGAAGAAGACCGTATGCGCGGCAATCCCGGCGAAGCGCTCCTGGATCGACTGATGGAAACGCCCGGTCTCCTGAGACGCCATGTCGCCGGCCCGCAGCAGGCCCGCATAGCTCAGGAGCCTGCCGAGCCGTTCGTGGAAGCGTTCATACGCCTCCACCGCCTCCGCCAGCCCGTCGCCGCCGAGCCCGGCGAGCCTGCCCTTCCAGCGGTCCGCGATGGCGCGGGCTTCGGCATCGGCGGTCTCCAGGTCGCGGGCGACATCGGGGCCGTCGGGCGCGCTGTAGAGATCGGTCAGGTCCCAGACCGGCAGCGTGGCGCTCTCGCGCTCGGTATCGGGCATTGCTAAACCTTGTCCCACGGGCGGTTCATCATATAGGGGCTCGGCATGGTTCTGGACAGGCATTGCGCCCGGCCCTTCCCCGGAGCGGCGGCAAGCGGGTGACGCCGACCCGGCGGGGATATCTGTTCGCCGTCGCCTCCTCGCTCGGCCTCGGGCTCGCGATCGCGGCCTCGCGCGCCGCCTATGAGGGGGGCGCAACGGCGCTGGCGATCTCTCCCGTCCGCGCCGTCCTGCTGGCGCTGATGCTCTGGCTCATCTGCGTCGCGAGCCGGCGCAGCCTGCGCCTGCCCGGGCGCGACATGCTCTCCTGCCTCGGCCTCGGCGTGCTGGCGGCGCACATGTTCTACGGCAATATCGCGGCGGTGGAGACAATCCCGGTCGGGCTCGCCGCGCTCTGCTTCTTCGTCTATCCGCCGCTGGTGGGCGCGTTCTCCGCCGCGCTCGACCGGCGCTGGCCGAGCGCGGCCGTCATGGGCGCGCTGGTGCTCGCCTTCGCCGGGGTCGGGCTCGCGCTCGGCGTCGGCTTCGACGAACTCGACCCCTTCGGCGTGTTCCTCGGCGTGTCGGCAGGGGTCGCCTGCTCGGTCAGCGTGCTGTGGCTCGCGCGCGGCATGGCGCACGCCGACCCGCTGCCGGTGATGTTCTGGTTCTCGGCCGTGGCGGCGGCGATCCTGGTGCCGGCGGCGCTGCTCTCGGGCGAGGCGCGGCTGCCGGAAACGGCGACCGGCTGGGCCGCCGGCCTTGTCGTGATCGCGTGCCAGGTCTCGTCGATCCCGCTCTACTACGCCGCCGTTCGCCTTGCCGGGGCCGAGAACACCTCGATGCTGAACAACCTCCAGCCGCTGACGAGCATTTTCGCGGCCTGGGCCCTCTACGACGAGCAGCTCGGCCCCTGGCAATGGTGCGGCGCCCTCATGGTGCTGGGCGGCATCGTATGGATGCAGACGGCGCTGCGGCATCGAACGCGGCAGCCATAGACCGGAGGCCCGGGCCCGGCATTTATTGTCGCGCCGATTCAACAGGTTGTAAGAAAATTATCTGGAATTGTCATTTTTTGTTCCCGAATGGGCTTGATTTTCTGAGGAATGGTGTAGAATAGGCATCAGAGAAAGGCGGCTTCCGGGGCCGCCGTTCCGCTTTTCTGCAGAAAGCAATGGCTGGGGGCCGCAACCCCCGGCGTGAGCGGACGGGAGAGGTATGCCCTCTGCCCGGCTGCACGCATGCGCGCACGGGCAATCAGGCGCA